>CAZKKW010000105.1:1512-6171 GCA_964553335.1 uncultured Hyphomicrobiales bacterium | reverse complement strand
CTCATCAAGGGCTAATTTTAGCGCTTTAACATCTGCGTTAATTTCGTCCTCAGCTGCACTTTCAAGATGAGCTGCAACATCTGCAACATTCCAAGCACCAATGTTTCGCGCTGAACCCTTTATGGTATGCGAAGCCGCAAAGCGTTCTTCATAAGTCTTCGCATTTTCAACACGGTCCATATAAACTTCCATTTGTGTCAAAAACAAACGCAGCACTTCCTGCTCAAGCGAACGATCGCCCAATGTTTGCCTTGCCAAATGAACCAAATCAATAGGACGAGACGCGCTTTGCAGCGCAGTTTCTGCTTCTACCTTGAGAGCTACAACGGACCCCATATTACCACACCTTTTAAAACTTCCCTGAGAGTAAGGGTCGCACCTTTCACCTAATGTTGGCTTAACTAAGCGACGAAACATCTCAACTTAAGCAAAGTTCCGTTTCCTATGGTATATCAATGGTTAAAGCCGAAGGAATAAGTACCTTTCAGGCGATTTAATCCGCAGAGTTATTAACCATAAACCTGAACAATTATGCACAAATGGCTGTAGGAGTTTTCAAAAGCTTAACAAAGCGTTAATGTGCCCTATGCGGAGTTAGTTAAAATACAGGGATAGGTCTGATTTATAGAGTTGCGGGGGCAAATATAGCCAATAGCGCTTACTTGCTTTAACCAACAATTTCTACAAAGTATGACTTTTATCTCCAATTTTGCTAAACACCCTTCATTATATACCATTTTGGTTTTGATAATCGTTGCGTAAGGCGTATAAAGATGGCGAAGTCCAAAAAAGCTGCAGATCCGGCAAAAGCCGCAATTGACGCTGTAGAAGAAGCCCTAAAACTCGATTTTGGCGGCCCTGAAGAGACATCAACGGATGATTTAGATCTCGACGGTGAGTTGAGTGATAATGATGGCATGAGAAAAGCCCCGCCGGTCGAAAATGCAACCTTGGCTGCCTCAGCCAAGAAAGACCCTGCCAATGACGACCGCCGTTCACTCGGCAATCTCGTTTACAGCTTGCACAAACGCCCTTCATCCAGTCCATTTTGGTTTGCGCTCTTTATCTCGCTTGCATGGTTAGCTGGCGCTGGGTTCTTGGGTTATAAATTTTTCGATGTTGATGGGAAATCAACCGATGACTTGATCGCCTTAGTCAATCAGCCTTCAGCTGTGATGTGGCTCGTGGCAACAATCGTTCCAATCTTGTTCTTCTTTATCATGGGTTTCTTAGTCTGGCGTGCGCAGGAAATGCGCCTTGCTGCAAGCTCTATGTCAGAAGTCGCCCTTAGACTTGCTGAACCTGAAGACATCGCAACAGACAGTATTGTGCGTGTTGGTCAGGCTGTGCGCCGTGAGGTGGCTGCTATGGGTGACGGCGTTGAACGCGTTCTTGCGCGTGCTGGTGAACTGGAAGTTCTCGTCCACAACGAAATGATGTCACTGGAGCGTTCTTACTCAGACAACGAATTACGCATTCGCGGGTTGATTGATGAACTATCCAGCCAACGTGAAGCAATCATCAACAATGCTGATCGTGTTGGCTCGTCCCTCGGTGCGGCAAAAGAAGATTTAAGTTCTGATATTTTAGCTGTCGGCGAGAAAGTGACAGCCAACCTTACAGGCATTGCTGACAATGTTCGTTCAATGGGTGATGACATCAGCTCATCCATCACGGACAAAACATCCCAGATGACGATAGACCTCGGCATGGCTGGTGAAACACTTGTTTCATCCCTCACCCGTGAAAGTGATCAAATGCTAGAACGCTTGAACACAAGCGGCTCTGAGACTGTTGGGCAACTAACAAAAATCAGTGATGAAGTATCAAGCAACTTGACCTCTAAAGGCGACGAAATTGTTTCAACCATTACAAACATTACAAGTGAAGTAACTGAAAGCCTTACTGAAAAAGGCGATGCTATCGTTTCAAACCTCACTGATGTCAGTGGCCAGGTAACTGAGACCCTCAATTCTAAAGGTACTGAAGTTGCATCCAATCTCGCCGAAGTTGGCAATGCGCTTCGTGACGCCTTGACGGAACGGTCTCAGAAAATTACGGCAACTTTATCCAATACAGGTGAAGAGATTACAACAAATCTCACTCAACAAAGTTCTTCTTTCACCGAAGCGCTCCAATCAACAGGCCAAGCGATCACGGCATCCATTGCTTCGCAAGCCAGTGGCATTAGCGACGAATTAAAAACGTCGACCAATGCAATGATGGTCGACCTTTCGCTTCGCAGCACTGAAGTCACAGAACGCTTTGAAGAGGTTACCAACAATCTAGCGACATCAATCACGACGCGCGGCGAGGATCTGTCATCAGACATAACCACGATCACCGACCGCATCGAAACACTGGTTGTGAAAGACGGCGGCGAATTGGCACAGCGGATCAATACTACTGGCGAGGCAATCGCGAAACTTATTGAAACACGGTCTGTATCGTTGATGGACAGCATTGATGGGACAACTGACAAGATTAATGCTAAATTCGAAGAAAGTAGCGTTTCTGTTAGCGAGCAAATTACAAATGTTGGTAATCAACTTTCAACTGCTCTGGATACGCGCGGTGAAACCCTCAATCGTGCGCTCGCAGCATCCGGCCTTGAATTGCTTTCTAACATTGACGAGAAGTCGAAAAGCCTCCGCGATGGCATCGATACACGTCTCATTCAACTAGATGAAGTTGTCGACACAAAAGGTCAAAGCCTTGCAACAATGTTGAGCGAACGTGTTGGCGAAATGGACGAAGTATTCACTAAACGCCTCAGCGAGATTGATGGCGCATTGGAAACACGCCTAGATGAAGTTTCTGGTGCAATTGAAACGCGCTTCTCGAGCGTGAGTGACAATTTTGCGACCCGCGCTGGTACTCTTTCTGATGATCTACAAGGCCGTTTGGATTCAGCAGCAGAAAGTTTCAAAGCAAAATCAGACGAAATATCCGGAGAGATTGGCGAACGTGTCAAAACAATCGACGAAGCACTTGATAGCCGCGGTCGCCAAATCAGCGAAACGCTTATTGAGCGCACACGCGAATTAGCGGACACTTTCACAACTGGACAAGAGGAATTAAACACAGGGATCGAAGCGCGTTTAAGCTCTGTTGGTGACACGCTGACAACCCAAGCTGAAAATGTAACCAACGCACTTGGGGCCCAAGTTGATGCAATCAATGTCGACCTTGCCGATAAAGTTGATCAATTAACAGGATCGCTTGACGAAAAAGCTGGTCTCATCAAAACGCTCGTCGAAGACCAATTTGCGCCAATGGCTGACCAATTGATAAGTGACACGGAAAACGCGCATCAGCGTATCCTTGATCTATCAACAAACTCTAGCGAGAACTTCACAGCAGCAGCCGATCAGGCCGCAAGTCTGTTTGCCTCTAAAACCCACGAAGCCGGTCAAACGCTCCTTACAGCACTCGGTGGCTTAAGTGATGGCATCCGCATGCGTGCGGGTGAATCAGCTGAAACCATTGAACAATCAACAACCCGCCTGGAACAAACACTACGTGCAAGCACTGCACTTTCGGAAGAAACATTAGTGCGCCATGCAACCGATATTGAAGCAATGTTGCGCGAACGCACACAATCACTAGCAACGATTATCAATCAAGATGGCGGCAGCGTCATCAACCAGTTGGACGAAAAGTCTGACGAAATTTCAAATGCACTTACGCGCACCAGTGCCGCAGTTGTGGATGCTATGCAAGCCCAAGGTAGTCGTGTTGTTGACGAACTTACCCATCAAATTGGGGACGTAAACACAGTTCTTGCACGCATTGGTCAAACCAATGATGATCTTAGAACAGTCTTAGCAACAGCAGATCAAAACCTTGCCACCATTGAGACAGGCCTCACACATCGTTCAGTCGAAATTCGTAATGCAGTGGCGCAAGCTGTTGGTCAAACTGATGAAGCAAATCAGCAACTGGCTGGCGAAATTGCGAAATTGCGTGAAGTCTCAGAACTCACCATCCGCGACACATCTGCCTTGGCCTCCCGCTTTGATGGTCAAAGTGAAGCTCTTACAAATGCAGCTTCTATGTTGATCAATGCAGGTAATAATCTCGACGGAACATTGGATGATCGTCATCGTACAATCGAAATCTTATCGCAAGGTCTTGTAACAAAGAGCTCAGACATTGAAGAACTAATGCGTTCGTTTGCAAACTTGATGGCTGATACAATCAAGCAAGCCGAAGACCGTGCTACAATGGTAAGTGCAGGGCTTTCAACGACAGCGCAACAAGCAGCGCGTGACGTGGCAAATCAACTTGATGAGCTACGTGCTGGCGCCAATGTTCAATTGAACGCAGCGGTAACTGAAGCAACAGAACGCTTCTCTGCTGCCTCGGAAGAAATGCGCCGTGTTGCTCACTCTATCCAAAGTGACTTGCAGGCAACACGATCAGAAATCAAACGCGGCGTGTTTGATCTTCCTGAAGAGACCAAAGAAAGCACAGCAGCAATGCGTCGCTTGGTCAGCGATCAGGTTCGTGCACTTAACGATCTAACAGATATCGTCAACACACAACGTGACCGCCACACAACATCCGTGCCTCAACAAGCTGTTTCAACACCAGTAACAGCAGTAGTTGCACCCGTATTATCAGCTCCCGTCGAAGCAACACCAGAGCCTGTGGCGC
>CAZKKW010000105.1:0-1412 GCA_964553335.1 uncultured Hyphomicrobiales bacterium | reverse complement strand
CCTGCACAAGTTGCAAAGGCCCCTGAACCAGAACCAATTGCTCGCGCTCCACAACCAGCACCCATCGTAGCGGCTCCTACTCCACCTGCACCCGTTGCGCCAACGCCAGTTGTAACAGCGCCGCAGCCTGAACCAGTACGCGCGCCTGAAACGCCAGCTTTTGCACCTCGTGCAGAAGCGCCAACTCCACAAGTTACACCTCAAACAAGACCTGTTCCATCTCAAGAAGGCGGTTGGGTCAAAGACTTGTTGCGTCGTGCATCAACCGATGAAAATACGAGCGCAACACCCGCGCCTGCACAAGCACAACCATTTAACGCAGGCGCATCATTTGAACGTTCATCAGAACACATTATAGATTCGCTATACTCACTATCAGTCGACATCACTCGTGCGATTGATCGCGACGGCGCTGTTGAACTTTGGGAACGTTACCAACGTGGTGAAAGAAATGTCTTTACACGTCGCTTGAGAACGTTAGAAAGTCGCGAACTAAGTGACGAGATCAAACGTCTCTACACATCAAACGCAGACTTTGCTGCAAGCATTGATCGCTATGTTGCAGACTTCGAAGTTCTGATTTTGGAAGTATCGAAAAACGATCCTGACAATCGTCAGTCAGAAACATATCTGAACTCGGACACAGGTCGCGTTTACACGATCTTTGCGCAAGCAATAAATCGCTTCAGTTAGGCGAAATAGTTCAGAAACAAGAAAAGGCGGTGCCCGCAAGCACCGCCTTTTTTGATTCTTAATCGAAAAGCTAATTTAACAGCGCAGGTTTAAATTTTACCGTAAACCCAAGCAATCAAATCAGCTGCCACAGCATCCAAAGCACCGTTCAGCGCTGCAACTGCCTTCTCGGCATCATCCACTGACGGTTGAATGGCTGAAAATGTTCTACTAGCAATCACGCGACCATTCTTATCATTCAAAATCCGAACAGCAATTTCCACATGCGCGTTAAAGCCATTAGCTGACGGTTCGATTTGAAATGCACGCAAATCAAACAGCAACTGGTGATCAATAATCAAACCATCGCCTGGCAATCCAACAGCACGTGCGCCATTTGTTTCAGAAAATGCACGGCTAAGATAAAGCTGAACCAGACGTGGCACACGATCGCTCCAACGCACATCACCAAAGAAAGCGATTTGGGCAGAGTTTGGTTTAATAACGATACGATCATTATCCAGAGACGTTAGAACCTTCGGTTCGGTAATCAAAATCTGACTACGTGTTGAACCAGACGTTGAAGTGACATCACCGCCCAATGCAAGATCAAAAACAGATGGCGGTGCTGACGGGGCAAGCACAGCACAACCAGCAAGCAAACTCACACCGAGTGCTAACCCGCATACGAAGCTCTTTCTTACAGACGCTTTATTTATCAAACCCAATTTAGCCCAATC
>CAZKKW010000104.1:0-9027 GCA_964553335.1 uncultured Hyphomicrobiales bacterium | reverse complement strand
TCATCAAGACCTGTATCACTTAAACGTTCGCGTGATTTCAAACCTTCACGCGACAAGCCAACAACTTCCTTCGCTATCTCATGAACCGTGCGGCCTTTGAGCGTTGCTTGCAAACCGTCAATCGACACTGCATCGCGCAATGCCTGCATCTCTTCAGTCGTCCAATCCGATATGAGATCGTAGGCCGCATCGAGTGCTGTTTGATTATAAAGCAACCCAACCCAAAAAGCGGGGAGCGCGCAAATACCGCGCCATGGGCCACCATCTGCCCCGCGCATTTCCAAAAAGCGTTTAAGACGCACTTCTGGGAAGATCGTACCCAAATGGTTCACCCAGTCGCCCATCATCGGGAAGCCTTGTGGTACCGTGTTTTTCAACGCACCATCCATGAACTGACGAAATGTGGTGCCAGTTACATCGTGATAGTCGTCACCGCGTTTCAAGAAATACATCGGCACGTCGAGGGCATATTGCACGTAGGCGTCAAAACCGAAACCTTTATCAAAAACGAAAGGCAACATGCCTGCACGGTTGTTGTCGGTGTCTTTCCAAATTTCAGAACGCTCAGACAGACAGCCCGTTGGCTTGCCATCTAAGAACGGAGAATTTGCAAATAAAGCAGTCGCGATCGGCTGCAAGGCAATCGAGACTTGCATCTTCTTGATCATGTCCACTTCTGAGGAGAAATCGAGGTTCACTTGAATGGTGCATGTACGGTGCATCATATCAAGGCCACGAGTGCCGACCTTAGGCATATAATTGCGCATAATATCGTAGCGCGATTTTGGCATTTTTGGTGTTTCATCAAACGACCAAATGGGCGATGAGCCAACACCTAGAAAACTAATATTGAGGTCATCGGCACATTTTCGAACATGCATCAAATGAGTATGTGCTTCTTTGCAAGTGTCGTGAATTGTCTCAAGCGGCGCACCAGACAATTCGAACTGCCCGCCTGGCTCGATTGAGATCGCGCCACCGCCGCTTTTTGCAGCAAGGCCAATGATGCGGCCATCATCAACGATTGGCTCCCAATCAAGCAGTGCTTGCATGGAGGTTAAAAGCGCCTCAATGCCATCTGGCCCTTCATAGGGAATAGGCTGATTGGTGTTTGGACGGAAACCAAATTTCTCGTGTTCTGTGCCAATACGAAAATCTGCTTCTGGCTTACACCCTTCTGCAATCCAGTTTGCGAGTTCTGCCACGCCCTCAATCGGCGTTTCATCAACTACATCGCGTGCCATCGCAAAACTCCAAGTTCCTCAACGATAGGGTTTTAGAACGCTATCTGAATCATTTAGTTCAAAACCGATAACCACAATTTGACGCATTTGGAAAGCGCAAACTGTTTAACTGATTGTTCAAAACAATTTAGTCATCCGTTAAAACCCAGTCACCAATGGTGGCTTGCACCACAGCAAGGGCTGCAACAGCGGCGGTATCAGCCCGCAATATACGTGGGCCAAGAGGTATGGTTTTCACAAAGGTTTGAGCTTTTAAAAGCGTGCGTTCGTTCTCACTAAATCCACCTTCCGGCCCAATCAACACACCGATGTTGCGAGCGGCAACACCTTGCAAAAGCGTGATTGGATTATCGCCTTCTTCGCTTTCATCACAGAAAACAAGAACATCATCATTTGACCAACCTTCGATCAAAGGCTGTAACTTGGTTGGTTCTTCCACAATAGGAATAGATAAAATTCCACATTGTTCCGCCGCCTCAACAGCATTTGCGCGCATCCGCTCAAGGTTTAGGCGATTGACCTGCGTGTGATCTGTGAACACGGGACAAAGACGCCCTGCCCCCATCTCAACCGCCTTTTGCACCATGTAATCAAGCCGTGCATGTTTTAGCGGCGCGAAGTAATAGCTGAGTGCGGAGGCTTCAGGCTGCGGACGGACCTGTTGTTTTATCCTCAGGCTTGCCGCTTTCTTGGATGCGCCTTCAAGCACGGCTAACCATTCACCGTCTTTGCCGTTAAAGACCAATAATTCTGCGCCCACGCTCATGCGAAGCACATTGACCAAGTAATTTGATTGATTTTTATCAAGCACGACCTCACCACCATCCATTAGTGGATGATCAATGTAGAGCCGTTGCATTTTGTAGTTGTAGCGCGCCATACTGGCAGGAATAGCGCTGAATCATGAAAGATACAATGAGCGAAAACGCCAATAGCAATGCGAGCGAATTTACCGTCTCGGAAATTTCCCGCGCCGTAAAGAAAACGGTTGAGGATGCCTATGGCTATGTGCGTGTGCGTGGCGAAATATCTGGCTTTCGCGGACAGCACGGATCAGGCCACGCTTATTTTTCATTAAAGGACGAGAAATCTCGCATTGAGGCGGTGATCTGGAAAGGTGTCTTCAACAAGCTGAAGGTGAAGCCTGAAGAAGGTTTGGAGGTGATTGCAACAGGCAAAGTCACCACCTATCCCGGCTCGTCAAAATATCAAATCGTCATCGAATCCCTAGAGCCTGCCGGTGTTGGCGCTTTGATGGCTTTGCTTGAGGAGCGCAAACGTAAGCTCACGGCAGAAGGATTGTTTGATCCCGCCCGCAAGCAACTTCTGCCCTATCTGCCAAAAGTCATCGGCGTGATCACCTCACCAACAGGTGCCGTCATCCGCGACATTATGCACCGCCTTGATGATCGCTTTCCAACCCATGTGCTGTTATGGCCCGCACGGGTGCAGGGTGAAACATGCGGCAATGAAGTGGCAAATGCCATTCGTGGGTTTAATGCCTTTGATGGGTCCAATGGATTAGCCAAACCGGATCTTTTGATTGTGGCACGCGGTGGTGGTTCGCTTGAAGACTTATGGGGCTTTAATGATGAGGCGGTTGTGCGGGCTGCGGCTGAAAGTGACATCCCGCTGATTTCAGCTGTTGGCCATGAGACCGACTGGACGCTGATCGATTACGCCAGTGACCAACGCGCACCAACGCCAACGGGGGCGGCTGAAATGGCGGTTCCTGTGCGGGCTGACCTTTTGGCGGCGATTGATGATTTAGATCGACGCAACAAGGGTGCTGTTGGTCGCAATCTTGAAAACCAGAAGAACAGCCTGCGTGGTCTTTCTCGTGCGCTGCCTTCCCTGTCATCCCTGCTTGCCCTACCAAGACAACGGCTTGATGAAGCAACGGGCCGCCTTCCTCGTTCGATTGATGGAACGATGCGGGATTATCGAAGTCGGTTGACCGCGTCACAAGGACGGCTTTCCATCAACACACTTGTGCAATCGCTTGATATTGCGCGGCGGCGGCTCACCGAGCAAAGCGGCAAGGCGGCGGCGGCTTTACGCCAACGGGCAAATGTTGGGCGCAACCAGCTTACATCCGCCAGTTCACGCCTGACACCAAACACGCTTCTTCGCAAGGTCGAGAACCATCAAACACAGTTGGCGCAACTGCGCGCCCGAGCAGACCGTGCAACAACCACCTTACAAGACAGACGCCGTGCATCGTTTGAACGGATCGCAGGTGTTTTGAAACTGGTGTCATACGAAAGCGTGCTTGCGCGTGGCTTCGCGTTGGTTCGTGACGCAAACAACGCGCCTGTTCGATCGGTTAAAGGCATCACCGCTGGCGCTGGTTACAGCGTTCAATTGGCTGATGGTCACGCTGAGATGGTAGCCGGCACGGGATCAGCTTCAAAGCCTACCCCAACACCTTCAAAACCAAAAGCTAGTAAGCCAAAGACAACGCCTAATGATAATCAGGGCAGTCTGTTTTAGGCTTAATCGAAAAATGAAATGAAGATGGTACAGTCGGGTGGATTCGAACCACCGGCCTTCGGCGCCACAAGCCGACGCTCTAACCAACTGAGCTACGACTGCACATTGGCTCTTGGACTAAGCGCAATTGACTTCCATTTCAAGCACTTTTCTTGGGAAAATTCACAAAAGCGCCGAACAGCCTTAAAAGAAAAGGCCCCGCTTGTGAGCGGAGCCTTCATAAAACCTATTATTGCGCGAAGCAATTACGCAGGTTTAAAAGCATTCAATGATTTTTCAAACGCAGCTTTGTAAGGCTCAGTCGTATCTTGAGCTACTTTCGCTGTTATTTCCTGAAACGCTTGCGCCTGATCTTGGAAAACGCTCAGTTGCTTTTTAACGAAAGCTGTTTGCAATTCGAACGCATCTGCGAAATTTTTCACAGCCATTACTTCTTTCGCATGATCAAATGCCGCTTTAGAATTTGTTTCTGCAACACTCATTGTTTTCTCGTTAAGTTCAATCACGCTGTCTCGTGTCTTATCGAAAGTTGTTTCCAACACTTCTTTAGCTTCTTCAGAAGCAGATGTGAATTTTTCAAAAGCTTCTTTGCCTTTAGCAAGGCTCTCGTCTGCCATGCCTTGGAAAGCTGGGCCGAAAGCGTCAAAAGACGGTGTTGGGAACGCAAATGCGTCAGTTGCTGATGTTTTTGGTGTTGCAGTTTTTGGAGCTGCTTTTGTTTTAGCGGTTGCCATGGTGTGTTCCTGTGCAAAAAAATGAAATAAGTGAAACCTTGGGAGAGCGATGGGTCCGCAGAACCATCTTCTTGTCTCCCTATATAACACACTTATATCGCATTGCAACATATTTTTGTGCAATGCAGCATTTTTGTTGCCATAACCCTCTCTCAACACCACAAAGTTAACCAAATATAAACAGAAATGACTTGATTCATAGGCGAAAGCTGGACCAAATGCTTGATGAAAGGCTATGAAAACCTTGGAAATAGCCCTTTACCGCCGGATTTATTTTATAGGCGACTGCGACAGCAAGGAATGAACAATGAACAATCCTACAAAAACATTCGGCATCGCTCTCACGAACCACAAAGTTTCAAAGGCATTGTTCAACGAGAATCCGGCTTGGCTCTGGGCACCTGAAGGTGACCGTCTTTTGTGGGCGAATGAAGCGGGCTGTCGTTTTTTTGGAACCAAGTCTATGTCCGACTTGCTTTCACGTTCATTCAGAAGAATTTCGCCTGCATCCATTGAGATCAATCGGTTAGGCAAAAGCAAAAACTTTAACAAGACAATTTCCCGTAAGATGAAATTTTTGCGTGGCATGAAGGCTGTGTCGGTTAATGCTGAACTGACCCACCTTCAATTGAACGATGGAACAACGGGTGTATTGGTGGAAGTTGATGCGCCAGAAAAGAAATTTGACGAGAACGACCACAAGAAAAATGCGTTGCGTTTCATCAAGCTATTTTCACGCAGCGAACTTTCTGTGGCCTTGCTGTCAGAAGATGGTGAGAGCCTGCAAGAATCCAATGAGTTCCGCGACGCAGATGTGAGCAAGAGCGATCTGCGCGATTTGGCTCAATTGTTGGAAAAACGCGATGTTGCCTCTATCCCGTTAAAAGATAGCTCGCAAGCACTTATTGGCTACGCCCAGCGCAAAAAGAAGGGCTCACTCACCTCAATCTTTGCAATTATCGAACAGGCTGATGCTGACGAAGAAACAATCGTTGCATCCGAAGACGACGTAGTTGAAGAGGTCGTTACTGAAACGCCAAAACAAGAAGAGCAAGAAGAACAAGTTTCTGCTCCTGCTGAAGACGCTATGTCAGAAGCCGATGATAATGATAATAACGACACGTCGATCGACATTGGCGCTACAGCAGCAGGTATCACAGCAGGGGTTGCAGTTAGCTCAGGCGAAGCGCTCAGCTCAGATAGTAACGGAAACGACGAAACCCAAAGTGATGAACAAGCAGAAAACAGCGCAGACTTAGTTGCCAACGAAACAACAAATACGGATGAAAAGCCAACCCGCTTTCTGTTTGAGTTTGACCTCGATAGCAACTTGAAATCACTCTCGCCAGAATTTCACAAGGCCATGGGCACCAGCGATGATGCCTATGTGGGCTCAAATTGGAGCGACCTTGCGCGGACGAAGAAGCTGGATGCTGGAGGAAAAATTGCCCGACACCTTAAAGGTCAAGCAATTTGGACTGAAACCAGCTACTGGCCGCTCAATGAGGCTGGGGCTGACGAAGACGCACCTCAACGCGTCCCAATTTCACTCACAGCTATGCCTGTATTTGACCGCAATAGATTATTCCAAGGCTTTAGAGGTTTTGGAACAATGGACTGGGAAAATATCGCCGTTCATCCAGAACTCGATGCGCTGGTCATTGCAGAAGAAACGGACGTTAGCGATAATGCTGACGAGGAATGGGAAACCTTCGTTGCAACAACCCCATTGCCAGGCGATGAGCAAGGCGCGGGCGAGAAAGATGCAGACGTTAAGGAACCAACAAATGACGATGCGAATGGCGATGGGCAAGACATCTATTGGAGAAAGCCTTCTGACGAAGGTGAGGATGATGCAGAACGTTTTCGTGCAGAACTAGAGGACCAAGACGGCGAAGGAGATGACAATCCCCGCGATAGCGTGGTTCACCTTTCAGACCAAGCCTCAGCAAATGACGATGACAATATCATCCGATTGCATGGCAGTGGTCGCAGCATAAAAGACGTGAGTGAAGACGAAACTCAAAACGGTAATTTGAGCAAGCCAGAGCAAAAAACTTTCAAGCAAATTGCTGATGTTTTAAGTACTGAGATTGAAAACAAGGACGGTCAAAAACCAACCGATAGTGACAGCCCTTCAAACGATAAAAAAACCGCAAAAGAAAGTATTGATTTGGCTGCTGCTAGCGCCATTGAAGGATCAACCACAACCAAGGACAGCAACAAATCTGTCGACGATCGCGCAGCAGACTTGCTTGATGAGAATGCTGATACGCAAGACGCAAAAAGTGACAAACCTGCAACCAAAATCGCTAAAGGGTTAGGTGCTGGGGCCGCGGCTATTTTGGGCTATAAAAAACTGAAAAAATCTTCCGCCTCCAAAGACATTGCCGCAAACGACGCCGAAAGTGGAGCCAAAGGCGATGATGCCGGTCAAGAGCACAATTTTCAGCCAAAATCACCTTTAACAGCGGATACACCCGAGCAAAACGAGGCGACCGGGTCAACCAATGATGAGCCGCACGCAATCTTAAATCGTTTGCCACTCGGCCTCATCGTTTCAAGGCAACGCAATGTGCTTTTTGCCAATCAGGCAGTGCTTGATTTCCTCGGTTACAATTCAATCGACGAGCTGATTGAAAACGGTGGCGTCAATACGCTGTTCAAACCTGAAATCACAGCTGACGCCAGTGAAGAACAGGACATGTTCAAGCGACTGGTTGTGAATGCAGATGAGCAAGAAGAACCAATGACACAAGTGGTTCGCGCCAAAATGGCCGACGGTTCAACGGCCAGTGTCGATGTTCGTTTACAATCTGGCGACTGGCAAGGCGAACAAGCTTTGTTGCTCACTTTATCAGCTCATCTTGAGCATTCTGATGAACCACAAAGCGACGAAAGCAAAATATCCAAGCTTATCGGGCAATCCACCGACGTGATGGATATCGCGTCCGATGGCATTATCATCGTTGATAATTTGGGTGATGTTATCCACGCCAATGCGAGTGCTGAAGCTTTGTTCGGGAGAGACCGCCGCGAACTACGTAACTTTAGTTTCTCATCCCTTTTTGCAGAAGAAAGCCAACGCTCGGTTAGTGATTATCTTGATGGTCTTTCAAGCAATGGCGTTGCTAGTGTTTTGAATGACGGGCGTGAGGTGATTGGTCGTGAAGCGAATGGTGGTTTGATGCCGCTGTTCATGACCATTGGTAAATTGGACAATGATGACGACCAGGAAAACAAAGGTTATTGCGCTGTGTTGCGTGATATCACTCAGTGGAAACGCGCTGAAGAGGAGCTAATTGAAAGCCGCCGCATTGCTGAAAATGCCAACGCGCAAAAATCCGACTTCCTTGCCAAAGTGAGCCACGAAATTCGCACACCCTTAAACGCCATCATTGGGTTTTCTGAAGTGATGATGGAAGAGCGCTTTGGTTCCATGCAAAACCCACGCTATTTGGGATATGCTCGCGATATTCATAATTCTGGTGAGCACCTCATCAGCCTTGTGAACGACCTTTTGGATCTATCCAAAATTGAAGCAGGTAAACTCGATCTCACCTTCGCCTCCGTACAGCTTAACGATCTGATCCGCGAAGCTGTGGCGATTATGCAGCCAGATGCGAACAAAGACCGCATTATCATTCGTACAAGTTTGGAAGAAGAGCTGCCAAATGTCGTCGCTGATGCCCGCTCAATCAGACAAATCGCGCTCAATCTCTTGTCAAACGCTGTGAAATTTACCAGATCTGGCGGGCAAGTGATCGTTTCAACAGCATTGGAAGAAAATGGTGAAGTGAGTATGCGTGTTCGTGACACGGGTGTTGGCATGAGCGCAGAAGATTTGGAGGTTGCGCTTGAACCTTTCCGTCAGGTCGGCACCGAAACCCATAGCAAAAGCGCAGGCACCGGCCTTGGGCTTCCGTTGACCAAAGCATTGGTTGAAGCAAACCGTGCCAAGTTCATTATCAACTCGCGGGTAGACTATGGCACGTTGATACATGTGACATTCCCAAATGAACGGGTTTTGGCCCAGTAAAGCGACACAATATCATTTGAGAGAATCAAAAAAGGCGGCTGATAACAAACCGCCTTTTTTCATTTAATTTCAATTACCTTTAAGCTTAGTTCTGCTTAATAATCGGCACCACAAGGTCGCCCCAAGTGCCACCGTTACTGTGATGGCGCGCCGTGCGGATCAGTTCCACAGAAACACCTGCTTCAACCGCGCGAACGACAGATTGGTTCAATCGGTGAACTTCATTGGCAAGCATTCTAATTGCTGTTGCTTGCTCATCGTCTAAAAGTTCAACTTGCTCTTCTGCTCTTTCTTTAACTTTTGCTTTCGCTTGCATAATGATGCTCCTTTGCTTGCGTTTTGCGATCCGCATGATTGACCCGTTGCTCAGTGCGCGGCTTTCGCTTGGAAAATGTAAAGTTTTGTCAAAAATGACAATTCCTAACAAAGAATATGACTTCTAAATTTACAAAATGAAATTATAATCTGTTAGATATTGATATTAATGAAGTTTTTTTGTAAATTTCTTTTCATATCA
>CAZKKW010000103.1:0-9075 GCA_964553335.1 uncultured Hyphomicrobiales bacterium | reverse complement strand
GATACCAAGGTGGGCGGAAGGTGTGTTCTGCCACCAACCAACGCGGTGGGAAGATAACGAAATCAACATTCGCCGTGCCTGCTTCATCGGTTGGTGCAGTAAGCACTGTGAAGATGGATGGGTCAGGATGGTCGAATAGGATGGCCCCCACAGGGGAGAAGGTGCGAAGGTCATATTTGTACGGCGCGTAATTGCCGTGCCATGCCACCACATCAAGCGGGGAATGCTCGATTAATGTCTCGTGGAAAGTGCCGCACCATTTCACGGTTAGGCGGCATTGAGTGCCGTCTTTGTCTTCATAAGCGGCCACGGGGGTTTTGAAATCTCGCGGATTAGCAAGACAGTTCGCGCCGATGGGGCCGCGATCAGGCAGGGTGAGCTTCGCGCCGTAATTTTCGCAAATATAACCGCGTGCACTTTCATCAGGCGTTGAGACTTTGAACATGATGCCACGCGGCAGAACCGCAATTTCTGATGGTTCAAGTTCAATGATGCCCATCTCAGTGAAGATTTCCAAACGCCCGATCTGCGGCACAATCAGCATCTCGCCATCAGCGTTGAAAAAGTAATCATCCACCATATCCGCATCAAATAAATAGGCATGGGAGGCCATGCCGGTTTGAGATGTGGTATCTCCTGCAACGGTAATAGTCTTGATGCCGTCTAGGAAATTGGTAGGCGTTGCTGGAAGATCCAGCGGATCCCAGCGATATTGGCCAAGGGGCAAAGCATTCTTGGCGTTTGCGTCCGCGGATTTCCAGTCTGACTTTTCAATTTGGGTGAAAGCCTTGGTGTGTTTCACGCTGGGTCGAATACGGTAGAGCCATGACCGCTCATTGGTGCCGCGTGGTGCTGTGAAGGGTGAGCCTGATAGTTGCTCTGCATATAGGCCATAAGCGCAATTTTGCGGGCTGTTTTGACCTTGCGGTAACGCACCTTCCAAACTTTCGGTTTCAAAATCATTGCCAAAACCGGGCATATAAGCTGGCTTATTGAGCATCTTTGGTCCTTTGCAATAAAGCGCTTTTGATATATTAGTTTCAAATGTAACAATATGTTTTGTAACTATCAAGCAGGGTTGTTTAGATGTCGGGAAATAAAACCGGACCGTTTCAACTACAAGAATTTTGGCCTTACGCCCTCAATCAAGCGGCGGAGGTGACAAGTCTTGGGTTCCAGTCTGTGTATCGTAAAAAATATGGGATAAGCCGCACGGAATGGCGGGTCTTGGCTCACCTTGGTGAGTTCGGCCAATTGACGGCTAAGGATATATGCGAACGGGCAAGCCTGCATAAAACCAAAGTCTCGCGCGCTGTTGTCGCCCTTGAAAATAAGCGCTGGCTCAACCGCTCAATCAGTGAGCAAGACCGACGGGCTGAGCATTTGATCTTATCAAAGGCAGGGGAGCAAGCCTATCACGACCTGACCAAAGACGGGGATGCGCTTAATGCTGAACTGGTCGCTGGCCTCAGTTCGGAAGAGCTTGCGACTTTTCGTAAGGTACTGGATGTCTTGTCACGCAATGCGAAGGGCATTGTTTGATTTCAAAAATTCTAATACGGGTTCGATGAACAGATCAGGCCTTTCCATCAAGCCTAAATGTTGTAGGTGATCAACGATAATCGTTTCGCTGCCCGCAATTTCAGCCGCAATATCATGGCTCATTTGCGGGTTGCTGCCGGTGTCGTTTTCGCACGTCATCACGAGGGTTGGTTTGGTGATTGGTGGCTCGGGATTGATCAATTCACGCACACCATTGGCCAAGACCCAAGCAGCCTGTGCATAGCTTTCAGCGTCTGCAAGATCGCGCCATGCCCGCACTTTCGCGACACCATCTCCCGCGTTTAAATACTCAGGCGTGAACCAGCGCTTCAAGGCTGCATCAAGCGTTGCGGTCGGGCCTTCTTCACGCACTTTTGCCGCGCGTTCTTCAACGGCCAATTGCGCTTCTTCGCCGCGATCATGCGGGGAGTTGAGAATGACGAGGTTATCAAGCCGCTCGCCATGATCAAAAGCGAAGCGCCGGTTGATCATGCCGCCAATGGAAAAGCCAATGAGGCTGGCGGTTTGATTGTTTAAATGGTCAAGCAAATGCGCGATTTGATCTGAATAGACTTTCAGCGATGCAGTCTCAGGCGGTGGCGCGCTTTCGCCGTGGCCATATAGATCATAGAGGATGAGCTGATAATCTTTCGACCATGCCTCAATAAAATCATCAAAAATGTGGCGACAAAGGCCCAGACCATGAATCAACACCAAAGATGGATGATCGACATGGCCGATCACCTCATAAGCTGTTCCATCTACTGTGCGCTTTGTCGCCACCCGCTTAAACGCCTGCTGGATTATCGACGTCGTGCCCCATTTCTTTGAGGTCTTCATAGCGGTTACCGATACGGTGATGCGGATGGCCGCCCACGGAGGCGCCAAGGGCGATCACCATTTCATCTTCTGCTGGTGCATCTGGAATGCTGAGGTGGATGGTTTGATAATGCGAACGGCGTCCGCCATCGTCTTTATCCATCAGTGGGATCACCAAAGAGGTGCCAGCACCGCCGCGTGTGTTGGCGAAGACGAGATACGATTTTGCATCCACGGCTTCTCGGTATTGATTGCCGAAATAAAGCGTGTGGGTGAGGGCTTGTGCGTGTTCTAATGAGCCGCCCATACCAACAAGTGATGCTTTGCCGTAGCCTTCCAGTTTGTCGCCTGTTACATCCAGGATCATGTCGGTTAGCAATTTGCCAATCACCGGTCCCGTTTCGCGGGTTGCAGGGCGAAGGTCTTCAACATAGCCTTGTCCCGCCCAAGGGTTTTTGATGATTGCCATTGCGGCCACGAGCTTTGTTGGCTCTGCGACAGCGCGGTCTTCCTCGTGCAAGGTGGTTTGGATATTCAAAAGAGTGCGGCGAATTTCTACGGCCATTAGGTGTCTCCAGACAGGTATTTAAGCAAAGGCGGGCATAACTTCATCAATGAAGAGTTTGAGCGAACGTTTTTGCACGTCACGATCAAGACCCATTGAGGCATAATAGATGAAGGCATCCACACCGATATTTTCATATTTTTTGATTTTCTCAATCACCGTATCAGGCGAACCGAACATCAAATTTTCTTCAAGCATATTTGGTTCAACACGCACATTGCCGTCGAACTCTTCCAACGGCACTTGATCGGGAAAACCATTGTGGACTTCGCCTTTTTTCATCATCAAATTACCAAACTGGCCAAGCACGTGGCGGACGGACGAGATAGAATGTTCGCGGTCTGCCTCATTGGCATAAAGGGCAGTGTGACGCATCAGTGCGAAGGTACGGTTCCATGTGCCGCCAGCTTTTGCGATCGATTCATCCAATTGAACACGATATTTTTCCGCTTCCGAAAACGGCATAGTGAGAGGCCAGCACATGATGTTGCAATCATTGGCGACCGCATAATCAAAGGTGATTGGTGAACGAGCCGCAACCCAGATAGGCACTTCATCTTGCAATGGTTTTGGGCAAGAGGTTGATGTTGGAAATTCCCAATAATCGCCCTTGTGCTCTACGTCGCCTTTCCAAAGCTTGCGAACAAGCGGCAGCATTTCTTGCATATAGCGCCATGAATCTGGCTGTTGTAGTCCCGGTTTCATGCGGTCGAACTCACGCTGATAAGCGCCAGAACCAAGGCCCATCTCCAAGCGGCCACCTGATAGAAGGTCAACCATTGCTGCTTCACCAGCAATGTTAATTGGATGCCAATAAGAGGCATTCGCCACACCGCACCCAAGGCGGATATTGTTCGTATGGTCACCCCACCATGTCATCAGCTGAAACGGGTTTGGCGCGATGGTCATCTCGACGGCATGGTGTTCTGCCGCCCATGCAATTTCAAATCCGGCAGCATCCGCCATTTGTACCATTTCAAGCGTGTGGTCGCGGACCTCTCGCATGTCAGTTTCAGCATTCATACGTTCCAGATTGATGGCAATTTGAAATCTCATGATTGGTCCTCCTCGGCTTTTATTTTTTGGCGGCTAGCGCATTTTAAAGGGATTAGCGATTGGATCGTCTGATAGGTTCATCCAAACGGTTTTTGGTCTTGTGTAGTCATAAAGCGCTTGCAGACCTGCTTCGCGGCCATAGCCACTGTGCTTCATGCCGCCAAATTCAGCGATAGGTGAAATTACGCGGTAGGTGTTGACCCAAACGATGCCCGCTTGGACCTTCTTAGACATGCGAAGCGAACGAGCGCTGTCGCGGGTGAAGATGCCAGCAGCCAATCCGTGCTTGGTGTCGTTGGCAAGCTGCACCACTTCGTCTTCAGTCTTGAAGCGCTGGACGGCTAGGACAGGGCCAAACAATTCTGTATCCACAATGGTCATATCTTGGCGCGGGCATTCGATGATGGTTGGTTCATAAAACATGCCATCAAGGTCGGGCTGTTTCCCGCCTGTGAGCACTGTGCCGCCTTCTTTTTCAGCGAGTGCGACTTGCTCTTGAATATGGTCGACCTGGCCTTGCGTGCAAAGCGGCCCCATCTCGGTTTCATCCGCCTGCGGATCACCGATTTTGATGTTCTTGGCAATGGCGATCATTTTTTCCAAAAATGCATCGGCGATGTCTTCATGGAGGTAAAGGCGGGAGCCCGCGACGCAACTTTGGCCCGTCGCACCGAAAATGCCAGCGACAGAGCCATTCACGGCACTATCAAGGTCTGCATCATCAAACACGATGAAAGGTGATTTACCGCCGAGTTCTAAGGATACTTCCGCAAAATTTTCAGCTGAATTGCGAATGATGTGTTTGGCGGATTGCGGTCCGCCAGTAAACGCAACACGGGCAACATCTGGGTGTGAGGTGAGGGCGCGGCCACAAGGATCGCCGTGGCCTGTGATGATGTTGATCACGCCGTTTGGAATGCCTGCTTGTTCGACCAATTTGCCAAAGGCCAACAGCGGCGCTGATGCTTGCTCGGATGCTTTCAACACGATGGTATTGCCAGCAGCTAATGCTGGGCCAATTTTCGTGGCGCTTAAGAACATTTGACTATTCCACGGCACGATCGCCGCAATCACGCCCAGCGGTTCGCGGGCGGTGAAAACAAACATATCCGGTTTGTCGATTGGCAGCGTCTCACCGTGAATTTTATCAGCAGCACCACCATAAAAATGCAGGTATTCGGCGATATAGGTGGCTTGCCACGCAGTTTCCTTAAACATCTTGCCGGTGTCTTGGGTCTCAATGCGGCCAAGTTCTTCAGAGTTTGCAGCAAGAAGATCGCCCAACCGGTGCAAACACTTGCCCCGTGCCGTTGGGGTCATTGCACCCCATTCACCCTCTAGCGCATTCTTGGCGGCAGCAACGGCGCGGTTAACATCTGCCTCTGTCGCTTCTGGTACGGTTGCCCATACGGCATTCGTTGCCGGATTGGAGCTTTCAAAAGTCTGGCCGTTTGACGCCTGGACCCATTCTCCATCAATCAACATGTCAAAAGATTGGATGTCAGTCATCTTAAGCCTCTTCTGTCTTTTTCTGGAGCATTTGATAGTTGCCATCACAATAGGTGAGTGGCAGTTTTCCGGCGATTGTGGAGGCTTTTACTGAGCCTATCGCAATCATGTGGCTGCCAGACAGGACGAATTGCTCTAATTGGCATCTAAAAGTTGTTGACCCGACGATTTCTGGAACCACAGCATCGGTAAGACTTATACCGTCAAATCTATCAGTTAATTGGCCGTCATCCATGCCTGCAAAGCGTTTGGCGATGGCCTCGCTTCCCTCTGGCAAGACATTAACGGTGAAGGCGCCGTTTTCTTTCACCAAGTCCCCAATGCGCGAGTTTGCGTTCAAACATACCAAAACAGTGGGCGGATCAGCAGAAACGGAACAAAAGGCTGAAACTGTCGCGCCGTGCCGACCAGCCGCACCATTTGTGGTGACAACTGTTACACTATGAGCGACGGCGCGCATGGCTTGAATGAAATCTTGGCGTGTCACTTCTTTTCCTTTCAACAGGCTCAATGTGCCCCGTTCTCTTGCAGAGTATGTGAATTCTATGATATTGAAAAACGAATTATTTCGATTGTTTAATTCAAAAAATTCGAATTGTAGATCATGCAACTCAACGAACTACGCACCTTCTTAGCGATTATAGAAACTGGTAGCCTTATAAAGGCATCGGAGCAATTGAATGTCACGCAATCAACGGTAACTGCGCGATTGAAATCATTGGAAAGCGAGATTGGGCAAAGCTTGATCAATCGGCAGAAATCTGGCGTGTCACTCACTGCGGCAGGTGTTCGCTTTCAGCGTTATGCCAGCACCATCACCAATCTATGGCGGCAAGCACGCCAAGAGACTTCACTGCCTGATGCTTTGAGTACGGTTTGTAATATTGGGTGCCATCCAGATTTGTGGCCTGCATTGGGTAACGCGTTTTTCGATTATATCCGTCGTGAAGTGCCGCAAGTGGCTCTGTCGGTTTGGCAAGGCAGTTCGGTTGATATGAGGGGGTGGATGGATAACGGGTTGGTTGATTTTGCCATCACCCATTCTTCCAATGTGGGACAGGAACAAGAAATTGTTCAAAGTTTGGATGACCAACTGGTTCTAGTCTCTACGCAAAAAGATAGCCCGATTACTTTTGATCCGAAATATTTCTTCGTTGAGGCAGGCGAAGAGTTTGGTCGTGTACATGCCGCAACTTTTGCTGACGCAAACACCTCTCGCATTAGCTTCGGTTCTGCCACATTGGGGCTTGAATATTTGTTGAGCGAAGGGGGAAGCGCCTATTTGCCCCTACGTTTAGCGCGACCTCACATTGCCAGCGGTGCAATTTATATATTGGACAAAGCGCCCACCTTTGAGCGTCGCGCTTATTTGATCGTCAATAAGACAGCTTCAAAAGCGTGGCCGTGGTTTGAAAACTGTCTCATCAATTCGGTAAATTTGGCGATGGACAAATAGAATAATCAGGTTCATTGTCTGCCACCAACAACCAAACGAATCCATTCCAGAACAAGAGGAATGGCTAAGGGCCGCGAACAATTTGGCGGCTTTGATTATTTCAAGGAGATGGCTATGCAAGATGCCCGCAATTTTTACATTAATGGCCAATGGGTTGCTCCATTGTCTGGAACGGATATGGACGTCATCGACCCTTCGACCGAAGAGGCGTTTGCGACGATCTCTCTGGGTGGTGAAGCAGATACCAATGCGGCTGTTGCGGCGGCGAACGCTGCCTTTCCAAAATGGCGTTTGACCTCCAAGGCAGAACGGCTTGAGCTTCTTGAAAGCATTTTAGCAATTTATCTCAAGCGCTCTGATGAAATGGGTGCCGTGATCTCTCGCGAGATGGGCGCGCCGATTGTTATGTCTAAGCAGATGCAATCTGGCACGGGTAGCTTTCACATTCAGGCATTTATTGAGGCCTTGAAAGAATTTGAATTTGAGCGCGAACTCAGACCTAACACGCCAAACGACAAGATTATTTATGAGCCAATCGGGGTTTGTGGTTTGATCACACCTTGGAACTGGCCGATGAACCAGATTTGCTTGAAGGTTATTCCAGCGTTGGCTACGGGTTGTACGATGGTTTTGAAACCGTCTGAGCAATCCCCTTTGTCTGCGATGCTATTCACGGAAATTATGGATGAAGCAGGCGTTCCAGCTGGCGTTTACAACCTCGTCAATGGTGACGGCCCAGGTGTTGGCTCACAGCTTTCTAACCATCCAGATTTAGAAATGATCAGCTTCACTGGTTCAACCCGTGCGGGTAAAGCAATCAGCATTGCTGGTGCTGATACAATCAAGCGCATTAGCTTGGAGCTTGGTGGCAAGGGTGCGAATTTGATTTTTGCTGATGCAAGCGACAAAGCCGTGCAGCAGGGCATTGCCCGTTGCTTCAACAACACGGGCCAATCCTGTAACGCGCCAACCAGAATGCTGGTTGAGCGGTCGCGCTACGATCAAGCGGTTGAAGAAGCGACGGCTGCGGCTGATGCAACAGCTGTCAATCTGTCGTCAGAAGAGGGCCGTCACATTGGTCCGCTTGTTTCTGAGATGCAGTTTAATAAGGTTCAAGACCTCATTCAGATCGGCATTGATGAAGGCGCGAAACTGGTTGCTGGTGGTGTTGGTCGCCCGAATGGCATGAACCGTGGTTTCTTTGTGAAGCCAACCGTTTTTGCTGATTGTAACAATGACATGCGCATTATGCGCGAAGAGGTCTTCGGTCCGGTTATCTCTTTGATGGCGTTTGATAGCGAAGAAGAAGCAGTCGCGATTGCAAATGACACAGATTATGGCCTGACCAATTACATTCAGACCTCTGACCAAGAAAAAGCACACCGCGTTGCCCGCCAATTGCGCAGTGGCATGGTGGATATCAACGGTGTTGGCAGAAGCGCTGGCTCACCTTTCGGTGGCATGAAGCAATCTGGTAATGGTCGCGAAGGTGGCGAATGGGGACTGGAAGAATTCCTCGAAGTGCGCGCCATCGGTGGTTGGGACACATAGTCACCCAGAACAGACCTTCGATAATTGACGAGAAAATGGTGGGCTTGCCCGCCATTTTTTGTTTTGGGCATGGCGCAGTGATTGATAGAATGATCTAACCGAGCGATAGCTAACGGACAGGGTTTGAATGTTTAGTGAACTAGATAGGCCGCTTTAACCGAGCTCAATTTCCAAACGTGCATATGGTGCAAAGTTAGCGTATAGAGTGGTTCTAGGTCACCGGTCTTTGGTTTTGTTACTTAAAGTGTTGATTCAGGTATGTATCATAACGATTTGAAAACAAAAAAATTATTCTCAGTCGCTCCAATGATGGATTGGACCGATCGCCATTGCCGTTATTTTCATCGCACACTCACCAAGCAAGCGCTGCTTTATACGGAGATGGTGACAGCGGATGCTGTTATTCATGGGCAGCGGGAGCGGCTGATTGGCTTTTCAAGTGAGGAACATCCGCTCGCCATTCAGCTTGGAGGCAATGATCCGAAGAAGCTTCAAGAAGCGGCGAAAATTGCAGAAGACTTTGGCTATGATGAAGTTAACCTCAATGTCGGTTGTCCGTCTGATCGTGTTCAAAACG
>CAZKKW010000102.1:0-9153 GCA_964553335.1 uncultured Hyphomicrobiales bacterium | reverse complement strand
GTGAGGGTGTGCAAACAGCACACCGATGGACGCAAGAAAGGGGTCGCCTCCGCGAGGGGTGGTGCGAAGGCGGCAGAGGGAGATTAATGCCTGTTAGAGACAGGTTGAGAATGCTCGCATTCGTTTAATCAATCAAACGAATGTTTTTGATTGATATCATCACAAAAATTGATGAATATGCAGAGAACCATCTTTGGAGACTCCCATGGCAACACCGCTTGACCTAGATCAATTGAAGACTTTCGTGGCCATTGCAGAAAATGGCTCTTTCACCAAAGCAGCAGATACGGTGTTCAAAACCCAGTCTGCCGTCTCAATGCAAATGCGTCGATTAGAAGAGCGGATCGGCAAGTCGCTGTTTGTGCGAGACGGGCGGCAATCACGGTTAAGCAGCGATGGCGAACGACTGTTGGTTTATGCCCGCCGCATGGTTCAATTGTCATCTGAGACTTTGGCCGCTTTCGATGAAAATCGCCTAGAAGGTGTTGTGCGTTTTGGTATGCCGGATGATTTCGCTGACCGGTTTTTGCCTGAGGTTCTCGCACGCTTTGCTCATTCAAACCCCAAGGTGGAAATTGAATTTGCCTGTGAAGCATCACCCTATCTCGTTGACGGCATCAATAATGGCAGGCTTGATCTTGCCCTCATTACCCATGATAGCAGCAAGGGCAGCGCTCATGTGGTGCGCGAAGAACCGCTGTTGTGGGTCACATCCGCCTATCATGACACCCATAAGCAAGAGGTGTTGCCCGCAGCCTTTGGCCGTGAAACGTGCCTTTGGCGAAAGCAAGCAGAAAGCAAACTGGTTGAACAGGGGCGGACCTATAGTTTGAAATACTCAAGTTGGTCAGCAACCGTGATTGCGGCAACGGTGCTTTCAGGTCTTGCTGTTTCTGTGCTGCCTGAATCAGCCCTTAGAAGCGGTATGCGCGTGTTGAAGGAGGAAGATGGATTTCCCCCATTGGAAGCCTGTCAGATCGCACTGGTGTGGGCTGGAAATTCCTATAGCGATACGGTGAAAGCCTTGGCCGATCACGTGATTGATTCTCTCGGCAATCTGTCATCGCCACTCAGTGATATGCCAGGCGACCCGTCTTTGATCCGCACAATCCAAGGTCAAAATGGCAAGCGGCTAAGGCCGGGGCACATTATGGCGGGCTGGTAGGCTTTAAAGCTTACTGGCTTTGCTGTGGCTTAGGACGAAGTAGTTTCCAACTAAGACGAGGATCAATCCGACAAGCGAAAGCACGGTCCATTGATACCCTTCTGTCACGGTTGAAATCAGCAAGGCGAAAATCGGGAATATCACCGTCGCATAGCCCGCCCGCGCTGCCCCGATTCGGCCCAACAAGGTCAAATAGACGGCGAAGGCAAGCAGCGTTGAAAGTAAGATCAACCAGACCAGTGAGCCAAGATAGATTGCTGTGGTTTCAATGATGAAGGGCTGCCCTCTAACCACTGAGATCAAGGCCACCCATAAAGTGCCATAAAACATGCCCCACGCATTCATGGAGACAAGGGGAAGGCCTGCCGCCTGATTTTTGGCCGACCAAATGCCACCGAGTGAAAAACAAAGCACACCACAAAACCCCAATAGAAAGCCAATCAGTGCTTTATGATTGAACGTGGTGCCCGAAATTTCTGGCCAAAACACCAAAGCAATACCGCAAAGGCCAATCACACCGCCAAGGGCAACGCGTTTATCCGGTCGTTGCCTGAATAAGATTGAACTCAAGATCAGGCTGGTAATGGATGCTGTTGAGAAAATAACCGAGAGCAATCCCGATGCGAGACCTTGTAGGGCCGCGTAATAAAACACCAAAAAATTGGTCGAGAAAATTAAGACGCCAAGCAAGGCAAACCGTGCATGATTGGCGAACGAAAAACGGATCTGACGTTTTGTGATGATCAAGAACAAGAACATCAAGAGGCTGGCACAAGCAAACCGCCATGTCAGTGATACCTCCGGCGCCACCACGCCCACTTGTAGCGACAAGGGGTACCAGCTGGTGCTCCACGCAAAAA
Organism: uncultured Hyphomicrobiales bacterium; assembly: GCA_964553335.1. Taxonomy (GTDB): domain Bacteria; phylum Pseudomonadota; class Alphaproteobacteria; order Rhizobiales; family JACESI01; genus JACESI01. Next base: position 7,128 of record CAZKKW010000102.1, on the reverse strand, counting down.
TGATGGCGGCATAAAGGCTAAGATCAAAGCCAGTAAAGCGGAAGCTTGTCGATTGGGGTGAGGGATCATTTGTGCGGTTCGCCATGAACCAAAGCAACACGCAATCATTTGAATGTCCAATGATAAGTCGTGATCAATTGATCAGATTTTTAAATGGCACTTGGATGCCAAATAGGTTGATAGCCGTGGCCAAGCGCTTTCACGCTGGCAGGAGGCGTGAGGCTGGTGCACATATTGGGTAAGTCACCAATGCTTGTTGAGGATTTTGTGTAACCATCGAAGCTCCAGCGAAGCAATTGCCCGTCCTTGACGGCATATAATGTTCCCTCATGCGAAATCACAACGCCATCAACAAGGTCCAATTTGTGGATTGCGTGATGGCGCTGTGCTTTGCCGTCTAATCGTTCGGCATGAAGAATAGGGTCCATAACGCCGACCTTGGGCGCTTGCGGCAAACTCTCAGCATTTTGCCATGCGGCTTGATAAGCTTTGGCAGCCTTTCTGCGACACTCAAAGCACGGGCGATGGCCTGCCGCTAACGCCGTTACTTCATCGAGAAAGAAAAGCTCCGTATAGCTATACCCCATCAAGGTGCGCTGGCGGTTATTAAACTCTGTTACGCAGATGATCCAAGCCTTGTTTGCCCAGCGGCGATTGGTCAGTTTTTTCGTCTCAGGATCATGAATGCGCCCACCACGATTGCCCATCATGGTCCCGCGTGAAGGGGTTATGTGGATGCAGCCTTCAGGATCCATTCGGTTTTGCAGTGGCATGGCGGCCCTTCCTCATCAAGTTACATCATTCTCACTATTTCATAGTTTTGCTTGGAATTTCGCGAAACTGTTCCTAAAAAGGATAGACCAATAGGGGGACACGTGGCCATGCCAGTCATTACCGACATATACGACCTTCAAGCACTTGCCAAAAAGCGCGTGCCGAAAATGTTTTATGAATATGCGGATACTGGTTCGTGGAGCCAAAGCACCTATTTTGACAACGAAGCAGCCTTGCAAAAGCAAAAACTTCGTCAGCGTGTTGCCGTGAATATCGACAACCGCTCTGTGGCCACAACGATTATCGGCGAAGATGCCGTGATGCCCGTGGCTCTTGGCCCTGTTGGCATGACCGGTATGCAGCACGCAGACGGCGAAATATTGGCGGCCCAAGCCGCAGAAGAATTCGGTGTGCCGTTCACGCTCACAACCATGTCAATTTGCTCAATTGAGGATGTGGCAGAAAACACGAAAGACCCATTTTGGTTCCAGCTTTATGTGATGCGTGATCGTGGCTTTTCTGAAAGCTTGATGCGGCGTGCTCACGATGCAAATTGTTCTGCTTTAATGTTGACGCTTGATCTACAAGTGCTAGGCCAGCGCCACCGTGACGTTAAGAATGGTCTTTCAACGCCGCCAAAACCAACGCCGCGCGTTTTGTTTGATCTCATGTTCAAACCACGTTGGGGGTTGAAAATGTTGCAGACGAAGCGCCGTAACTTTGGCAATATTTTTGGTCATGTTTCCGGTGTTGAAGATATGTCTTCCTTGAGCGAGTGGACGGCCAGTCAGTTTGACCCAACACTTGATTGGAATTCTGTGGAGTGGGTCAAAAAACATTGGGACCGTAAGCTCATTCTTAAGGGCATCAATGATGTTGAGGATGCAAAGATCGCAGCTGACCTTGATGTGGATGCCATCGTTGTCTCAAACCATGGTGGCAGACAACTTGATGGGGCGCTTGCTTCTTATGATGTATTGCGTGAAATCGTTGATGCCGTTGGCGACAAGGTTGATGTGCATTTTGATAGCGGTATACGCTCTGGCCAAGATATTTTCCGCGCCATCGCAATGGGTGCAAAAAGCACCTTCATCGGACGCTCTTATATTTATGGCCTTGGCGCGATGGGTAAAGCTGGCGTTACAAAGTCACTAGAAATTTTGCAAAAAGAACTCGATATCACAATGGGGCTATGCGGAGAAACCGACATTGCCAATGTCGGCCGCCATAATCTTGTCTTGAATGATTAGAAACAGCTAGTCTCTCTTTAATATTTTCTCTAGACCGTTTTCCCAATAGGGATTAGCCCCGCCATAAAGCGCGGAGAGATAATCCAAGAAGACGCGCACTTTTGTTGGCAGATACTGACGGCTAGGGTAGATTGCATAGACGCCTACATTTCGTGATCCACGGTATTGCGGCAAGATGATTTTGAGTTTGCCGTTGGCAAGCTCCGCCCCCACATCCCATGTCGAGCGGTTGGCAATGCCAAGGCCTGCAAGGGCAGCTTCCCGTACCACTTCGCTTGAATTGGTTTTGATCGAACCTTCCGGCCTGATTGTCACAGGACCATCGGGCCCAACCATGTTCCAAATATCTTGGCTGGCCGTTGCCAAGCATTGATGGTTTGCTAAATCGGCTATGCTTTTGGGCTCACCATGCTTTTTGAGATAATCAGGCGACGCGCATAATATCCGAGTGTTTGCAGCTAGCTTTTTGGCGACGTGGCTTGAATCTTTCAGTTCCGCAATGCGTATCGCGATATCAACTCCATCAGCAACCAAATCGACAAAGTCATCAGATAAATCAAGCGTGATTGTAATGTCTGGGTTTTTCGCAAGGAGGTCCGGCAAATAGGGCGCGATGTGCATGCGGCCAAACGTTGTGGGCGCTGCAACTTTCAGCGAACCACGTATAGTCTCAGAACGTTTGGTTGCGTAATTTTCTGCTTCTTCAACACTTGCCAGAATGTTCAAGATGCGCTCATAGAACCCTTGCCCCACCTCAGTGAGTGCGATTTGTCGCGTGGTTCTTTGCAAAAGTCTGACACCGAGCCTCTCCTCAAGGCGTTTCATTCTCTTTGAGATCAACGCTGGAGAAAACCCCAGCTCTCTTCCAGCAGCCGACATGCTGCCTGTCGCTACAACGCGCGCAAATATTTCAAAATCGTGAAAATATGCCATTACCCGTATTCATTCCCCCAGTAGGCGTGAGCATTAATGTGCATTTGCGAACCCAATTAAAATTGAGCAGGCCCATGTCTTTTTGTTTCTTTGGTTCTCCCTCCAACAACACGCTTGCAATAATGTGTCTCATTATGCGGTGCGTATTTAATTCGGCTGCCTTGAAAAAAAGCTTACCTCACGTCAAGTACCACGGCTTGCTGCCTGCAAAAATACAATTATAGGTTATCGATGAAAATTAATTTCATAAGTGTTGTGAAATTTTGTTGAAAAAACAAGCGTTTTTTTTTGGCAATCTAGCGCTAACTCCTATAAGTCTCTCCTCATGGTTCTAAATGGTCGGTAAAGTGATACATCGTTGCATGTGCATTTAAGCGGTGTTGATTGAGAGAGAAAATGTCTGAAATTGAGATTCCAAAACCAAACCCAGATATTCTTGCCAGACGTGGTTCGATCGTAAGCGGGTTGCAGGCTCTCGTGCCAATTGACTGTTTGATAAGCGATGAGCGCGAATTAGCGCCCTATGAGACGGATGCATTCACTTCTTATAGGCGCGTTCCCTTGGCGGTGGTCTTGCCTGAGACCACAGAGCAGACAGCCGCCGTGTTAAAATTTTGCGTTGAGCAAGGCGTGCCGGTTGTGCCGCGTGGGGCTGGAACCTCTCTTGCTGGCGGTGCGATCCCGCAGGAAGATGCGGTCGTCATCGGCGTTTCAAAAATGAACCAAGTGCTCGATGTTGATTTTGCAAACAGAACAGCGCGGGTGCAAGCAGGTGTCACCAATCTTCGCGTATCGGAGCATGTGGGGCCAGATGGCTTCTTTTATGCGCCCGACCCTTCATCCCAGCTTGCCTGCACGATTGCGGGTAATATCGGAATGAATTCTGGTGGGGCGCATTGCCTCAAATATGGCGTTACAACAAACAATTTAATGGGCATCAAAATGGTGATGCTAGACGGCACCATCGTTGATATAGGCGGGGAGGCGCTTGATGCGCCAGGATATGATTTGCTCGGTCTGATGTGCGGTTCTGAGGGGCAGTTGGGCATTGTCACAGAAGCGGTTGTCAGAATTTTGCATAAGGCAGAAGGTGCGCGCCCTGTTCTGTTTGGCTTTGATGATCCAACTGTCGCGGGTGCTTGTGTGGCGGATATTATTGCGGAAGGCATTGTGCCTGTTGCCATTGAATATATGGACAAAGAAGCCATTCATATTTGCGAAGAATTTGCCCATGCAGGTTATCCGCTTGATGCGGAAGCACTCTTGATCGTTGAGGTTGAAGGCTCTGAAGTTGAGATGGATGCGATGTTGGCGCGGATTATCGAGATTGCAAAACGTCACGATGTAGCCACCATCAAGGAAAGCCAGTCTGCCATGGAGGCAGCGGCCATTTGGAAAGGCAGAAAGTCTGCCTTTGGTGCCACAGGCCGTGTTGCCGACTACATCTGTATGGATGGCACCGTGCCGCTTTCAAAGCTTGATCATGTGTTGAAAGAAACAACCAAAATCATTGATCATTATGGTCTGCGTGTTGCCAATGTTTTCCACGCTGGTGACGGCAATATGCACCCTTTGATCTTACACAATGTGAACGACCCTGAAGAGCGGATGAAAGCGCAACTTGCAGGCGATGATATTTTAAAGCTTTGCGTTGATGTGGGTGGATGCCTCACAGGTGAGCACGGTGTCGGCATTGAAAAACGCGATCTCATGCTGCACCAGTTTGATCAAGTGGATCTGGATCAACAAATGGCTGTTCGTGCTGTTTTCGATCCACAATGGCTCATGAACCCTGCAAAGGTTTTCCCGCTTGATGCCAGAGGCGATGATAGCGATAAAAAGAAGAAGGCTGCGGCATGATTACCCACGCACCAAAGACTGAAGAAGAAGCAGCACAAGTACTATTAAAAGCCAGCGAAGCGGGAACCCGGTTGCGCATCGAAGGCGGTGGTACGCGATCTTCAATCGGACAAAACATTGCAACAGATGAAGTGCTTTCAACCAAAAACCTATCTGGCATAACCATGTATGAACCGGCTGAAATGGTGTTGGCGGCAAAAGCGGGCACACCCGTGGCGGAGATACAAAAAGCGCTAGCAGACAACAAACAGATGCTGACGTTTGAGCCGATGGATCACAGCGCTTTGCTTGGCACGAAAGGTTCGCCGACAATTGGGGCCGTGGTTGCTGGCAATATTTCAGGCCCGCGCCGCATTTATGGTGGGGCCGCACGCGATAGCCTCATCGGTGTTCGCTTCGTCAACGGCAAAGGTGAGATTGTTAAGAACGGCGGCCGCGTTATGAAAAACGTGACGGGTCTTGATCTTGTAAAGCTACAGGCGGGTGCATGGGGCACATTGGGGCTTTTAACGGAAGTCACATTCAAACTACTACCGGCACCAGACCGCACAGCCACGTTGATGTTTAAAGGGCTTGATGATGAAACGGCAATTCAAACTCTTTGCACTGCCGCTGGAACCCCGTTTGAACCAACAGGCCTTGCTCATTTGCCCGCGTGCATTGGAGATGAAGGACCGCGCACCCTCATACGGGTTGAAGGTTTTGATGAGCAAGTAAGCTATCGTTTGAATGAGCTTCAAAAAGCGCTTGCAACCTACGGTGAGGCGAGTGTTGTTGAAGGCAAAAAGCAGACAGATCTTTGGGCAAGCATTCGTGATGTCACTTTCTTGAGCGAGCCGAAAGATAAGGCTGTATGGAAATTATCGGTGCGGCCAACCTCAGCGCCGAATACGATTGCGGTGATCGAGCAGGCGATTGATTGCACCTATTATTTCGATTGGTCGGGCGGCTTGGTTTGGCTTGCGATTGATGAAGAAGATGACGCGGGTGTTGAAACCGTTCGAAATGCGGCCAATGCCGCAGAAGGCTACGCAACGCTTATTCGAGGCTCAGAAGAATTGAGATCCCGCATTGATGTGTTCGAGCCGCAAGAAGAACCGTTAAAAGTGGTCTCTCGCGGCATTAAGAAAAGTTTTGACCCTGCCGGCGTGTTAAATGCCGGACTTATGGTGGCAAGAGGATAGGGACTGAATATGCAAACGAATTTTAGTCCTGACCAATTAAAAGACAGCCACACGGCGCATTCGGAAAAGATTTTGCGAAGCTGTGTGCATTGTGGTTTTTGCACAGCGACATGCCCGACTTATGTGACGCTTGGTGATGAACTCGATAGCCCGCGCGGCCGCATCTATCTGATTAAAGAGATGCTGGAGAATGATCGTCCGGCAGACGCCAAAACCGTCAAGCATATTGATCGCTGCTTATCCTGCTTGTCTTGCATGACCACTTGCCCATCTGGCGTGCATTATATGCATCTGGTTGATCATGCTCGTGCCCATATTGAAAACACCTATAAGCGCCCGTTTATGGATCGGTTGATCCGCACAATTTTAGCGATGGTTTTGCCTTATCCAAACCGCTTTAGGACAGCTACGAAATTGGCAAAATTGGGCAAGCCTTTTGCAGGCGTGATGAAGTCTATCCCGATGACCGAGCGCTTTGGTGCAATGTTGGATCTAGCCCCTTCCTCGCTGCCTGAAAAGACGGACGCCATTGGCCCTAAGATCTATGAAGCAAGCGGCCAAAGGCGCGGACGTGTTGCAATTCTATCTGGCTGCGCTCAACCCGTATTGCAGCCCGGCACCAATGAGGCGACCATCTCTTTATTGAAACGATTAAATATTGAAGTGGTGCTACCAAAAGGGGAGGGCTGTTGTGGCGCTCTGGTACATCACATGGGCAAAGAAGACGCAGCCCTTGTTTCAGCCCGTCAAAATGTTGATGCGTGGATGGCGGAAATCGAAGGCGATGGCCTAGATGCAATTGTCATCACGGCATCCGGCTGTGGTACGACGATCAAAGATTACGGCCATATGCTTCGCGATGATGCAGCCTACGCTGAAAAAGCAAAAAAGGTGTCAGCCCTTGCAAAAGATATTGTTGAATATTTAAGCGAAACCGAAATGCCGACACCAGCTTTCAAGCCTGATGTGAAACTTGCCTATCATTCAGCCTGTTCTATGCAACATGGGCAAAAGATCACGATGCAGCCTAAGAACTTGTTACGCGCTGCAGGTTTTGCAGTGTCGGATGTGCCAGAGGGGCATTTGTGTTGTGGGTCAGCTGGCACATACAACATCATGCAGCCAGA
>CAZKKW010000101.1:0-9239 GCA_964553335.1 uncultured Hyphomicrobiales bacterium | reverse complement strand
AGCAATATCTGCATCAAACTGCCGCTGACAATGGAAGGTTTGAAAGCTTGTAAGGCGCTGACAGATGAGGGTTATAAAACCAATGTCACGCTTTGCTTTTCGGCTAATCAAGCATTGCTTGCTGCAAAAGCGGGTGCGACGTTTATTTCCCCATTCATTGGCCGTCTTGATGATATGGCGATCGACGGTATGGAGCTGATTGAAGACATCCGCACCATCTATGACAACTACGGTTTTGAAACGGAAATTTTGGCAGCGTCAATTCGCACAGCCAATCACGTAAAAGATGCAGCCCTTGCAGGTGCAGATGTGGCGACCATCCCGCCAGCTACTCTCAAGGGTTTAGTCAAACATCCGTTGACAGATAAAGGCCTTGAAGCGTTTATGGCTGATTGGGCAAAAACTGGTCAGTCCATTACGTAGGTTTACCGTTTGGGCATTTTTCTGGCGAAGGCTTTTTTAAAAAGCTGGGCTAAAGGCGTTCTTAGAACAACTTAATCTTTTTTGCTTCTTGCGGTTTTATATCAGCGTTTTTAATGGCGTCTTGGTCAACGGCTATTTGATCCGTAGATTCTGCTGCGGGCAGTAGTGACACAATAATACCAGCGCGATTAATGTCGCAGACATAGCTCCCGCCCTGTGAGGTTATACGAACGCGGAATACATCAGCGCCTAAGAGGTTTGAACTAAGTGGGAGCACATTGCCAGAATCGGGGAAGCGGGTAGCGACCTCAGACGAGCAGGCCAATTGAAGCTCATTAGGCGCGGTTTCAACAGCCTGATTTGCGGTTGGTTTTGGTTCTGATGTTCCAAGCGTGTTGCAGGCAGACAATAGGCCTGCTGCTAAAAGGCCATAGATTGTCATATGGCATTTTTGTTTTGCTCGATACTCAGTCACTCTTTGTGCTCGTTTTTGTTCTGGGTGCTTATCTTCTTTCTGGCGGTATCACTCAGTTTAAGCTGCATTCTTTTGAGAAGCTATACGTAACTTTTCTTCGTTTTCATGAATATAATTTCGCGTTGGCCTTGCCGTTGATTGCTTTTTCACAATTTGAATTTGGAAATTGTAAAGCTTGCCATGACGGAAACTGACCTCAGATGTTGCAAGGTATAAATCCCACATGCGGAAAAACCGTTCGTCATACAGTTCTAAAACCTTGTCACGATTAGCGTGAAAGCGTTCGCGCCAATGTTTGAGTGTGTCGGCATAGTGATAGGTCAAAATCTCAATGTCTTTTACCAGCAACCCGCTCTTTTCAATCGCGCGCAAAGTTTCAGAAAGGCACGGTATATGTCCGTTCGGGAAAATGTATTTTTCAACAAAGGGAGGGTCAAACGCATTTGGTTTCGCGCGCCCAATGGAGTGCAAAACAAAGACACCATCATCCTTCATCAGCTTTTTTGCTGTTTTGAAATAGGAAACAAAGTTTTGTGGCCCAACATGTTCAAACATACCGATAGAAACAAGGCGATCAAACGTTCCTTCAACCGCTCGGTAATCAATCAAATTGAACCGAACGCTTTCGCTGAGATTAAGCTCTTTCGCCCGCTGTTCGGCAACGCGCTGTTGTTCGATTGATAAGGTAATGCCCGTCACATCAACATTAAAATTCTGGGCTAAGAATAAACCTGTGCCGCCCCAACCACAGCCGATATCCAAAACACGCTGCCCCTCTTCCAGCATCATTTTAGCTGTAATATGACGTTTCTTAGCGTTTTGTGCTTCTTCCAAACTAACATCAGGCGTTTCAAAATAGGCGCAAGAATATTGCAAGTCGTCATCGAGGAACAGTTTGAAGAGGCGGTCATCTAAATCATAATGATGCGCCACATTGCGCTGTGCTTTTTCAGAAGCAATACGGCGCCGCCAAAACCGCTCTACAATACGCCATAAGCTAAGAGCAACGGCAGGAGCGGTTGCAAATTTCTTGGCCCCATTAATCTTTACAATCTCAATAAAACGATCCAACTCATTGTCGTCAATCGTCATACGGCCGTCCATATACATCTCAGCAAATTTCAACGCTGGATCAAGATAAACGGAGCGCACAGCCTTTGCGTCTTGAAAGTGAACGGTTGCTTTAGGGTTTTCGCCATTGCCAAAATCGACTTGCTCACCCGAAGGGTAGAGCACGCTCAGTGTGCCCTTTTTTATGGCGCGATCAAGCATCCCAGAAAGTCGCCCTTCAAAACTCGAAAGGGAAAACACCATTTTTAAAACTCCTATTACGCTCGCTGATTGCCTGACAGGCGCGATATTATGCACTTCTTGTGTGTCAGTGTCGACAGAAGTATGGGACGGTGCATCATCTTACAAGGTTTCAATCGGCGATTAAAAAACCCAGCAAAAGTTCTGATCTCTTGCGTGGGTTTTAAGCTCTAAATTTACGCAACGCGCAGACCTTTTGCAGCTTTGGTCGCCGCATCCAAACCTCTTGTGAGGTCTGAAATTAGGTCGTCTGCATTTTCAAGACCAACAGACAATCGGATCAATCCATCACCAATACCAAGCTCCGCGCATTCCTCAGCGCTGAGGCGTTGGTGTGTGGTTGTGGCAGGATGGGTGACGAGGCTTTTTGCATCACCTAGATTGTTTGAAATCTTGATGATTTTGAGTGCATTGCAAAAGGCAAAGGCTGCTTTCTTGCCGCCTCTAATATCAAATGCCAGCATGGTTGACCCTGCGGCCATTTGCTTTTTTATAAGTTCGCGCTGCGGGTGATTGTCCAAGCCTGGATAGATCAGGTTGGAAAGGGCGGGATTGCCTTCAAAGGCTTTTGCAAGTTTTCCTGCCGTTTCCGTCTGGCGTTCCACACGCAAGGGTAATGTCTCAAGACCTTTAAGCAAGACCCATGCATTAAACGGGCTCATGCTTGGGCCTGTATGCTTGTTATAGGCGAAGACCTTCTCGATATAATCTTCTTCACCAAGAATGATGCCACCAAGGCAACGGCCTTGGCCGTCAATGTGTTTTGTTGCGGAATAAACCACGACATCGACTCCGAATGTGCGAGGACGTTGCCACAATGGTGTTGCAAACACATTGTCGATAATCACTGTAGCATCGACTGCGTGGGCAAGGGTTGAAACGGCTTCAATGTCGATCACATCAAGGGTTGGATTGGTGGGGGATTCAAAAAAGCAAACCTTGGTGTTTGGTCTAATTGCTGCTTCCCATTCTTCAATTTTGGTGCCGTCGATCAAGGTTGTTTCAACACCAAACCGCGGTGCAAGTTCTTCAACGATATAGCGGCATGACCCAAACAAGGCCTTGGCGGCAACGATGTGATCGCCAGCGCTGACAAGGCTCATAATGGCTGAATGCACGGCTGCCATGCCGCTTGCGGTTGCCATGGCAGCTGGCGCGCCTTCAAGCAACTTCATGCGTTCTTCAAACATCGCAACGGTTGGGTTGGCATAGCGCGAATAAACAAAACCGTCTTCGTCACCGGCAAAGCGGGCTTCTGCTGCTTCCGCGTTGTCATAGACAAAGCCTTGCGTCAAATAGAGTGCTTCACTGGTTTCGCCAAATTCAGAGCGGGTGGAGCCGCCATGAACAAGATTGGTTGCAAGATCTAATGACTGGAGGTCAAAGGGAGAGGAGACCATATTACTTTCCTAACAAAAACCCGACCAATACGATTGGTCGGGATGCCCCAGCTCCAACCGTTTAGCTGTTTATTTAACGTGGCCGCAAGCTGGTCGCTCAAATCACCACGGGATAAGAGCGTATATAGCCCCATCCTCCCTTGGCGTCAATTCACGGATTGGTTAGGAATTGAGAAGAGTAACCAAGCAAAGCGTGGGTTTTATGGATAAAGCAGGCATTTTGGCGGAGCATCATATTGCTGAATTGGTCGCGAATAATGCGATTTCGGTTACCCGTGCTTTGGATGATGATCAAATACAACCCGCAAGTTTGGACCTCAGGCTTGGTGAGATAGCCTACCGTGTGAGAGCGAGCTTTTTGCCCGGCCCACAGCGCTCGGTGATTGACCGATTGCAATCGGTGAAACTTCACGAAATTGATTTGCGTGAAGGGGCCGTCTTAGAAGTTGGGTGTGTTTATATCATTCCGCTGCTTGAACAGTTTAAACTGCCAAAAGGCATGGCCGCTTCTGCAAACCCAAAAAGCTCGACCGGGCGACTTGATGTCTTCACCCGTGTGATTGCAGATCGTGCCCGTGAGTTTGACCAAGTGCCAGAAGCTTATGACGGGCCGCTTTATCTTGAGGTCAGCCCGCGCACTTTCCCCGTTGTGGTGCGCACTGGCTCACGGCTTAGTCAGATCCGCTTTAGAACGGGCGATTCCATTTTATCTGATAGCGCGCTGCAAGATTTGCATGATAGCGAAACTTTGGTTGCCTCCAGCACGCCTTATATTCAGCACGGCATCTCTCTTTCGATCGACCTTAAAGGCGGTGAAGATGGCTTGGTTGGTTATCGCGGTAAACGCCATACAGGCGTGATTGATATGGACAAAAAGGCGCAACATGATGTGCGTGATTTTTGGGAACCAATTTATGCGCGCGGCTCGGGGCCAGAAGTAGGCTCCATCATTTTGGACCCTGACCAGTTTTATATTCTGGTCTCCAATGAAGCTGTTCACGTGCCGCCAGATTATGCCGCTGAAATGGTGCCGTTTGATCCGCTGGTTGGTGAGTTTCGTGTGCATTATGCGGGCTTCTTTGATCCGGGTTTTGGTCATTCAGCGGCAGGTGGAACGGGCAGTCGCGCCGTTTTAGAAGTGCGCAGTCACGAAGTGCCGTTCATTCTAGAACACGGACAAACCATTGGCCGCTTGGTTTATGAAAAAATGCTGGAACGCCCAAAAACCCTTTACGGCGAAATTGCAACGTCCAACTATCAAGGACAGGGTTTGAAGCTATCCAAGCATTTTAAATTGCCGCAATAGGCGACCACTGTTGAGTGAACGCAAGGGGATAAATAAAGGCCGCAAAAGGCGGCCTATATCGTATTCTAAGTGAGCGTTTGTGATAAAGCCTGATTTAAGCTTCATCCGCTGGCAAAGCATTCAACATGCCATAACGCTCTTCGCCAATTTTTTCCAATAGTTCTATTTGCGTTTCCAAGAAGTCAGCATGGCCTTCTTCATCGACAAGCAAGTCATCGAAAATTTTCATGGAAACATAGTCACTTTCAGCTTCGCAAATTTCACGCGATTTTCTGTAAGAGGTGAGAGCCTCCATTTCACCAGCAAGATCAGCCTCCAGCACCTCTTTTACATTGGTACCAATGTTAAGCGGCGCGACTGTTTGCAGGTTTGGATGACCTCCTAAGAAGAGGATCCGCTCGATTAATTTGTCAGCGTGAACCATCTCTTCGAGGCTCTCTTCTTTTTCTTTCTTAGCAAGCTTGCCATAGCCCCAATCATCCAAAAGGCGATAGTGCAACCAATATTGGTTGATCGCGCCAAGCTCTAAATGGAGGGCTTCATTGAGACGTTCAATTACTTTCGCGCTGCCTTTCATGGGGTGTTCCTTTTTATTGGTGGGTCTTTAAACCTATATAAGCCAGCGGACCTTCTTTGTAAAGCCAGTTTAGAATAATTCTAAACTGATGTGAAGAGGATTAAACAAGCCAAAAAAAAGCCCCGGCCAATTCTGGCCGAGGCTTTATATTCTTAACTATATTGTCGCTTATTTAGGAAGCTCGCTGTCCATGCCCTTCACGTAGAAGTTCATGCCGGCAAGCACGCCATCTTCAGCCACTTCGCCCGCTTTCAAGAACACAGTGCCGTCTTTCTTCGTGATCGGACCTGTGAACGGATGGAAGGTGTCGTTTTTGATGCTTTCAGCAAGTTTAGCCGCTTTTGCAGCTAACTCTGCCGGCATGTTGGTGTAAGGCGCCATAATCACATGCTCTTCGGTCATGCCGTCCCATGTTGCCTGCTGGTTCCATGTGCCATCAAGAACTTGTTTTGTGCGCTTAACATAGTAATGCGCCCAGTCATCGATGATGGCTGTTAGCTGTGTTTTTGGACCAAATTTGATCATGTCTGACGCTTGGCCAAATGCATGTACACCGCGTTCAGCAGCAACTTGCATGGCAGCCGTCGAATCGGTGTGTTGGGTCAAAATGTCAGCGCCTTGGTCAAGAAGTGACTTTGCAGCATCTGCTTCTTTACCTGGGTCAAACCATGTGTTTACCCAAACAACTTTCACTTTGAAATCTGGGTTTACAGTTTGTGCACCAAGCAAGAATGAATTGATGCCTTGTACAACTTCTGGAATCGGGAATGACGCGATATAGCCTGCAACGCCTGTCTTAGACATTGTGCCTGCAATCATACCTTGAACATAACGGCCTTCATAAAAGCGGCTGTCGTAAGTTGAAACATTTGGATGCTCGCGCTTAAAGCCTGTTGCGTGTTCAAATTTGATGTCTGGGAACTTTTTAGCAACCGCATTGGTTGGATCCATATAACCAAATGATGTTGTGAAAATCAGGTCGTGACCAGAGCGGGCAAGGCCTTCAATCGCACGTTCTGCGTCTGCGCCTTCAGGCACGCTTTCAAGGAAAGTGGTTTCAACTTTGTCGCCAAGGGCTGCTTCAACCGCTAGGCGGCCTTGGTCGTGTTGATAGGTCCAGCCGAAATCACCGACCGGTCCTACATAAACGAAACCTACTTTAACTTTGTCTTTGCCAGCTGCGAGTGCGTTTTGCACTGTTGCTGTGGCACCAACGGCAATCATAGAGAGTGCTGCAAGTGCGCCAATTATTGTTTTCTTCATGACGTCTCCTGTGTACTTTACTCGTGAACCTGACGTTCTTGTCAGGTTTTATTATGCCCGCAAACTTGGTTGATGTCGAAACGCGCTGCTATTTATCAGCGACGAAAGGCAGACCAAGACAAGCTGGGGTATTCGTTTGCACCAGTCTTCTGTTTCTTGAGATCAGAATCAAGACCAAAATAGTGGCAATATAGGGCAGCGCTGAAAGAAGTTGCGTAGGAACTTTAAATCCGAGCGCTTGAGCGTGAATTTGTAAAATGAGCACTGAGCCGAAGAGGTAAGCGCCCGCAATGGCCCGCATTGGCCGCCAAGAGGCAAAAACCACAAGGGCCAAGGCAATCCAGCCGCGTCCTGCACTCATGCCTTCAATCCATTGGGTTGTGTAAGAAAGTGACAGGTAAGCCCCTGCAAGGCCTGCACAGGCACCGCCAAATAAAATCGCTAAGAAGCGAACCAGTAAGACTGGATAGCCAATGGCATGGGCTGAACCGTGATTATCGCCAACGGCGCGCAAAATGAGACCGGATCTGGTTTTGAACAAGAACCACGACACGCCGAAGGCCAGTGCAAAAGAGGCATAAACCAGAATATCGTGACCAAATAGCAAGTTGCCAATAAACGGTAGGTCGGTAAGTCCAGGGATATCCATTTTCGGCAATTTGAGGCCAGGTAAGCCGATATAAGCATTGCCAATGAGACCGGATAATCCAAGCCCTAAGAGCGTAATCGAAAGGCCCGTTGCAACCTGATTGGCGGCCATGACAAGAACCAGCAATGCGAAGAAAACGGAAAGCAGCATGGCAGCACCAACGGCAAAGAATATACCGGCGGTGGCGGACCCCGTTAGTTGAGCGCCTGCAAAACCTGCAATTGCGCCAATGATCATCATGCCTTCAACACCAAGGTTCAAGACGCCTGAGCGCTCTACCACAAGTTCTCCAATTGCCGCGAGCAATAAGGGTGTTGCCGCTGTCATAATGGTGACTGCAATGGCAAAGATAATATCAGCACTCATGAGCGCACCTCACTCAATCGCGTTTTAAGGCGCAAACGGTAAAAAATGAGCGTGTCGCAAGCGAGCACGAAGAACAGCAAGACACCTTGAAAAACGCTGGTGATTTTATTGGTAACTTTGAGGAAGATTTGCGCATTTTCAGCGCCGATGTAAGTGATCGACAAGATGAAAGCAGCAATGAGTGCGCCGACTGGATTAAGTCTGCCCAAGAAAGCAACGATAATGGCGGTAAAGCCGTAGCCTGGAGAAATAGCCGGGCGTAGCTGATTAATGGGGCCTGCAACTTCGATAATGCCTGCAAGGCCCGCAAGCCCACCTGAAATGGCAAGCACGAGATAGACCGTTTTATCACGGCTGAAACCTGCAAATTTTGCGGCTTTTGGCGATTGGCCAGCAAGCTTGATCCCAAACCCTTGAAAAGTGCGGCTCATAAAGAAGAACAAGACAAGAGCGGCGGCAATGGCGATATAAAGGCCGATATTTAGCCGGTCTGCGCCAATGATTGGCATAGACGCCCACTCATTAAAGCGGATGGTTTGTGGGAAGTTCAAGGCTGCCGGATCACGCCAAGGGCCACGCACGAAATAATCGAGAATGAGTTCCGCCACATAGACCAGCATCAAGGAGGTGAGGATTTCGTTGGCGCCAAAACGCACTTTGAAAAGAGCTGGAATGAGCGCGAAAAACATGCCGCCCATAAAACCAAGCATCATCATCAACGGTAGTGTATGCGGGCCTTGCAAGTCAGGGAGTAGAACCGGAATGGTCGCGCCCGCGATGGCCCCAAGAATGAACTGCCCTTCAGCACCAATATTCCAAACATTAGCGGTGAAACAGATCGTCAGCCCTGCTGCAATCAATGCAAGCGGGATGGTTTTGACGAGAATTTCCTCCAGCGACCAGGCTTGCGTCAACGGCTCAACGAAAAAGACGTAAAGGCCATTTAATGGATCTTTGCCGAGAAACAGCAAAATGATTGCGCTGGTAATAAGGGTGAAAATAATCGCAACAATTGGTGATGCGAACATCATCCACTTAGAGGGGGCGACCCGCCGTTCAAGCGTTAGTAACATCGTGCGCCCTCGTCTCTTGAGAATGTTCAAAACCTTCACCGCCCATTAAAAGACCAAGGCTTTCGCGGGTGACGGTTGAGGCTTGTACGAAGGGAGAAAGACTGCCTTCATGCAAAACGGCAATTTCATCGGCCACTTCAAAAATTTCGTCCAAATCTTGGCTGATGATCAAGACCGCCATGCCAGCATCAGCACTATCGATCAACGTTTGTCTGATATGACGTGCCGCGCCTGCATCAACGCCCCATGTTGGTTGATTGATCACAATGATCTTTGGGTCACTACCAAGTTCGCGTCCGATCACGAATTTCTGCAAATTACCACCAGATAGGGAGCCTGCTGGCGGGTTTTTGCTACCACGGCGGACATCGAATTCCTCGCAGATTTCTTCGCGAA
>CAZKKW010000100.1:0-9344 GCA_964553335.1 uncultured Hyphomicrobiales bacterium | reverse complement strand
CGGCAACTATTGTAAATGAGTGGATAGATGGTTCCGCCTACATTTGGCAATGCAATTGACGCGCAATGCGCATCGCGAAATTTGATCCATGCCCGCTGTGCTTCAAGCAAAGCCTTTTCGTCTGCTTTTAGGTTTTCTGGTAGATATTCAGCAAATGTCGCATTTGCTTTACGCGCGGCAGGCCAAATGGCGTTGAGTTCAATGTCGGCTGCTTCAAAATCTAAAAAGGCACATCGGTTCATTGTGCTTTGATTTTGCGGGTTAGAGCAATCAAGACCATCGTTTTGAGCGTTGGCTGTGTAGGGTGATGCGATGGAAAAAAGAGCTAATGAGAAAGCGACGGAAAATAGCGTATTAAAAAATGCCATGATAAAACCTGCTCAAAAAAATTGCTCTGGTCATCCCACCCAATTTTTGAGGCATCATCAAGTCAAAATTGTCTAGGTGCCACAAAAAGTCTGATGGACGATTTGTTGCGCTTCGGGCGGTTGTGTGAATTTTGAACCCTTTGGCTGATCATCAAATGGCGTTTCCAGCGCTTCGACAAGGGCATGAAACACCGAAAAATCATTATCATCTTCCGCGGCTCGAATGGCTTCTTCAACAAGGTGATTACGTGGGATGATGGCAGGGTTTGCGGTTAATATCCGTGTTGCAATAACATCGTCCCCTTCGTTCATCGTGGCAAGGCGTTTGCGCCAAACCTCTTCCCATTCTTCAAACGCTGTTGGGTTTTTAAACAAAGGGGCAGGCCCATCACCGCCGTTTAACAGTTCGCCCAGCCCTCTAAACATCAAGGTGAAATCCACCTGATTTTCAGCCATGCGCTTGAGCAAGTCTTGCACCAGTTCTTTGTCGTCGTTCTCGATGTTATTAAGACCCAGTTTTTTGGTAAATTCCGCCATAAAGGCATCATCGAATTTTTCGCCATAAGCATCAATGGACGCTTGTGCCAATTCCAGTGCAGTGTCCTCATCCTTGTCGAGCATCCCAAGCAAACATTGCGCGAGGCGAACAAGGTTCCACTGCCCAATTGCTGGTTGGTTTTGGTAGGCATAGCGCCCATTTTGATCAACCGCGCTAAAGTGCTTTGATGGTTCATAAGTATCGAGAAAGGCGCAGGGGCCATAGTCAATGGTTTCTCCCGCAATCGACATATTGTCCGTGTTCATAACGCCGTGGATGAATCCAAGCGACACCCATTTGGCAATCAGTTTGGCTTGTTTGTCCACCACATGGTCGAGCAAAGCGAGGGCGGGCCGTTCTGCGAAAGCGGCTTCAGGGCAGTGGCGGTCAATGACGTGGGTGAGCAAGATCTCAAGACCCGTAATGTCTTCGCGCGCAAAGAAGTATTGAAACGTACCAACACGAATGTGGCTGCTTGCAACCCGTGTTAAAATAGCACCTTGTTGAAAGTTCTCCCGCACCACGGGTTCGCCTGTTGTAACAGCTGCGAGTGCGCGGGTGGTGGGCACACCGAGTGCTGCCATTGCTTCACTGACGATATATTCACGCAAAATCGGCCCAAGAGCTGCCCGTCCATCACCCATTCTTGAAAATGGCGTTGGGCCTGCCCCTTTGAGCTGAAGGTCGCGGCGGTTTCCGTCATTGTCCAAAACCTCGCCCAAAAGGTTGGCGCGGCCATCACCCAGTTGTGGGACAAAATTGCCAAATTGATGGCCAGCATAAGCCATCGCCAACGGTTCAGCCCCTTCTGGCACACGATTGCCCGCCAATATGGCGACACCGTCAGCACTTTCTAAGAATTCAGCATCAAGGCTCAGAGATTTCGCCAGCGTGTGATTGACTTTAATAAGCGATGGTGAGGCAACAGGTTTTGGTTGCAGCTTTGCATAAAAACTGGAAGGTAATTTGGCGTAAGAATTATCAAATGAGATTGAAGACATAAGTTGGTTTTCGCTTACTGATCACGAGGACTGTATGATCTTTATATAGGCAAGATGAGGTAGCGGGCCATGATAATTTTATCGAACTCCCGTTTCAAATCTTTGCCAGCACGGTTCAAGTCGCTATAAGCGGAACAACGCAGCATGAATAAGGGCCGTTATCTGTGGCAAAACCCCAAGCCAAACCAAACCAAAATTTCGCTGAAACAGACGATTTGATTGACTTTGCGCTCGTGCGTGAGAATGTAACGGCGCTTGTTGATGAGCATGGTGATCCAAATTCATCCAAATGCCGAATGGCGCTTTTGTCCCTTTTAAAAGAAGTGGTGGCTGAAGGCCGTGATATTGCCGAGCAAAAACTCTTGGAAGATGGCTCTGGCCTTAAATGTGCGGCCCGCCTCAGCAATTTGCAAGATGAATTGATCAGTGTCATTCACGAGTTTGCCCTTACTTATATCTACCGCGTAGATAATCCATCGTCTGGTGAACGTTTGGCTGTGATCGCGGTTGGTGGTTATGGCAGAGGCACTCTGGCGCCCGGTTCCGACATCGATCTTCTGTTTCTGCTGCCCTATAAGCAAACACCGTGGGGTGAGAGCGTTGTTGAATATATCCTCTACATGCTTTGGGATATGAATTTTAAAGTGGGCCATGCAACCCGCGATGTTGATGAATGTGTGCGGCTTTCAAAACAAGATTTCACCATTCGAACCGCCATTTTGGAAGCTCGTTTTTTGTGCGGTGACAGCGAACTTTTTGATGATATGGAAGCGCGTTACGACAGTGGTGTTGTCCAAGGTACAGGGTCGCAATTCATCGAAGCCAAGATGGAAGAACGTGACGAACGCCATCGTAAAGCGGGAAATACGCGCTATCTGGTTGAGCCGAATGTCAAAGAAGGCAAAGGTGGATTGCGCGATCTTCATACCTTGTTTTGGATTTCAAAATATTTCTATCGCCTAAAAACCGCCCAAGAACTGGTGAAGGCTGGCATATTCACCCGCACTGAGTACAAAACATTCCTACGATCAGGTGATTTCCTGTGGGCTGTGCGCTGCCATATGCATTATCTGACGGGCAGAGCTGAAGAGCGATTGAGCTTTGATCTTCAGCGGGAAATGGCGCAGCGTCTAAACTATCAAACAAAAGCCGGCATGCTCGATGTTGAGCGCTTCATGAAGCACTATTTTCTGGTGGCCAAAGATGTTGGTAATTTGACGAATATTCTTTCCACCAAATTGGAACAAGAGCAGGTTAAATCCACACCCGGCATTAGCCGTCTTGTTGCGGCTGTGCGGGGGCGCCGACCAAGCGCGATTAAGGGCAGCAAAGATTTCCTGCTTGCAAATAAGCGGATCATTCAGGCAAATCCCGATATTTTTAAAAATGATCCGATCAATCTTTTACGCGTGTTTCAAATTGCCGATAAAACCGGTCATTCGTTGCACCCAAATTTGCTTCATCTCATCTCAAAATCATTGAAGTTGATTGATAAAAATGTTCGCAACAGCAAAGAAGCAAACAAGCTGTTTTTGGCGATTATTGCATCCAAGCGTGACCCTGAAACCATTTTGCGTAAAATGAATGATTCGGGTGTTTTGGGTCGGTTCATTCCTGACTTTGGTAAGATCATCGCGATGATGCAGTTCAATATGTATCACCACTACACGGTGGATGAGCACACCATTCGCGCCGTTGGGATGCTGGCTTTGATTGAACGTGGTGAGTTGGCTGAAGAACATCCGCTGGCAAATGACGTTATTGATACAATTGATGATCGCTTGATCTTATATGTCACGCTCTTCTTGCATGACATTGCGAAAGGACGACCGGAGGATCATTCAATTGCCGGTGCAAAAGTCGCCAAGAAACTGGGTAAGCGGATGGGGCTCACGCCATCACAAATTGATACAGTTTCTTGGTTGGTGCTTGAGCATTTGACCATGAGTGTGATCGCACAATCTCGAGATTTGAGTGACCCGAAAACCATCCGCGATTTTGCCAATATTGTGCAAACGCCAGAACGTCTAAAACTTCTGCTTATTCTCACCATTTGCGATATTCGCGCTGTTGGGCCGGGTGTTTGGAATGGCTGGAAGGGGCAACTTCTTAGAACGCTTTATTATGAAACACAGCCGCTGCTGACTGGCGGCTATAACGTTATGGCCTTTGAAGACCGTGCCAAAATTGCAAGCGAAGAATTATCAACGGCCTTGGTCGATTGGAGCAAACAAGACCGCGATAGTTACGTTGAACGACACTATCCACCTTACCTTTTGCGCACAGATATCGAGACACAAGTAAGACATGCAAATTTTGTCTTGAACTCCCACAAAGGGGGGTTGCCCCTTTCAACGGATGTTAGAACCTTCGCTTTTGAGGGCATTACCGAGATTACAATCTATGCACCTGATCAACCCAATATTTTGTCGATCCTCGCAGGCGCTTGCTCAAGAGCGGGTGCGAGCATTGTTGGTGCGCAAATTTTCACCACACGCGATGGTTTCGCGCTTGATATGATCAACATTAGGCGTGAGTTTGAAGCGGAAGAAGATGAACTGCGCCGCGCCAAACGTATTGGTGAAGAGATCGAACTGGCGGTTGCGGGTCAAATTCCAGAACAAAATGGTGGCAAGTCCCATCGTTCGATTAAGAAATCGGCAAAGGCCTTTACAGTGGAGACAAACATCGTCGTTGATAATACGCTCTCCAACAATTTCACGGTGATTGAAGCATCAGGCAAAGACAGAACAGGCCTTTTGCGCGATCTTGCGCACAGTTTGTTTGAACTAAATTTAAATACGTCGACCGCGCATATTTCAACATTTGGCGAACGGGCTGTGGATGTGTTTTATGTGACGGACCTTATGGGGCAGAAAATTGTCGATAAACCGCGCCAAAACCGTATTAAAAAGGTTTTGGAAAAAGTGTTTACACCACCCAAAAAGCCAACCAAGAAGGCGGCCTGACCATGCGGCTATTTAAAAGCATCGCAACAGTTGGTGGCGCGACCATTGCAAGCCGCGTTTTAGGTTTTGCGCGTGAGATTTTAATCGCAAGCTTAATTGGTGCTGGACCAGTTGCTGATGCTTTTTACGCAGCCTTCCGCTTTCCCAACTTTTTCCGCAGACTATTTGCTGAAGGGGCCTTTAATACGGCTTTCATTCCCCTTTTTGCCAAAGAACTTGAAGGGGGAGGCCGCGAAGCAGCGCAAGAGTTCGCCCGTCAGGTTTTCTCCGTCCTTTTCATTGTTTTATTGGTTTTAACCGC
Source organism: uncultured Hyphomicrobiales bacterium (assembly GCA_964553335.1). Lineage (GTDB taxonomy): Bacteria > Pseudomonadota > Alphaproteobacteria > Rhizobiales > JACESI01 > JACESI01. The sequence continues at coordinate 4,167 of CAZKKW010000100.1, read as the reverse complement.
CCTTGCTGAAATTTCTATGCCGTGGTTGGTGGAAACGGTTATTGCGCCACGCTTTGGACAGGGCAGCGACAAAACACTGCTGACCATTGATCTTGCGCGCATCATGTTCCCCTACCTGTTTTGCATGTCACTGGTTGCGATGCTCTCAGGCGTGTTGAATTCCTTCCGCCATTACTTTGCAGCAGCCTTCGTGCCGGTGCTTTTGAACATCATCATGATTGCGGTGTTATTAGCATGTACCGTTTTGGAAACAGGCAATAACCCGATCACTGGCCGCCTCATGGCTTGGGGTGTATTTGCTTCCGGCTTTGCGCAATTGGCGCTGGTTTGGGTGGCGGTGCGCAAAACAGGGTTTCGGCTGAAGCTTGCGACCCCCAAAATGACGCCTGCCGTAAAACGTGTTCTGATTTTGGCGGTCCCCACAGCAATTGCTGGCGGCATCACACAAATCAACCTGCTTGTTGGGCAAATCATCGCATCAGCCCAAGACGGTGCAATCGCTCTGTTACAATATGCTGACCGTATCTATCAATTGCCCCTTGGTGTTATCGGCATTGCAATTGGTGTGGTTCTTCTTCCTGAATTATCGCGCGACTTAAAAGCCGGTGTTCAAGACAAAGCAATACAGACGCAAAACCAATCGCTCGAATTTGCGATGTTTTTAACCTTGCCGTCAGCTGCAGCCTTGGTGATCATGCCGCATTTGATTACGACGGTGCTTTATGAACGCGGCGCGTTTGATGCGTTAGCAACCAGTGGCACCGCGGTAGCACTTTCAGCTTTTGCCTTTGGCTTGCCCGCATTCGTCTTGATCAAAGTCTTCTCACCAGCTTTTTTCGCCAGAGAAGACACGCGCACGCCGATGTATTATGCGGGCATCAATGCGCTCTTAAATGTCATCTTATCAATCGCCCTTTTCCCCTCTTTAGCTCATGTTGGCATTGCCATTGCAACCAGCATTTCAGCTTGGGTGAATGTGGTTTTGCTGTTTGTTCATTTGCAAATCAAGGGCCATTGGCCACTGGATGGGGCAACCTTGAGAAGATTGCTGATGATGGTCGCCGCCAGTATTGGCATGGGTGCAGCATTGTATTGGCTTCAAAACATCCTAGAACAAGGTGGATTTCTTGAGACCGCCGTGACAAAGGCTTTGGCTCTCCTTGGCGTCGTACTTGTCGGTATGATGATTTATTTTGCGTTGTGCCGCTTGACGGGTGCTGTAAATTTCAGGCAAATCCTCGCAAACTTTCGGCGAACACCGAAAAAGCAATAACGGATCGGGAACGATATGAGTGAAGCAACTTTCCAGCCACGGGTATTTTCTGGCGTGCAGCCAACAGGTAATTTGCACTTAGGAAACTATCTTGGCGCCATCGTCAAATTCGTCGCTCTGCAAGAAAGCCATGAATGCCTTTATTGCGTTGTGGACCAACATGCTATCACCGCAGAAATTCAACCACCTGACGTTCTTCGCAATAGCATTCGCGAAGTAAGTGCCGCCTTTATCGCAGCCGGCATTGATCCGATGAAGCACATTGTTTTCAACCAAAGCCAAGTCACAGCGCACGCGGAACTTGCATGGGTTTTCAACTGTATCGCCCGCATGGGTTGGTTGAACCGCATGACCCAGTTCAAAGACAAAGCTGGTAAAAACAAAGAAAATGCCTCTGTTGGCCTGTTCTCCTATCCCAATTTAATGGCCGCCGATATTCTGGCTTATAAGGCAACCCATGTGCCTGTGGGTGACGATCAAAAGCAACACCTTGAGCTTTCCCGCGACATTGCCTCGAAGTTTAACCTTGATTTGGCTGACGCGATTGCTGAGCAAGGCCATGAGGGTGCGTTCTTCCCGTTGCCTGAACCGTTGATCCAAGGGCCCGCGACCCGTGTGATGTCTTTGCGTGACGGGTCTAAGAAGATGTCGAAATCTGATCCTTCTGATTTGTCCCGCATTAATTTGACCGATGACGCTGATACGATCATGAAGAAGCTCCGCAAGGCAAAGACAGATCCCGACGGCTTGCCGAGTGAAGAAGAAGGCCTTAAAGGCCGCGCGGAAGCAGAAAATCTTGTCGGCATTTTTGCCGCCCTTTCAGGGGTGAGCAAGCAGGCGGTATTGGATGATTTTGGCGGCAAGCAATTTTCAGAATTTAAGCCAGCCCTTGCAGAACTCGCACTAACCCAGTTAAGTCCCGTTGCAAATGAAATGCAGCGTTTGATGGAACAACCTGATTATATTGACGGAATTCTTCGTAACGGTGGCGAACGCGCCAGCGCAATTGCACGTCCGATCATGGATGATGTCAAAGATATTTTGGGCTTCCTTCGATAAGACGCTTGTCGATTTATGTAACTAATGGCAGGATCGTCGGATGGGGTTTAAGAGAAAAAGTTCTGAAGAAGGACACAAGCGGAAGTTTCTGGTGGTGATCGACGACACACCAGAATGCAGTCGTGCTGTCGCTTATGCTTCAAAGAGGGCGGAGAAGACCGGCGGCCAGCTGCTTATGCTCTATGTGATCAAACCGACTGAATTCCAACATTGGCTTGGCGTTGAAAGCATCATGCGGGCTGAATCGCAAGAGGCTGCTGAAGCTGTTTTGGTGAAATATACTGACGTTGTGCGCGACAGTGCGAACATTGAACCAGAGCAATTGATCTTGGAAGGCACACCCCATGAGGTGATTGTTGAGCTGGTTGAAAATGACGAGGATATCGTCATTTTGATTCTTGCTGCAAGTGTAGACGGCGAAGGGCCAGGCCCGCTTGTTTCAAGCTTCACCAGAACAATGACCACCCATTTTCCAATTCCGATGACCATTGTACCAGGTGATCTGGAAGATGAAGAAATCGAAGCCCTTTGCTAGATTGCTTTCAGCAAAATCGCCCCGTTTATTAAAAACAGCCCTATATCTCGTTCAGGTTTTACTGATCTGGCTTTTAAGCTCGCCAATTTCCGCACGAAGCGCTTTCACCTCATTTAATACTTCTGCCGTCTCATCATGAATTGCCTGACGATCTGCGTCGGCATCCGCTTCATGTTCGTCCTGCATGGCTGATACGATGACACCGATAAACAAGTTCAACACGGTGAAGGTTGTGCAGAGAATAAAGGGCACGAAAAACGCCCACGCATAGGGGTGCACTTCCATCACGGGGCGCACAATGCCCATGGACCAGCTTTCAAGCGTCATGATCTGAAAGAGCGAATAGGCTGATTCACTCAAGGTGCCGAACCACTGCGGGAACGTGTCGGAAAATAGTTTTGTCGCCATCACAGAGAAGACATAAAACACAAGACCCATAAGCAGGAAGATTGACCCCATGCCTGGAAGCGCTTCAATGAAAGCACCAACAACACGGCGCAGGGCTGGCACAATCGAGACAAGCCGCAACACCCGCAAAATACGCAGCGCCCGAAGCACAGAGAACGCGCCGCTTGATGGCACTAAGGCGATACCGACAATAATGAAATCAAAGATGTTCCACGGATCAGTGAAGAAGCGGTGACGGAATACGAAGAGCTTTGCCAGCAATTCTGCAACGAAAATATAAAGCACCACTCGATCAATGAAATGCAGCAACCCGCCATGTTTAGCCATTAAGCTTTCACTTGTTTCAAGGCCAAGGGTGATGGCGTTGAAAATAATCAGGGCTGTGATGAAGAATTCGAATTTTTTGGAACTAAGAAATGCGTTGACCATATCAGCTACGAGACCTCTATAAGGTTTGGCGGGTGTTGGCATTCTATTTCCTTCAGTTGGCAATGCGCGTCAAGTTTCTTAAATAAGCAAGCATGATGTTTGTAAAAGCCCTTCTTTTGTCGATATTGATCGCATCCACAGCTAACGCAGAAGAATTTCGTGATTTTTCCCGCTTAGAACCAAATTGCGAGACGTTCACAGTTGGGGCCACAGGCCATAGTGATTATTGCAAGGGGCCAAATGGATATGGCCTTGTTTTGCATTATCGTCGTGCACGCATCGATTTGGAAATTGTAAGACCTAATGAGAGGCGCGGGGTCAAAGTGCATCGACTGGTCGATTACCTCGGTGATGGTCAGCGGCTATTCTCAGGCGACACAATTCGTTGGCACGTGGTGGATGGCCGTGTTGTTGCCTTTGCGATGAATTTTGATGTTGAACCGCAGGCCTATGAGCAGTTCAT
>CAZKKW010000099.1:1364-9518 GCA_964553335.1 uncultured Hyphomicrobiales bacterium | reverse complement strand
TCTTGCGAACCACATAGGTCACACGGGATGATGGGGAATTCCATGCCGTTGGAGAATTTCTCGATGTCTTCTTCTGCACAATAAGATAGCGGACGCATCACGAAGAGGTCGCCTTCATCATTCACAAGTTTCGGCGGCATAGAGGCCAAGCGCCCGCCATGGAAGAGATTGAGGAAGAACGTCTCCAAAATATCATCACGGTGATGGCCTAGAATAACAGCAGAACACCCCTCTTCACGCGCGATGCGGTAAAGATTACCACGCCTCAAGCGCGAGCAAAGCGCACAATAGGTCGCGTTTTCCGGCACCTTTTCTTTGACGATTGAATAGGTATCTTCGCGCACAATCCGGTTTGGAATGTCATATTTTTCAAAGAATGCTGGCAATATATGCTGCGGGAAACCGGGTTGAGCTTGGTCAAGATTACAAGCCAAAAGCTCGACAGGCAGAACGCCGCGCGATTTTAAATCCAGCAAAAGCGAGAGCAATGTGTAGGAATCTTTGCCGCCAGACAAGCAAACAAGCCATTTTTGCCCCTCTTTCACCATGCCAAAATCATCCATCGCCGCCTGCACTTGCCGCAAAAGACGCTTGCGCACTTTCTTAAATGTGACTGAAGAAGGCGCGGTTAAAAACAACGGATGGCACACATCCATGCTCTCAGTTTCAGGCGCGATTATTGGGTCTAATGCTTTACTCATAAGGCTTTTTGTCAGTCCCACCCTTCATCGTCAACCGTTGAAGTGATGGAATAAGTCCGCCTTTGAATATGACCAACATAACACAACTTCACGCCCCCGTGAGTAATTGTCATCACACGTGCTTTGGTAATTTCTCAACTATCACTACATTTAAGTCACTTGAAACTAATTACAGGGGAGAACAATCATGTCTCTTACACGTCGTCAATTCGCAGGTCTTACCGTTGGTGCAGCTGCTGCTGTTGCAACAGGTACAATGCCAGCACTTGCAGGTTCAAAACGCACTGGTTCACTAAGCGGCCGTAAAGGTTACAATGTTAAAGGTACAGTGACTGTTAAAAAATCCGGTGACAAAACGAAGGTTATTCTAGGTAGCGATTACCTTTTTGACCCATCAAAGAACCCACCAGACATCAAAATCGGTTTTGGTAACGGCGAGCAATACGCTAAAGGTTCAAAAATTCACGACAAGCTTACAGTGAAAAAAGGTGAAGCGTCATTCACCGTGCCTGCAGGTATCGACACAAGCAAATACAAAGAGCTATACATCTACTGCGAGAAATTCACAGTGATCCTAGCGGTTGCACCTCTTAGCTAAGCCTCTTAGTTACTGAGAAAATTTTTAAAGCCACCCAGTTTTCTGGGTGGCTTTTTTGATTCTAGCCTGACTTTGTTTCAGCACAGACAAAGAACCAAAAAAAAGGCCGCCCATAAGGCGGCCTTTTTGAATTTGATATTGCAAAACCTTAGCGAGAATAAAACTCGACTACGAGGTTTGGTTCCATCATCACTGGGTATGGAACGTCTGACAATGTTGGAATACGCACAAGGCTTGCGGCCAATTTGTTGTGGTCTGCTTCAACATATTCTGGCACTTCACGCTCTGTGAGGCCTGTTGCTTCAATCACCATGATAAGTTGCTTAGAGCTTTCTTTCACAGCAACCACGTCACCAACTTTACAACGGTAAGATGGAATGTTCACTTTCTTGCCGTTCACTGTTACGTGGCCGTGGTTTACGAACTGACGTGCAGCAAAAACGGTTGGCACGAATTTCGCGCGATAGATCAACGCGTCAAGACGGCGCTCAAGAAGACCAATTAGGTTTTCTGATGTATCGCCCTTCAAACGAACAGCTTCACCGTAGATGCGGCGGAATTGTTTTTCTGAAATATTGCCATAGTAGCCTTTAAGCTTCTGTTTTGCACGAAGCTGTAGACCGAAATCTGAGAGTTTGCCTTTGCGGCGCTGACCGTGCTGGCCTGGGCCATAATCGCGGCGGTTTACCGGGCTCTTTGGACGACCCCAGATATTTTCGCCCATGCGGCGGTCAATTTTATACTTAGCTTGTTCACGCTTTGCCATCGTGGTTTCCTTTGGTTTTATATTTTAGAAACACGCCCTCCTTTTCCTTCTCTCTAATGAGAAAAAGACGACAGAAACTCCAGCAGCGGTGCCATCATTTCACGGGGGTTACCTACTCCCTCAGAAGTAAGTGGCGGAGATATATGGCCGCTTTGGGTAAATGTCAACCAAACAGGCGGTTTTAACGCCATACTTAAGCAGAATAATGTGCCACCAAATTCGCAGGAAAGGTTGCACCAGAGGTGAACTCAAAACGCGGTGCCTGCCCCACCCCCTCAAGAACGGGCAAAAGGTCTTCCACCCGCCGTGCAATAGCGGCGCCAGAATCAACGAACGTCACCGGCCAAGGGGCCAACTTTTCAAACAACGGCAATAAAAGCGGATAGTGCGTACAAGCAAGCACAATCACATCTGTGCGGCGCTCATCTTGTTCTTGAAAACACGGCAATATCTCACGAAAGACATCATCTTCATCAATTGCCTCACCTGCCATGTGCTGATCAGCAAGTGCAGCTAAATGGGGTGAGCCAACAAGGGTGATATCTTGATGGGTTGCAAAGGTGTCAATTAACGCTGCCGTATAATCGCGCCTCACCGTACCAGGTGTGGCAAGCACAGAAATCATGCCGCTTTTTGAAAGGGTTGCCGCCGGTTTAATGGCTGGCACTGTGCCAACAAATTCAATGCTATGAGCCCTGCGCAAGCGCGGCAACAAAGCCGTTGATGCCGTATTGCAAGCAATCACCACAATGTCAGGCTTAAAGCGCTCAATGAGCGTTTCCATTGTCAAAGCACAATGATCAATCAGTGCGCCCTCTTCCCAATCGCCATAAGGAAAACCAACATCATCCGCCACATAGATATGATTACAAGCAGGCAGCGCCTCGCGCAGATGTTGAAACACCGACAAGCCACCAAAGCCAGAATCAAAGGTTAGAACCGTTTTGGCTTCCCCCTTCACGTCACTCATCACCACTTTTGCCTTCGTCATCAGCTTTCTTGAGAGCTGCTAAATCCGCCAATTGTCCACGCGTCTTCCGTCGATCAAGAGCGGCAATCACGCCACGAAAATTACGTGCTTCAATTTGGGTGAAGTTCGCTTTTGACAAAGTAAGGCGTAAATTCTGGGTCAAAGGCTCCCGCCGCCCTTCCGGATAGAAATAATCCACACGATCCAAGGCTTCGACCATGTGATCAAGCAGCCCGACTATATCTTCACGGGTCGCTGCTTCAATTTCGCGGGTTTCAAAGCCGATTTCTACATCCACCGCATCATGGGCACGCTTGGTTTGCATCCACTCATAAGACATCAACAACACAGCTTGCGCGATATTGAGCGAGGCAAAAGCTGGATTGACCGGGAACGTCACAATTTCATTTGAAAGCCCAACTTCCCAATTTTTCAGCCCCCAACGCTCGCGCCCAAACAAAATGCCGCATTTTTCGCCCTGCTGCTCCCGTTTCAACAAGCCTTCAGCAGCAGCACGTGGTTCTGAGACGGCTTTGTTCATGTCGCGCTCGCGGGCAGTTGTTGCGAGCACAAAGTGAAGGTCGGCAATCGCCTCTTCCAGCGTTTCAAAAACGCGAACATTATCAATAACATGGTGTGCACCACTGGCAGCATTGCGCGCGGTCTCAGACGGCCAACCATCACGCGGATTGACCAAACGCAGATCTGACAACCCAAAATTTGCCATAGCACGAGCCGCTGTGCCTATATTTTCGCCCAATTGCGGCTCGACGAGAATAACCACAGGCCCGCCCGTTAGCAGTGTTTTGTCTTTTGCTGTGCCTGACATTTTCATTACCTTGATCAAGATTGAGGTGGGTTTAACAAAGCCAAACGCCAGAACCAACAGCTTTTTGATTAAAGAGGCCTTTCAGCAAGCCCTCTGCTTTGTTATAGGGAAGGCGAAACAAGCCTGCGCCCCTCCGCAGGCAGCGCCAAAGAGGTATATTATGGACAAAATTAAGGTAGCAAACCCAGTCGTCGAGCTAGACGGCGATGAGATGACGCGGATCATTTGGGCATTCATCAAAGAAAAACTCATTCACCCGTATCTTGATGTAGACCTTCACTACTATGACCTCGGCGTGGAAGAGCGTGATCGTACAAACGACCAGATCACAATTGATTCAGCTGAAGCGATCAAAAAGCATGGCGTCGGCATTAAATGTGCGACCATCACACCAGATGAAGGCCGTGTTGAAGAGTTTAACCTCAAGCAAATGTGGCGTTCGCCAAACGGCACAATTCGCAACATTCTTGGCGGTGTTATTTTCCGCGAGCCGATCATCTGCGAAAACGTTCCGCGTTTGGTTCCAGGTTGGACACAGCCAGTGATTGTTGGCCGCCACGCATTTGGTGACCAATACCGCGCGACGGATTTCAAATTCCCTGGCAAAGGCAAAATCACCATGAAATTCGTTGGTGAGGATGGCACAGAAGAAGAATACGACATCTTTGACGCCCCTTCTTCAGGCATCGCAATGGGCATGTACAATCTTGATAGCTCAATCATCGATTTCGCCCGCGCTTCATTGAACTACGGCCTACAACGCAAAGTGCCGGTTTATCTTTCAACAAAGAACACCATCATGAAAATTTATGACGGTCGTTTCAAAGACATCTTTGAAGAAATCTACCAATCAGAATTCAAAAAACAATTCGATGAAGCAGGCATCATTTACGAACACCGTTTGATTGATGACATGGTAGCATCAAACCTTAAATGGTCTGGTGGTTATGTTTGGGCTTGTAAAAACTACGATGGCGATGTGCAGTCTGACACGGTTGCTCAAGGCTTCGGTTCACTGGGTCTCATGACATCTGTATTGATGACGCCAGACGGCAAAACTGTGGAAGCAGAAGCAGCCCACGGCACCGTGACACGCCACTACCGTCAGCACCAAAAAGGTGAAGAAACATCGACCAACTCAATCGCTTCTATCTTTGCTTGGACACGCGGCCTTGCGCACCGTGCAAAGCTTGATGAAAACGAGAAATTGGCGAAATTTGCCAAAACGCTTGAAGAGGTTTGCATCAACACTGTTGAAACCGGCTTTATGACAAAAGATCTGGCCCTATTGATCGGCCCAGATCAGCCTTGGCTTTCAACAATTGGCTTCCTTGATAAAGTTGATGAAAATCTTCAAAAAGCAATGGGCTAACAAATCGGCTTCCAATATGTGAAGCTTACGAAGTACAAAACACCGCCTTTTGGCGGTGTTTTTATTTGGTCGAAACGATCTAGTCGATGAGTTTTTCAATTTGCTTTTAAAAAGCTCAAAGTGCTGCGCGGACGGCTTCAACAGCGGCCTCTGCTTTATCCGCATCTGGCCCACCAGCTTGTGCCATATCTGGCCGACCGCCGCCGCCCTTACCACCAAGTGCTTCAGAGCCTGCTCGCACCAAATCAACCGCGTTATATTTATCGGTTAAATCAGATGTAACACCAACCACAATACCGGCCTTTCCATCGTCAGAAACACCGACGAGAACCACAACGCCAGAACCTAACGTTTGTTTGGCTTCGTCCACAATGCCTTTCAGTTCTTTCGGCGCAATACCCTTCACAACCCGCCCGATGAACTGGATACCATTTACATCCACTGGCTTGTCATCCGCCTGACCAGCGCCGCCTGACAGAGCCAAATGCTTCTTGGCATCATTGAGCTCTTTTTCAAGGCGTTTGCGTTCTTCAACAAGGGCTGAAATACGCGATGATACATCACCCACACCGACCTTCAGCAAGGAGGCAATTTCTTTGAGCTGACGGTCTTGTGCGCCAAATTCTTCACGGGCACGGTCTGCTGTGAGTGCTTCTAGGCGGCGAACGCCTGCGGCACTTGCAGATTCTTGCACGAGCTTCACAAGCCCAATATCGCCAGTCCGCTTAACATGAGTGCCGCCGCATAATTCGAGCGAATAAATCTCGCCCGCTTTATCGCCTTCATCCACGAGCCCCATAGAGACCACGCGAACCTCGTCACCATATTTCTCGCCAAAAAGTGCCATTGCGCCTGCTTCAATCGCATCATCCACCGCCATCACGCGGGTGGAAACTTCGCCGTTTTGCAAGATGATATTATTGGCAATCTCTTCAACACGCATGAGCTCGTCTTCGCTCATTGGTTTAGGATGTGAGAAGTCAAACCGCAGCCGTTCATCTGAAACAAGCGACCCTTTTTGAGCCACATGATCACCTAACACTTCACGCAATGCCTCATGCACTAAGTGGGTTGCTGAGTGATTGGCGCGAACGCGGGTCCTGCGTTGATGGTCGACATCAAGCTCCACCGCATCATCAATCGATAAGGTGCCCGTTTCCATTTTGCCGTGATGGACGAAGACGCCATCCGCCTTCTTTTGCGTGTCTGTTACGCGGAATAAATTGTCGCCGATGCGGACAGAGCCGTGATCCCCAACCTGACCACCGGATTCTCCATAAAACGGCGTCTGGTTGAAAATAATCGCGGCAGTGTCAGCAGCCTTAAGCGTTGAAACTTCTGCACCGTCCTTAACGATGGCAGTCACAACGGCTTCCGCCTGTTCCATCTCATAGCCCAAAAATTCTGTCACACCGAGACGTTCGCGCAAGGTTAGCCAAATGGTTTCTGCGGCGGCATCACCAGAACCCGACCACGAAGCACGCGCTTCTGCTTTTTGCCGCTCCATCGCTGTCTTAAAGCCATCAAGATCGACCTCAATCTCGCGGGCACGCAAAGCATCTTGCGTTAGATCAAGCGGGAAACCGTAAGTGTCGTAAAGTTTAAAGGCTGTTTCGCCGTCTAGTTCATCACCTGCGTTGAAACTTGATGTCGCCTCATCAAGCAGGCCGAGGCCCCGCGACAATGTTTTGCGGAACCGCTCTTCTTCTAGCTTCAATGTTTCGGTGATCAATGCTTCACCGCGCACCAATTCTGGATAGGCTTGTCCCATCTCTGAAATCAATGTGGGCACCAAACGATAGACCAGCGGGTCTTTCGAACCGAGCAAATGGGCATGGCGCATGGCACGACGCATGATACGGCGAAGCACATAGCCGCGCCCTTCATTAGAAGGCAGCACACCGTCTGCAATCAAAAAGCTAGTCGCCCGTAAATGGTCAGCGATGACGCGGTGGCTCGCTTGGGTGTCACCTTCAGCCTTAACGCCCGTGAGGTCAACGGACGCCGCAATCAGCGACTGGAATAAATCTGTATCGTAATTATCGTGCTTACCTTGTAACAAAGCCGCAATCCGCTCGAGCCCCATGCCTGTATCAATGGACGGTTTTGGAAGGTTGATGCGTTCATCTTTTGAAATTTGTTCATATTGCATGAACACCAAATTCCAAATTTCGATGAAGCGGTCACCGTCTTCTTCCGCACTGCCTGGAGGTCCCCCCCAAATATGATCACCGTGATCATAAAAAATTTCAGAACAAGGCCCGCAAGGACCGGTCTCACCCATGGACCAAAAATTGTCTGAGGTCGCGATGCGGATGATGCGTTCATCGGGCAGGCCAGCGATTTTCTTCCATAGATCAAATGCTTCATCATCGTCGTGATAAACGGTGACCAACAATCTATCTTTGTTGATTTCAAAATCACGGGTGATCAAATTCCACGCGTGTTCGATGGCTTGATCCTTGAAGTAATCGCCGAAAGAAAAATTACCCAGCATTTCAAAAAACGTGTGGTGGCGAGCTGTATAGCCGACATTATCAAGGTCGTTGTGCTTACCGCCAGCACGCACGCATTTTTGTGATGTTGCAGCGCGTGGGTATGCCGGCTTTTCAAGTCCGGTAAAATAATTCTTGAACGGAACCATGCCTGCATTGGTGAACATCAAGGTTGGATCATTGCGCGGAACCAAGGGGCCAGAGTTGACCACTTCATGGCCCTCACCACCGAAATAAGACAGGAAGCCTTTTCTAATATCATTGACACCCGTCATTGTACTTACGTCTCCAACTTGGTTGCGACCTTGTCGCAAATTCACGATCGGTGATCACACCATTTTTCTGTCCATCTTCTTAGTAAGAGCGGCAAGGATTGTCCACTATGAACACGCACCAACACCACAAATGAAAACGGGATATGCG
>CAZKKW010000099.1:0-1264 GCA_964553335.1 uncultured Hyphomicrobiales bacterium | reverse complement strand
TATTCCACATCATCCTCATCAGGACTATCAACTTCAGGTTCTGCTGGGCCTTCTTCCAAGAACTTTTCAGCAATCAATCCAGCATTTTGCCTAATCGCTGATTCAATCTCATTGGCCAAATCAGGATTATCAGTTAGGAACTGTTTCGAATTCTCTCGTCCCTGCCCTAATCGCTGGCTGTCATAGGAGAACCAAGAACCTGATTTCTCGACGAGACCGGCTTTAACACCAAGATCAAGCAGCTCGCCCGTTTTTGAAACACCTTGACCATACATGATGTCAAATTCGACTTGCTTGAAGGGCGGTGCAACTTTGTTTTTCACCACTTTCACGCGGGTCTGGTTGCCTGTCACTTCATCACGTTCTTTGATCGCACCGATACGGCGAATATCCAATCGAACAGAGGAATAAAATTTAAGCGCATTACCACCTGTTGTGGTCTCAGGGCTACCAAACATCACACCGATTTTCATGCGAATTTGGTTGATGAAAATCACCATGGTACGCGAACGCGCAATAGACGCTGTCAACTTACGAAGCGCTTGGCTCATCAAACGGGCTTGCAAACCAGGGAGGCTATCGCCCATATCGCCTTCAATTTCAGCGCGCGGTGTTAAAGCTGCAACGGAATCGATCACCAAAACATCAACAGCACCTGAGCGCACCAATGTGTCGGTAATTTCCAAAGCCTGCTCACCTGTATCAGGCTGAGAGATCAAAAGTTCATCAAGGTCAACACCAAGCTTGCGCGCATAAACCGGATCAAGCGCGTGCTCCGCATCAACGAAGGCACAAATGCCGCCCGTCTTTTGAGCTTCTGCCACTGTATGAAGAGCAAGCGTTGTTTTACCGGATGATTCTGGTCCATAGACCTCAATAATACGCCCGCGCGGCAAACCACCCACACCAAGCGCAATATCAAGCCCCAAAGAGCCTGTTGATACTGTTTCAATATCAAGCTCCGTGCCTGCTTTACCAAGTTTCATAATCGAGCCTTTACCGAAAGCTCGCTCAATTTGACCTAAAGCCGCATCTAGCGCCTTTGTTTTATCCATGCTGGTACCTTCCACCAATCGCAATGCATTTTCGCCCACGATAATCCCCTTTATTTTTCACACAAGTTGGTTGTATTCATTTTTCAAGCACTGCCTGAGTTGAGAACAATGTACCACTTTTGTTCTCTTTTTGCAATACCAATCTAACCATCTGAAAAATATATAAAAATTATATTTTATTCATTTTTTGTTCACGGTTACTTTCACCC
>CAZKKW010000098.1:0-9541 GCA_964553335.1 uncultured Hyphomicrobiales bacterium | reverse complement strand
ACGTCAGCAAAGATGATGCGCTTGATTATGTGGCTGGTTATTGCGTTTGTAACGACGTGTCTGAGCGTGACTTCCAAACCGCATTTTCTGGCCAGTGGACCAAGGGTAAATCCTGCGACACGTTCGGCCCGACTGGTCCGTGGTTGGTAACGCGCGATGACGTGCCAGACCCGCAGAACCTATCGCTTACACTGGATGTAAACGGCAAGCGGATGCAAAACGGCAATACGTCGACAATGATCTTTAGCGTGGCGGAAATCATCGAACATTTATCCAGCCTCTTCACGCTTCACCCCGGTGATGTGATTTCGACAGGCACGCCTCCAGGGGTTGGCATGGGCATTAAGCCTGAGCCGGTTTATTTGAAGGCTGGAGATGTTATGGAAGTCGCGATTGAAGGCTTGGGTTCACAACGTCAAAACGTTGTCTCCGATTAATTAGCTTAGCTATTTTGATCAATCAAATAGGGTTGGTCAAAATAGTGCTCTTCTAAGTTATTAGCGTCGCCGAAACGATCGACAATGATGAAATCTGTCTGCACGTCTAACGGTGTTAAAACGCCGTGCCAGACATTGCAGTGATAGTTCACGCCTTGACCAATCTTGGTCATGAAGGCAAGCGGTGTGGCAGGCGCGTTATCAACGTTGGGCGCTACAATCACGAGGAAGGGATGCGGTTGCATTGGAATAAACGCTTGGCTTCCCAAAGGGTGCCGCTCCATCATTTTAAGGGTTAAAGGCAAAGCATAGGGGCGGCCACGTCCAAGGCTTATGGCGACGTGCGCATCTGCATCATCCGCCACATCCGCGCTGAAGGGGTGGGCCAGACCATGATAGCGGTCGCACATGCCATTGTTGATTGCAAAACTTGGATCACCCGCACATTCAATCACATCGCCAAATGGGGCGAAGGCATCTTTGGTCAATGGTTGGATGGATATCTTCTGCATTAGAGCTTGCTCAGCGAAAGTTTCATGTGTCGGTTTACATCTTTATATAACAGATAGCGGAAGTTCGAAGGTCCACCAGCATAACAAGCTTGCGGGCAGAACGCGCGTAGCAACATAAAGTCGCCCGCTTCCACTTCCACCCAGTCTTGATTGAGACGATAGACCGCCTTGCCTTCAAGCACGTATAGGCCGTGCTCCATCACATGCGTTTCAGCAAACGGAATAACTGCACCCGGCGCAAGCGTGACGATGGTCACATGCATATCGTGGCGCATATCGTCAGGGTCAACAAAGCGCGTCGTTGCCCATTTGCCCTCTGTGTTAGGCATGGGCGTCGGTGCTACCTCATTGTCATTGGTGATGATAACGTCAGGCGCATCAATGCCTTCAACGGCTTCATAGGCTTTTCTAATCCAATGGAAGCGGACAGGTTTGTTGCTCTTGTTAAACGCAGTCCATTTTTCAGCGGGCGGTAAATAGGCGTATCCACCTTCTTTCAAGACATGCTCTTTGCCCGCAATCGTTAGGGTCAATTCACCTTCCACGATGAACAACACACCTTGCACCTTGTCCTCAGGCTCTGGCGTATTGCTACCACCATTAGGCTCAACTTCCATAATGTACTGCGAGAAAGTTTCAGCAAATCCGCTCATCGGGCGGGCAATAATCCAAGCTCGCGTTTTCTCCCAAAAAGGCAATTTGCTGGTCACAATATCCTGCATGGTGCCTTTGGGAAGGACGGCATAGGCATCAGTAAAGACGGCACGGCCTGTCAGCAATTCCGTCTGCTTTGGGAGGCCGCCTTGGGGGGCGTAATAAGAGCGATCACTCATGATGGTTCCTTTAGCCAGATGGCAATATGTCGTTTAGTCGAAGGCGGGCAATGCGCTCAACCTGTTTGCAGGCGGTGGCAAATTCTTCGGCGCGGTCATTGTTGATGCGCTGCTCAAAAGCCGCCAAGATATGCGCCTTGTTCAGCCCTTTGACCGCAATGATAAAGGGAAAGCCGAACTTGGCGGTATAGCGCTCGTTGAGCTCAGTAAATTGGGCGCGTTCCTCGTCGGTCAAGGCATCAAGCCCCGCGCTTGCTTGTTCGTTGGTTGATTCCTGCGTCAACCGTTTGGCTGCTGCCAGTTTGCCAGCAAGATCAGGGTGGGCCTTTAAAACACCGAGGCGCTCTTCATCATCTGCCAGTCGAAACTGTTTCGCCATGGCGGCATGAAGGCCGACCGCCGTATTGTGTGCTGGTCCCAGTTCATCATCAAAGGCACGCTCTGCGACCCAAGCAGAATGCTCAAAGATGCTGCCATAAGTTTCGACGAATTTCTCTTTATTCATAGTCGCAGGATACGCCTGCTGCTTTGCTGGTGGATGCATAGTTTTCCAATGCTCTGCAATGTCTATCCGGCGCGCGCACCAAACATTGTCGTGGCTTGCAACATAATCCAAAAACTTGGCAATGGCTGCTGCACGGCCCGGTCTGCCCACGAGCCTGCAATGCAAGCCGATGTTCATCATTTTTGGACTACCCGCAACACCTTCAGCGTAAAGCGTGTCGAAGGTATCTTTTAAGTAAGTGTAGAACTGATCACCTGAATTAAACCCTTGCGGTGTTGCAAAGCGCATATCGTTGCAATCAAGCGTATAAGGAATGACCAATTGATCGCGACCAGCATGGTGATGCCAATAGGGTAGGTCGTCGGCGTAGCTATCCGAGACATAATCGAGGCTGCCATTTTCAGTGATTAGATCAACCGTGTTTTCAGAACAACGCCCCGTGTACCAACCACGCGGCGGCTCACCTGTTACGGCCGCGTGTAATTTAATTTCTTCCTCAATGGACGCGCGTTCTTCATCCTTGGAAAAGTCTTTATGCTCAATCCACTTTAGGCCGTGAGAGGCAATTTCCCAATCGGCCAACTGCATCGCTTCTACTTGAGCAGGCGAGCGCTCTAAAGCGGTTGCAACGCCATAGACTGTTACGGGGATTTTGCGCTCGGTGAATAAGCGGTGCAAACGCCAAAATCCTGCGCGTGCGCCATATTCATAAATTGATTCCATGTTCCAATGGCGCTGATCCGGCCATGCGGCAGCCCCCACAATTTCAGACAAAAAAGCTTCAGAGGCAGCATCGCCATGCAAAATATTGTTTTCGCCGCCTTCTTCGTAATTGACGACGAATTGAACCGCGATATGCGCGCCATTCGGCCATGTCACTTTAGGCGTTGATGCGCCATAACCATGCATGTCTCTTGGATAACGATGGGGCAGGGTAAAATCCTCCAATTAGGATGGGAATACTAATTCAAAAACCGACGCAAATTGTCTTTATATTTTTGAAAAAGATTATGTTTTTTATTGTCATAAAAGCTGCTCTTTGCATTCCTTCACCATGAATTCAATAAACAGCCTTACCTTAGGGTCTTGTAGGCGCTTGTGAGGGTAGACGCATGAAAACGGTTGATTGGTTGGCGGATTATTTACGGCAACCTTGATAAGCTCTCCGCTTTCAAGGTGGTTGGCAACTTCAAATGCTGGTTTGTTGACGATGCCATTTCCAGTGAGCGCCCAATTGGTCAAAACATCGCCGTCATCTGATTCCAAAGGGCTGGAAAAATCAAAGCGCTTCACCTCGTCATCAACATGAAGATTCCAGAAAAATTCGTTAGAGCCTGGGAAGCGAAGCAACAGGCATTCGTGATTGCCTTTGATAAGATCTTCACCCGTTTTAGGCATGCCAAGCCGCTTAATGTAATCAGGGGACGCGCAGAGTATTCGCTCAAAAGTGTGGACTGGAATTGCCCGCAAATCAGAATCTGGAAGGTCACCCAAAACAAAAGCCGCATCCAAACCTTCATTGGTAATGTCGACTTTTCTGTCTGACAACCTGAGGCGAACATTGATGTCTGTATAAAGGGCTCGAAATTGAGGCACCAACGGCGCGATCAATTTCTTGCCGATGCCAAGCGGAGCAGAAACGAAGATAGTGCCTTTTGGGTTTGACGTTATCTCAGCGACGCTGCCTTCAGCTTCATCAATAGTGTCTAGAATTTTGATCGCACCTTTGTAAAAAACATCACCTTGCTGTGTTGGGGTAAGATGGCGCGTGGTGCGATTGAACAGTCTAATGCTTAAGTGCTTTTCCAACTCAGAAATTCTGCTGCTTGAAACAGCCGGAGAAACCCGCAAATCTCTGCCCGCGGCAGACATGCTGCGCAGTTCATAAACGCGAACAAAGGTTTTGAGGTTTTTCACATAAGACATAGATTTACATAAAGCTTAGACTTGATTCGGAACTATCTTGATTTTTTTGAAAGTCCTTGAATTTTATTGATATTTCAATTGAAAGCAAGTGCTGCCAAATTATTGGAAAAGGAGACGATAGTGTTTGAACTGGCGATTTTGTGGGATTGGCTTGGATTTGCTGCGCGTTGGCTCCATGTCATTACCGGTATTGCTTGGATCGGCTCGTCGTTCTATTTCATCGCTCTTGATCTCGGCCTTCGCAAACATGATGCCTTGCCACACGGCGCTGCTGGTGATGAATGGCAGGTTCATGGCGGCGGGTTTTACCACATTCAAAAATACATGGTTGCGCCTGCATCCATGCCTGAACACCTGACATGGTTTAAATGGGAAGCTTACAGCACATGGCTGTCGGGCTTTATTCTGCTGTGCATTGTTTATTATGCGGGTGCTGAATTATACCTCGTTGATCCCAATGTTTTGGATGTTTCTGCCGGTACCGCAATCCTGATTTCGCTGGCCTCCATTGCAGGCGGTTGGATCATTTACGACGTCTTGTGTAAGTCGCCGATTGGCGCGGACAACACGCGTTTGATGGTGTTGTTATATTTCGTGCTTGTTGCGATGGCTTGGGGCTATACGCAGCTCTTCACCGGACGGGCAGCCCTTTTGCATCTTGGCGCATTCACGGGCACGATTATGTCGGCCAATGTGTTCTTCATCATCATTCCAAACCAAAAGAAGGTCGTCGCTGATCTGATAGCAGGCAAGCAGCCCGACCCCTCATTAGGCATGCAAGCAAAGCAACGCTCTCTTCACAACAATTATCTAACGCTGCCCGTCATCTTCTTGATGCTGTCAAACCATTACCCGCTATCATTTGCGACTGAGTACAACTGGATTATTGCTTCGCTCGTGTTCTTGATGGGTGTCACCATTCGCCACTATTTCAATGCCAAACATGCAGGCACCAGCAACCCGACTTGGACATGGCTTGCAACGGCAATTCTGTTTGTTCTGATCGCTTGGCTTTCAACTGTGCCTAGCCAATTGAAAACGAATGAAGAGCAATCGATGACACCTCAGCAACTGCGGCTTGCAAACTTTCAGCATTTTGATGAAGTGAAAGATACGATACTAGGTCGCTGTGCTATGTGCCATGCGGCTGAACCTGCGTGGGACGGCATTAGAACAGCGCCCAAAGGGGTGAAGCTAGAAAATGACGCAGAGATTACACGCTATGCGCGCGACATTTATCTTCAAGCAGGCTTGAGCAACGCCATGCCACCTGCAAACATTACCCATCTTGCTTCAGATGAGCGAAAGCTTATTGTTGAGTGGTATCGATCAGCCAATTCAGGGCCAACGAATACGGGGGAAGTCTCTCAATGAGTAACGGCAATCAAGGGCGTTTGACGACCCATGTTCTGGATACCTCCGCTGGCGTGCCTGCAGCCAATCTGACAATTGAACTTCACCGCATTGACGGGCAGGCGCGTGACCATTTGAAAACAGTTACCACCAATAGCGACGGGCGCTGTGATGAGCCGATGTTGGAAGGTGATATGTTTGCCACTGGTGAATATGAATTGGTCTTTCATCTCGGCGATTATTTTGCGGGCTCAAATGGCGGCGTGTTTCTTAATCGGGTGCCGGTTCGCTTTGTCGTTTCCAACGCAGACCAGCACTATCATGTACCACTGCTTGCCTCACCCTTCGGCTACTCAACCTATCGTGGGAGCTAGATAGATGGTGTCGGTTCGCCGCCAGTTGCGTTTCCTTCTCAATGATCAAGCTGTCGTGCTTGAAGCTGTTTCTTCGGACGCGACATTATTGGATTATTTGAGATTGCAGCAACGTCTGCGCGGCACGAAAGAAGGCTGTGCGGAAGGGGACTGCGGCGCCTGCACCGTTTTGGTTGGTCGTCTTAAAGGCGATGTGCTGGTCTATGAAACCGTCAATTCCTGTATCCGTTTTGTTGGTTCACTGGATGGATGCCATGTTGTCACCATCGAGCATTTAAAAAAGGCCGACGGAACGCTTCACCCTGTGCAACAAGCGATGGTTGATGAACACGGTAGCCAATGCGGGTTTTGCACACCGGGCTTCGTGATGTCGCTTTATGCGCTGTGGATGTCCAATCCAAACCCTAGCAATCACGATATTGAAACAGCGCTCCAAGGCAATTTGTGCCGCTGTACGGGCTATGAGCCAATCATCAAGGCTGCACAAAAAGCAATCGCGATGGGCGGTATTAAAGATGATCCACTTGTTGCTGAGAGGCAGTCTGTTAAAGACCAACTTGCTGGCTTAAAAGATGGCGCACGTATCGAGATAAGCTCCGGTGATGATCGCGTGTTCGTGCCTGCCTCACTGGATGATCTGGCGCACATTCGTAAAGACCATCCACACTCCACCATTGTTGCAGGGGCAACCGATGTTGGTTTGTGGGTCACGAAACATATGCGTTCTATCTCGCCTGTTATCTTCATCGGACATCTGGATGAATTGCACGAGATTAACGTTTCACAAGATGCTCTTAAAATCGGCGCTTGTGTCTCTTACACAGAAATGCTGCCTTTGATCCAAAAACACTTTCCGCAATTGGCTGAATGCTGGAACCGTATTGGTGGCGAGCAAGTTCGCAACATGGGCACGATTGGCGGCAATATTGCGAACGGCTCACCGATCGGCGACACGCCTCCCGCTTTCATCGCGTTGAGGGCGAGCGTTACATTGCGCCGTGGCGGTGAGCGGCGCACCATGCTGCTTGAAGACTTCTTTATTGATTACGGCAAACAAGACAGACAAGAAGGAGATTTTGTTGAGAGCATAAGGCTTCCATTCGTTGATGAGAATGCCACCTATGCCGTTTATAAAATCTCGAAGCGGCGCGATGAAGATATTTCAACTGTCTGCGGTGCGTTCCGCCTCAAGATCAAAGATGGTCTGGTCGAAAATGCAGTCATCGCTTTTGGTGGCATGGCAGCAACTCCCAAGCGCGCGAAAAGCGTTGAGGCAAAGCTCAAAGGTCAGCCTTGGAACGAGCAAACTGTTACAACAGCCATGGCAAGCTTTGACGATGACTTCTCACCTTTGAACGACTGGCGCGGCTCTTCTGATTATCGTGCGCTTGTTGCAAAAAACTTGCTTCGTCGGTTTTATCTGGAAACAGAGACAGGCGTTGAAGCTAACCGCCTTCCTCGTGAAGCAATTGGGTGAGGGCGCAATGATGAACAAGCATGCAACCTCGCAAACTGGACAAGATCAGCGCCAGGATTCCGCTCATAAGCACGTGACGGGCGAAGCAGAATATATTGATGATATTGTTGAGCCAACCGACTTGCTGCACGCCTATTTAGGCTTGTCAGAATTTGCCAATGGTGAGATCGCCTCGATTGATTTTTCTGATGTGCTGGCTGTTGATGGTGTGGTGGGTGTTTTAACCGCTGACGATATTGTTGGTGCTAATGATGTGAGCCCGACGGGTAAAAAAGATGATCCGGTTTTTGCCAGTCGCGTAGAATTTTTCGGGCAACCCATTTTTGCGGTCATCGCCACAACAAGAGCGGCCGCAAGAGCTGCTGCGGTATTGGCGAAAGTCGCGCATGACACCAAACCGCACATTGTTGATGTGGCTGAGGCACAAGCTGCAAATTCGCCTTTTGTCACAGAACCGCTGACCTTGAAGCGTGGTGAAGCAGAGGCGCAGCTTGGACAATCTCAAAACCGCCTTAAGGGTGAAATGCGGATTGGTGGTCAAGATCATTTCTATCTGGAAGGCCATATCGCGCTTGCCATACCGGGCGAAGATGATGATGTGTTGGTTTATTCCTCCACTCAACACCCCAGCGAAGTTCAACATATGGTGGCCCATGTTTTGGATGTTCCCTCCAATGCAGTCACTGTGAATGTGCGGCGTATGGGGGGTGCATTTGGTGGCAAGGAAACCCAGTCCAATATATTCGCCGTTGTTGCTGCACTGGCTGCAAAAAAATACAACCAAGCCGTCAAGCTCAGACCCGATCGCGATGACGATATGATTGCGACCGGCAAGCGCCATGACTTTCTGGTTCAATATGATGTTGGTTATGATGATGACGGTGTGATTGACGCCGTCGATGCGACATTTGCCGCCAGATGTGGTTTCTCGGCTGATCTCTCTGGCCCCGTTACTGATCGCGCTCTTTTCCATGCTGACAATTGCTATTTCTATCCGCATGTCCTGCTGAAATCTCAACCGCTTAAAACCAACACGGTTTCAAACACAGCGTTTCGTGGGTTCGGTGGGCCGCAAGGAATGGTCGGGAGCGAACGCATTATCGAAGAGATCGCCTATGCGCTAGGGCGCGATCCTTTGGACATTCGCAAAGCAAACTTTTACGGGGGCGAAGGGCGCAATGTAACGCCTTATCACCAGCAGGTTGAGGACAATATTGTTGGCCGTATGGTGGAAGAACTTGAGGCGACAAGTGACTATCAAGCGCGCCGTAAAGCGATAAAAGAATTTAACGCCAAGCGCGGCACCATTCGCAAAGGCATATCGCTGACACCGGTTAAGTTCGGTATCTCGTTTACGGCAACTTGGTACAATCAAGCAGGTGCGCTCGTGCATGTTTATACCGACGGCTCCATCCAGCTCAATCATGGTGGCACCGAGATGGGGCAGGGACTGAACATTAAAGTGGCGCAGGTGGTCGCTGATAAATTTCAAGTTGACCTTGACCGCGTAAAAATTACCGCAACCAGAACCGATAAAGTGCCAAACACTTCGGCCACCGCTGCTTCTTCTGGCACAGATTTAAACGGCATGGCGGCGGCTGATGCAGCGCGTCAAATTAAAGAACGATTGGTTGCATTTGCTTGTGAAAAATATGGTGTGACGGCTGATCAGGTCGCGTTCGAGCCCGACACCATTCGCGTCGGTGAAGAGCGCATTGCGTTTAATGAAATGATCAAAATGGCCTATATGGCCCGCGTGCAATTATCGGCAGCGGGCTTTTACAAAACCCCTGGCATCCACTGGGACCGCGCAGCAGGCAAAGGCAGACCATTTTACTATTTCGCCTATGGCGCCTGTGTATCCGAGGTCAGCATTGATACGCTAACAGGTGAATATCAAGTCGACCGCACAGACATTTTGCACGACGTTGGTCGCTCACTAAACCCTGCCATTGATATTGGACAAATTGAAGGTGGATTTGTGCAGGGCATGGGGTGGCTGACAACCGAAGAACTTTGGTGGGATGAGAACGGACGGCTGCGAACGCACGCGCCTTCAACCTATAAAATCCCGCTCGCGTCAGACCGTCCTCGCATCTTCAATGTGGCTTTGGCTGATTGGTC
>CAZKKW010000097.1:0-9688 GCA_964553335.1 uncultured Hyphomicrobiales bacterium | reverse complement strand
GTTTATTGGGTCTTTTGTTTCTCAATGGCACGCTATTCAATCTATATGGAAGATCGCCTGGACACAGGTCACAGGAGTTAGAGAGTAAAAATCATGGCTACAGATAATGCAGTAAAACCAGATGATATCGTCGCCGACCGCTCAAAGATGCAGGTCTCTGATACTGATGTTGCGATTGAAATCACTGGAATGAACAAATGGTATGGTGATTTTCACGTGTTGAAAGACATCGACCTTAAAGTGATGCGCGGTGAGCGTATTGTCGTGGCTGGACCTTCTGGCTCCGGTAAATCAACAATGATCCGTTGTATCAACCGTCTTGAAGAGCATCAGCGCGGTGATATCGTGGTTGATGGGATTGAGCTTACTAACGATCTTAAAAAGATCGATGAGGTTCGTCGTGAAGTTGGTATGGTGTTCCAGCACTTCAACCTTTTCCCGCATCTTACAATTTTGGAAAATTGTACGCTTGCCCCAATCTGGGTTCGCAAGATGCCGAAGAAGGAAGCTGAAGAGATCGCGATGCACTACCTTGAGCGCGTGAAAATTCCTGAGCAGGCGTTGAAATACCCAGGTCAGCTTTCAGGTGGTCAGCAACAGCGTGTGGCGATTGCTCGCTCTTTATGCATGAACCCACGCATCATGTTGTTTGATGAGCCAACGTCGGCGCTTGATCCAGAAATGATCAAGGAAGTGCTCGACACAATGGTTGGTCTTGCTGAAGAAGGCATGACAATGATCTGCGTAACGCACGAAATGGGCTTTGCCCGTCAGGTCGCAAACCGCGTGATCTTTATGGATGCAGGACAAATTGTTGAGCAGAACGAACCAGAGCAGTTCTTCGACAACCCGCAACATGAGCGCACGAAGCTCTTCTTGAGCCAAATCTTGCACTAGGCTTAAGTTGATATACCAAATTAAGAAAAGGGCATCCAAATTGGGTGCCCTTTTTGTTTCTATTGATGAATGGGTGAAAGTCGGGCCTTAGCCGACTTCAATCGGCGTATCCGTTTGTGTGCCCCATTCGCTCCATGATCCATCATAAAGCTTTGCATTGGGGTGTCCCAGCCGTTCCAGCGCCATCAAGATGATGCAGGCGGTAACGCCGGACCCACAACTGGCAATCGTCTCATTGGCAGGGTCGTAACCTGCCGCATCGAATTTTTGTTGTAACTGTTCTGGCGTTAACAGCTTTTTGTTGGTGTCCAGCAATGAGGCATAATGTACGTTAAAAGCACCCGGCATATGGCCGCCGCGCACTTCTGGGCGCGGTTCTGGGGCTGAGGCGGTGAAACGATCATTGCCTCTCGCATCTAAGATTAAGGCGCCATTCTCATTTGCCACGGCTTGTTTGACTGTATCAATATCGACAACGAGGTCTGAAATGAGCTCGGCATGAAAGCGCTTAGGCTCAATATGTGCAATGCCAGTCTCAAGCGGCAAGCCCGCTGCTTGCCAAGCGGGTAAGCCGCCATCAAGCGCATAGGTTTTTGCCGCGCCAAATTGACGAAACATCCACCAAATGCGGGCGGCAGAAAACAAGCCGACCGTATCATAAACGACGATTGTGTCTGTTTCCGTAATACCCAGCTCTCCCATCTCACGGCCAAATTGCTCAGCACTTGGCATCATGTGGGCGAGGGTGGTGGATTGGTCTGAATGTTTATCAAGATCGAAAAAGCGAGCGCCCTTAATGTGACCATCTTCAAATTCTTGTTTAGGGTCGCGTTTGGCTGGTGGCAGGTGCCATGAGCCATCAACGACCACCACATCATCACGGTCTAAATTATCTGACAGCCAATCAACATCGACGTTTACTTGGTTCAAAGGCATAAGCGGTCCAATCTTGTTGGTTTCATCCGGCTTTAATCAACATCTTCAAACGGAATGTCGAAATCTTGTTTTTCTTCCATCCACGCAGGTACCGGAATATCTTTTGATCGCAAGAATTCAGGGCTAAACAGTTTGGCTTGGTAGCGGGTGCCATAGTCGCATAAGATGGTGACAATGGTGTGGCCTGGTCCGAGCTCACGGGCCAAACGCACAGCGCCAGCGATGTTGATGGCAGATGAGCCACCCAAAACAATGCCTTCTTCATCCATCAAATCGAACACGTAAGGCATCGCCTCAGCGTCTTCAATTTGATAGGTATAATCTGGTGTGAAGCCTTCCAAATTGGCAGTAATTCGAACTTGGCCGATTCCTTCCGAAATTGAAGAGCCTTCTGCTTTGAGTTCACCATTGGCATAATAATTATAAAGTGCTGCACCCATAGGGTCGGCAATTGCAATCTTCACATCGGGCTTGCGGGCACGAAGAGCTTCCGCAATACCTGCCAACGTTCCGCCTGAACCGCAGGCGCATACGAAGCCATCAACGCCCCCATTGGTCTGGTCAAAAATCTCTGGCCCAGTGGTGTCAATGTGAGCTTGTTTGTTGGCAACATTGTCAAATTGGTTTGCCCAAATCGCACCTTCTGGCCGTGTTTCGTTGAGTTGCTCAGCGAGGCGACCAGACAGGCGCACGAAGTTATTCGGGTTGCTGTATGGCTTTGGCGGCACTTCAATCAACTGCCCGCCATAAGCGCGAATTGCGTCTTTTTTCTCTTGACTTTGACTATCAGGGATTACGATTACTGACTTGAAACCTAAGGCTTTTCCGACCATGGCAAGGCCAATGCCGGTATTGCCAGCCGTTCCCTCAACAATTGTCCCGCCTGGTTTTAGCTTTCCTTCTTTCACTGCATTTTGAATGATAGAAAGTGCTGCGCGGTCTTTTACCGATTGGCCGGGGTTTAAGAACTCCGCCTTGCCGAGAATTTCGCAACCTGTCTCGTCAGAGAGTTTTTTCAGTCTAACAAGGGGTGTGTTGCCGATAAGGTCAATTACGTCTGGATAGGTAGCCGATGCCATGATGTGCTCGCGTTTGAATAGTGTCCGGAGACGCTAATGTTTGAACGCGCTGACTGCAAGTGAAGTAAGCATTTTTTTTGAATAACTGTTGGTCTATACCTAGGTCAGGTTTATCGCTTAAGTGAGTGTAGACAATTATGAAATTGAGAGGACCACATGCCAAAGCCAGTTAGCCCTTTTGAGGGGATTGCATGGGTAACAGGGGCGAGCACAGGTATTGGGCGCGCGACGGCCTTAAAGCTTGCGCGTATGGGCTGGCGCGTCGCGGTGACGGCTCGCAGTCGCGAGGCGCTGGAGGCGCTGGTTCAAGAAGCTTCCGACGGATATGGCAAAATCATCCCAATGCCTGCTGATATAACCGACCGTGAGGCGATTTTAGAGGTGGTTGATACATTAGAACGCGATCATGGTGGTGTGGCGCTGGCTGTTTTAAACGCTGGAATTTATGAGCCGATGCACGGCAATCAGCTGGAGTATGAGGTTTTTGATAAAACGTTCGGTGTCAATTTGGTGGGCACTGTGAATTGTCTCGTGCCGCTGCAAAAGGTCATGTTTAGTCGCAGGCAGGGGCAGATTGCCTTTGTATCCTCTGTCGCAGGCTATGGTGGTTTGCCAACCTCTGCTGCTTATGGCGCGACGAAAGCGGCTTTGATCAATTTGGCTGAGAGCTTGAAATTTGATTTTGATAAAATGGGCATCTTGGTCCAAGTGATTAATCCTGGTTTTGTTGATACGCCCGCCACACAGTCCAACCCCTTTGAAATGCCTCATTTGATGCCGGTTGATGAGGCGGCTGAGGCGCTTGTACGCGGTTTGTCGCGTTCATCTTTTGAGGTTACCTTTCCAAAGCGTTTTACGCGGACCATGAAGATGATGCGCCTTTTGCCGTATCGGGTTTATTTCGCGCTTTTAAATCGCTCAACCAAATGGAAAGACCGCCCGTTAGAGCCAACAGATACTGTGTTTGATGAGAGCACGCGCCGTAAGCATTGGTAAGATTTTAACGCCAAGCTATGCGGGCCGCATAAACACCATTTGTCTTACGTCGATGTTTTCGGAGCGGAAGCCTGCTTCGCAATAATGCATGTAAAATTCCCACATGCGCTTGAACCGTTGGTCAAACCCCATTGGCTGTATGTTTGGCCAAGCTGCTTGGAAGGATTTGCGCCATTCAACCAACGTATTAGCATAGTCGTGACCAAAAATATCTTCCTTGGAAAAATCCATCCCATTTTGCTGGGCGAGGTCTTTTAAGATGGTTGGCGTTGGCAACATGCCGCCCGGGAAAATGTAACGCTGTATGAAATCTGTTTTTTTGCGATAACTTTCAAATAGCTTTTCTTGAATCGTAATGATTTGCAGACCTGCTGTGCCTTCTGGTTTGAGGCATTTGCTCAAGGTTTCAAAATAGGTCGGCCAATATTTTTCGCCGACTGCTTCAAACATTTCGATAGAAGCAATCCGGTCATAGGTGCCAGTTTCATCGCGGTAGTCTTGGAAAGCAATATCCACTTTGTCATTCAAGCCCGCTTTAAAAATCCGTTCTTGTGCGAAGTCAAATTGTTCTCGGCTGATTGTTAGAGCTTTGATGCTGCAGCCAACTTCACGGGCAGCAAACTCTGCAAAACCACCCCAGCCGCAACCGATTTCAAGCACATGATCATCGGCACTAATGCCTGTTTGTCTTACCAAGTTCGCGTATTTTTCGTTTTGCGCATCGTGCAAACTCATCTGGCCGTCTTTATAGATCGCGGATGAATAGGTCATCGAAGGATCAAGCCATTGCTTGTAAAAATTATTCCCAAGATCGTAGTGAGCTGCAATGTTGCGCTTCGACCCTTTTTGGGTGTTTTCATTGCGCCAGCTTAGTAGCTTCAAAAAGAAGCTTGAAAACAGGTTTCGCTGCTGGGCGATCATCATGTGTGTATTGTCGCAGAACAATTTTAATACAGCCGTAACATCAGGGCTGTCCCATTGTTCATCCATATAACTTTCACCAACGCCCACATCACCGCGTTTGATAACACGTGTCGCAAGATCATAACTCTTAAGGTTGATAATGGCATTGACACCAGCGTTCTTGCCGACAATTTGAGAGGCAGACCCATTGGGCCATTGTAGGGTGAGTGTCCCATATTTAAGGCCAATGACAGCCTTAATCACAGCCCGTGCCACGAGCGGAAGACCTTTGCTTACGTCGTTAAAGTTTTCGTTTGTGATGAGTGTTGGATTTGTAATCATTAACATGGTCATCAGTTGTTTTCTTTTGAAATTCCACCAAAAAATGGGTGTTTGTGTCAAGTATTTGTGCGTTTGAACGGGGAGGTCTCATTTATGAGGTTCTATCAGCCCTTTATTTGGATGCGGGTTTTTAATGAATTTTGCCCCTTTGATCCAAAGTCGTAGGGCTTCAAAGTGAATTCCAAATACAACTTTCATTGTTAAAAATGGGATTTTTATCAGTTGGATAGCAAGGTTTCTGCTCGACAAATCTTTGTGTTGGGCCTTTAGCGTTGCGCTTAGGAGCGGGCCAGTATCATCCCGTTCTAAGATGCGAAAATGAAGAGCGTCGCCAAGGGGGCTTACACGGAAGGAATAGGTCATTCCCATATCGACAAACGGGGAGACATGAAGCTCTTTGCCACATTCTTGCCTTATTCCGGCAGGGTTCTTCTGATGCTCTTCCACTGGCGCTACATAGATGTGTTTATTGCCGAATGTGTTGCGAACTTCATAGACCATGGCAACTATTTCGCCGTCGTGGAAACAATAGTAGATGGAAATGGGGTTGAAGACGTAACCAAAAATTCGCGGATAACAAAGCAGCTTTATTTCATCAATTTGTATATTGGATTTGTGCTTTTTGACTTCAGCGCGAATGAAATTGGCAAGTCCTGTTTCTGTTTCTGCACCGTGGTCCTTTTCGTTGAATGCCACAATGCCTCGATTATTCACGCTGAAAAGGCGGCTTAATTGATCTGCCTCATCAAGACGATCAAGGTCGATGAGAAGATTAAACACATTGTAGTTGAAGCGATGTGTGAATGGTTTCAACCGAGCATGCATAACCTTGCCAACATAAAGGCAGGCTGCTGCTTTATGTGAAGCATGAAGGCTCGAATTGTTCACTAGCCGCTGCTTCATCGTCATTCACTCTGCGGCTTCTAATTTTGAAGGAGGTTGTTTGCTCGTGTTTCGCCATGGGATTGTCGCGCCTAGTTTTTCGGCGACCTCAAGCCCTGATTTTAATCCGTCTTCATGGAACCCATATCCGCACCATGCGCCACAAAACCATGTGTTGTTAACGCCTTGTATTTCGCTAAGGGCCTGCTGGGCGGCAAGGGCATCATTGTCGAACTGCGGGTGTGCAAATTGATACTTTGCAAATGTTAGTTCAGGGCGCGGTGGGGTTGCTGGGTTCAGGCTCACAAATACGGGGTTTGTCTCATCAATATTTTGCAACATATTGGCAAAGTAGCTGACGCAAACCCCAGTCTTTTCCTGTGTTTCATCCGGCGTTTCAATGTAATTCCACGCGGACCATACAGAGCGCCGTTGCGGCATAAGGCTTTGGTCTTTATGCAAGTACACGTCATTATCGCGATATTGCACGGCGCCAAGGATGGCCTTTTCTTTAGGGCTTGCATCATCCAGTGCTTTTAAGGTTTGGTCTGTGTGCCCTGCAAAGATGATGTGGTCGAACACGTCTTCATTGCCGTTTTGATCGCTCACGTATACTTGTCCATTACGTCTCGTGACATTCACAACTTCACTATTTAATCGAATATTTTGTTGGAAGGGTGCGATGATTTTTGACACATAAGATTGGCTCCCGCGCGCAACCGTTCGCCATTTCGGGCGTTCAGATTTTTTGTGCATTAGGCGGTGATTATCAAAAAACTGAATGAAGCTAGTGGCAGGGAAATCCAGAACACTGGCGTGTGGTGTCGACCAAATAGCCGCCCCCATTGGCGCTAAATACATATTTTGGAAGGTTTTGCTGAAACGGTGTTTTTTCAGATATTCCCTCATTGAGAGACCTTCAAGCGTTCCGTTCTTAAGGTCGAGCGGGGCTTGTTTGTTAAACCGCATAATATCTTTAATCATGGTCCAAAATGATAATGAAAAGAAGTTTTTGAGTTGAGCAAACACCGTGCTCACTGTTTGGCCCGACCATTCAAATGCGCCACCTTTCATGGACACACCAAAACTCATGTCGCTCTCGATTGTTTCCACGTTCAGATGGTCAAAAAGGGCTACAAGGTTTGGGTAGTTGCGTTCATTGTAAACGATGAAACCAACATCCACCTTCATGGGCGTGCCATCATAATCAATATCAACGGTACAGCTGTGGCCGCCGATACGGTCGCGCCGCTCATAGACAACCACTTCGCTCACTTGCTCATTACCAAGGGGTTGGGTGAGGGCCCATGCAGCAGCGTTTCCTGAAATTCCTGAGCCGACAATGGCAATACGCATTAATTTAACTTTCTGAGCTTTTAGGCCGCATGTTGTTTGGTGTGTTGAAAAGCTTTAAGGGCGCGCTCGCGGGCGAATGCGTGGTCTACGATGGGTTTTGGATAGGTTTGACCAAGGGTAACGCCACAGACAGATAATTCTTCGTTGCGCCCAGTCCATGGTTTATGAATGAGTTTTGCTGGAAGCTTTGAAAGTTCGGGTACGAATTTGCGCACATAAGTGCCTTGCTTGTCGAATTTTTCGCCCTGCAAAATTGGATTGAATATTCTGAAATAGGGGGCTGCATCTGCACCGCAACCAGCAATCCATTGCCAGCTTGCCGTGTTGCTGGCGGGACAAGCGTCTACCAACGTATCCCAAAACCACGCTTCACCCTCGCGCCAATCAAGAAGTAAGTGTTTCACCAAAAACGAACCAACAATCATGCGCACT
Source organism: uncultured Hyphomicrobiales bacterium (assembly GCA_964553335.1). Lineage (GTDB taxonomy): Bacteria > Pseudomonadota > Alphaproteobacteria > Rhizobiales > JACESI01 > JACESI01. The sequence goes on along the minus strand of CAZKKW010000097.1, from coordinate 1,865 downwards.
CTGTTATGCATCCAACCTGTTTGCCAAAGTTGCCTCATGCCAGCATCCACGATTGGATAGCCTGTTTGTCCCATTTGCCATGCTTTTAGGAGGCGACCTTTATCTGAGCCATCATACCAAGGAAAGGTATTGAATTTCACGTTGAAGTTATGCGTTTGCAGATCGGGGTTGTGAAATAACAGATGGTGAGAAAATTCACGCCAACCGATTTCTGCTAAAAACTTGTCGGCATTTGTCAGCCCGTTTTCTTGAGCGACCGCCTTCGTTTTGTGCCAAATGCGGGCAGGGGTGATTTCTCCAAATCTCAAGTGTGGTGAGAGCTTCGACGTTGCCTTGATCGAGGGGACATCACGACCTTCTTGATAACGCATCAACCCTTCATCGAAGAAGTGATCCAATGCAGCCTCTGCTCCTTCTTCGCCCGGTTGCCATTCATCATCAAAACCTGAGGACCAATTGGGTTTCTTGGGAAGCAAATTCCATTCAGCCAGCTTATCCGACTGAAGGTTACTTATGGTGGCACTTGCAGCTTCAGGCCTATCAAGCAAAGGCGGCTCTTCTCCACGCGCCAAATGTGAGCGCCAAAATGGCGTGAAGACTTTAAAGGGTGTTCCGCCTTTTGTTTTTGCGGTGAATGGTTCGTGGAGCAAAGCACCATCAAAGCTCTGTGCGTTGATATTCGCGCTTGCTGCCCATTCCTTTAAAGAACGACCAAGGGCAACACCATATTTGTCGTAGGACCGGTTCCAATAGACATGGTTCGCGCCGATTTCAGTTTGTACGGCTTTGATAACGTCAAAGGTGTTTCCTCGTCTTAATATGAGGGAAATACCAAGAGCGCTCAAATCTGCTTTAAGCGCGGTCAACGAATGATGGAGCCACCAGCGGCTTGCCCCACCGTGCGCACGGTCTGCCTGGTCATCTAAGACGAATAACGCGGTGACAGCGCCGCCGTGCGAGATCGCTTTGCTAAGGGCCGCATTATCGCGAACGCGCAAGTCTGCTCTAAACAGGAGGAGGGTTGAGATAGGTTCGGTCATTCGTTGTATTCCTCGATGTGACCACCTTTTACTTGTTCATTGCTGAAAAGGTGCCGCCATTTTCGGCCATCTCTCTCAGCAGCGCTGGAACTTGCCAAAAATGGGCGTCTTCTTTTGCGAAAGCTTCCGTGCGTGCAAGCAGGGTCTTAGCGCCAATTTGATCTGCGTGATGTAACGGTCCACCGCGAAAACGGGGGAAGCCATAGCCAAACAAATAGACAGCATCCACATCAATCGGGCGCAAGGCAATGCCTTCTTCGACAATCTTTATTGCTTCTAAAATAATCGCCGTCATGGCGCGGTCAACAATATCTTTATCGCTGAAATTCTGAGGTGTAACGTTCGCTTTTTGGCGTTCGCTGTCAATGATGTTGGCAACGGCGGGGTTGGGTGTTCTGTCTCGGCCTTCGTAGATGTAAAACCCTTGACCCGTTTTGCGGCCAAACCAACCTTGTTCGCAAATACGGTCGGCAATCTCTACGTTTCGTTCTGCTTCTGGTTTGGTTTTAAGCTGTCGTTTGCGCGCGGCCCAGCCAATATCAAGACCTGCGAGATCATAAACAGCAAAAGGGCCCATGGCGAAACCAAAGCCTTCAATGGCTGCGTCAATTTCATGGGGGGCAGCGCCGTCTAACATCATATAGTCGACCGACTTCTTGTAATTGGTGAGAATGCGGTTGCCGATAAAACCATCACAAACGCCAGCGCGCACGGCCACCTTCTTCATACGTTTGCCAAGAGCAAAGCCGCTGGCAACCACTTCGGGTGCGGTTTTTTCCGCGACCACAACCTCAAGCAAACGCATGATATGGGCGGGAGAAAAGA
>CAZKKW010000096.1:0-9782 GCA_964553335.1 uncultured Hyphomicrobiales bacterium | reverse complement strand
ATTTTATAAATTTGTTCCCCATCAACGCCTAATGCACAGATTTGCGTGATTGCTTAATTGAGTGATTTTGGCTCATCATTGCTAGCTAAAGAGCAAATGATGAGACGTAAGAACGAACGACGTACCGACGATGCCGCTGACGTGTTAATTCCAAAGCTGACATTGAATGCACTCAGTTTACTTAACAGCTGCATTTTCGGTTCGAACCCTAATGCATCGCGCGGCTTACATGCTGATTTCCTGGTGCCTGTATAGCGACGAACTCATAGTTCCACGCTTACCTTTTGTTGCGCTGATCGATTGAGAAGTGCGTTTATCTCCGCTTGGCAGGAACCACAGTTTGTTCCTGCCTTCAAGGCTTTTCCAACATCTTTAACATTGGAGCATCCAACCTTTATTATTTCATTTACCCCAACATTATAACACGAACAAATAATGGCTCCTTTGTCAGGGACGGACACAAGGGGACGCCCCGCCAAAACGTGAGTTTTTTGTTCCGGCTTCTCAAAGGTCTGCGATAGACAGTCAACGGTGAAACTACGCGAAACGTTTACGGGCAATCTGGACAAATAGATTGCACACAACAATTGATCACCATCAAACCATGCAGCCCGCTGGCCACCCGAAAAAGGATCAGTAAAAGTTTGAGAAGGTTTAGCTCTCTCATTGGGGAATAATTTTTTACTGATTTGTTCGACGTCGACCTCTTCTTCGTTCAATGCAAACTCTATGCTCCAACCGTTCTTCGTTCGGGCTAGCGCCCAGTATGGTTCGTCCGTCAATACTGGTTTTTCTCGAGAAATAACAAAGCCATAGAAGGTTGCCTTGTAGGGCTTCACTTCCACCGTAGAACTCTTTAGCGCAGGTTGGCCAGAATATGGGTCCATCTTAGCTTCTACGATCTTGTCCACTCTTGCATTTGCAGCGAATTGGTCAGTCCAATGCATGGGAACGAATAGATTGCCCGGTTTTTGCCGGTCAGTGATGAGAGCGCGAACAATCAGGAAACCCTTAGCATTAGATAGTTTCACGAGACCTGCATCCCCAATGCCAACCCTTGCTGCGTCATCAGGGTGGATCTCACAAAAAGGTTCGGCTAAATGCGAGGACAAACGAGGTGTTTTGGCGGTGCGCGTCATGGTGTGCCAATGATCGCGAATACGACCTGTATTGAGGAGAAAACCGCCTTCGCCCATCATTGGCTTTACCGCTGCTTTTACATCAATGAACTTCGCCTTGCGATCTGGCGTATAAAAATCGCCTTCACTAAAGAAGCGGGTTCCCTTAACCGGCTCGCCATATTTTTGCGGCCACTGAAATGAAGGAAGGTTCGCATAGTCTTTGGAATTGATCGACGCATAGGCCCCAATATCAAAATCTCGACTATCGTCGTTTTGATAAGCAGAAAGAGCTGCAAATTCTCGGAAGATTGCAGCATTGTCTGGCCAGTCAAAAGCCTCATCAAAGCCCATTCGTTTGGCAACTTCTGCCATGTGCCACCAGTCAGGCTTCGCTTCATCTGGCAGCGGTAAGAACGCTTTTTGACGTGAGATGCGGCGCTCTGAATTGGTGACTGTCCCGTCTTTTTCACCCCATGCAGCAGCAGGCAATGTGACATGGGCATGGCGCACGGTATCGGTATTGAGGGTTACATCTGAAACAACAACAAAGGGGCAGTTTCGGATGGCTTCTTGCACCTTGTCAGCGTCCGGCATGCTGTCCACCGGATTGGTGGCCATAATCCAAAGCGCTTTGATTTTTCCATCAGCAACCGCATCAAACATATCAACGGCTTTCAAGCCGTGCTTGTCCGCGATTGTTGGTGAATTCCAGAACGTTTGAACAATCTCGCGGTGATTTTCATCTTCGATGTTCATGTGGGCGGCCAGCATATTGGCAAGTCCACCAACCTCACGCCCCCCCATCGCATTGGGCTGACCTGTTATGGAAAACGGCCCCATGCCCGGCTTGCCGATACGACCCGTGGCAAGGTGACAATTGATGATCGCATTGACCTTGTCCGTACCAGACGTCGATTGGTTCACCCCTTGGCTATAGACAGTAACCGCTTTTTCCGTTTGGCTGAAAAGGTCGTAGAAATCTGAAAGCTCGCAATCACTGAGACCTGTCGCATTTTTCAAATCATCATTGCTCAGTTTTGAGGCGGCGAGCAAGGCGTCCTCAAAACCATTTGTATAGGCATCGATATAGTCATGATCTAACGTGCCGACTTTTGATAAATGGGTCAGCAGACCACTAAAGAGCGCAACATCCCCGTCTGGTTCAATGGCAAGATGATAATCAGCAAGTTCTGTCGTCATGGTGCGGCGCGGGTCAACAAGCACGACTTTCATCTCAGGGCGCGCTTCTTTGGCGGCCGCGATGCGCTGGTAGATGACCGGATGGCACCAAGCAAGGTTAGAGCCGACAAGTACGACAAGGTCAGCCTGCTCCAAGTCTTCATAGCAACCTGGCACTGTGTCGGTTCCGAAAGCACGACGGTGGCCTGCAACTGATGACGCCATACACAGGCGCGAATTGGTATCGATATTTGCCGAACCGATGAAGCCCTTCATCAATTTGTTGGCGACGTAATAATCTTCCGTCAGAATTTGGCCAGATACATAAAAAGCGACACTATCAGGTCCATGGTCCCGAATGGCGGTCTTGAATTTCTCCGCCACCACATCAAGGGCCTCGTCCCAACTGACGCGCGCGCCATCAATTTGTGGATAGAGCAAACGATCATCAAGGCTTAGGGTCTCACCAAGGGCTGACCCTTTGGAACAAAGCCTGCCAAAGTTTGCTGGATGATCGGGGTCTCCTTTGATAGAGACCGAACCGTCCGCTTCTTTGGTTGCTAAAACCCCGCAACCCACCCCACAATAGGGGCAGGTTGTTTTTGTTGTTACACTCACCGAGCAGCTCCAATGTCGATCAAGATCGTATCACCATCCATCTTAATGGGATAAGATGCGGTTTGACCTTCATCCGCGCCTTGAGCCTTACCTGTTGCGAGTGAAATCACCCAATTATGCAAGGGGCACGTCACGCAGCCATCATGAACGATCCCTTGGCTAAGTGGGCCGTTTTTGTGCGGGCATTTGTCTTCCAGAGCGAAAATCTGATCTTCCATCGTGCGAAAGATTGCTATTGTCGTATCGCCCGCTTTAACGCAGCGCGAACCGCGTCTTGGAACATCATTGAGGGTGCCAATTTCCACCCAGTTTGCTGTCACAGCATTCATTTGGGTCACCTCTTATTCCGCAGCCTGCAAAGGCAAAGTTGCGAGCGGGTTGAATTCATGTTTGTCCTTGCCTGAAACACGTTCATCCCACGGATCAACTTGTGCGAATTTCTGGCTGAAAACGAAGCGCTCATAATAAGCTTTGCGGCGTGGTGCGTCGTCCATGATCTGGGTGCGGATTTCATCAAGGCCAATGCGTTTTGCCCATTTGTAAATGCGCTCGAGATAAAAACCTTGCTCACGATACATCTGCGCAAGCGCCACCACATATTCGAGCGCCTCTTCCTCAGTTTCCACATTACCGAGAATTTCAGTGCCTTTGATATCAAGACCTGCAGCACCTGCAAAATGGATTTCAAAACCAGAATCCACGCAAATAATGCCGATATCTTTGCAAGTCGCCTCGGCACAATTTCGCGGACAACCGGAGACTGCCAGTTTCAACTTGGCTGGCGTCCATGAGCCCCACATAAACTTCTCAAGTTTAATGCCAAGACCCGTTGAATCTTGCGTGCCGAAACGACACCAGTTGGTGCCAACACAGGTCTTCACTGTACGCAGACCTTTTGCGTAAGCTTGGCCTGAGACGAACCCTGCTTTACCAAGGTCAGCCCACACATCAGGTAGGTCTTCTTTCTTGATACCCAACATATCAATGCGCTGACCGCCGGTGACTTTTACCGCAGGAATATCGAATTTATCCACCACATCGGCAATGGCGCGGAGCTCTTTCGATGACGTCATACCACCCCACATGCGAGGCACGACGGAATAGGTTCCATCTTTCTGAATATTGGCGTGGACACGCTCATTGATAAAACGAGACTGGTAATCATCGGCATAGTCAGCAGGCCAATCACAGACCAAATAGTAGTTTAGTGCTGGGCGACATTTTGCGCAGCCGCAAGAAGTCTTCCATTCCAATTCCTGCATCACAGCAGGAATGGTTTTAAGTCCCTTCGCCTTGATCAACCGGCGAACATCGCCATGACTAAGGTCAGTACAAGGGCACATGGCGGCCACAGCGTTGGGATTGAAACTATCCCCAAGTGTCAGCGCCATGACTTGTTCAACCAAGCCCGTGCAGGTGCCACAGGAAGCGGAGGCTTTCGTATGCGCACGCACGTCGTCGAGCGATGTTAAGCCTTTCTCTGTGATGGTTGAAACGATTGCCCCTTTGCAAACGCCGTTACAGCCGCAGATTTCCGCATCATCTGGCAAGGCTGCAACGGCCGCCATAGGGTCCAGGGGGGTACCCCCTTGATAGGCTTGACCGAAGATCAATGTCTCACGCATCTCGGAAACATCAGTTTGCTTTTTCAAAAGATCAAAGAACCAAGGCCCGTCGGATGTTTCACCGTATAACACCGCGCCAATGATCTTGTTGTCTTTTAGAACGAGGCGCTTATAGACGCCGCCTGAAGCATCACGAAGAACGATTTCTTCACGCCCCTCACCTTCTGCAAAATCACCCGCAGAATAAAGATCAATGCCCGTTACTTTCAACTTAGTCGCGGTGACTGACCCTTCATAGGTCGCATCGCCACCGATCAAGTTTTCAGCAATCGCACTTGCCATCTCATAAAGCGGTGCAACGAGGCCATAGCATTGGCCACGATGCTCAACACATTCACCAAGCGCGAAAATATCCGCGTCAGATGTACGCATGTCGTCGCCGACCAAAATACCGCGATTGCAGTCAATACCGATATCTTTCGCAAGTCCCATATTGGGGCGAATACCAACCGCCATGACAACCATCTCGCAATCAATCTTCGTACCATCATCGAGGCTTACACCAACGACTTTACCGTCACTTCCGATGATTTCATGAGTATTTGCTTTGGTGATCACGCGGATACCAAGGTCATCGAAAGCTTTCTCCAAAAGGTAACCCGCAGCCTGATCAAGCTGACGCTCCATCAAAGTTGGCATCAAGTGGAGAACCACCACATCCATGCCTTGCGCTTTCAAGCCCGCTGCCGCCTCAAGACCTAGAAGACCACCGCCAATAACGACAGCAGTCCCTTCATTCTTAGAAACGTCAATCATCCGCTCCACATCATCAAGATCGCGATAAGTGAGCACACCATCAAGGTCATGACCTGGTAGCGGGATGATGAAGGGATCGGATCCAGTGGCAATGACCAGTTTGTCATATTGGGCCGTAATGCCCGTTTCAGAAGTCACCGTCTTCGCACCACGATCAATCGACGACACTTTTGCAGCCTTGTGCAATGTGATGTTGTGATCAGCATACCAGTTATCATCATGGGTGATGATGTCTTCGTAGGTTTTCTCACCAGACAAGACTGGAGACAGCATGAGGCGGTTATAATTGACGCGCGGCTCAGCGTTAAAAATGGTCACGTCATAGGCATCAGGCGCTTTGTCGAAGAGATCTTCGAGCATTCGGCCTGGGGCCATGCCATTGCCGATGACAACGAGTTTTCGTTTATCAGACATATCTTACTCTCACTCCGCTGCTTCTGCCGCCGTTGCCCTTTGTCGGGCAATGCGGGCAGCGCGTTTTTCTTCAATGGATTTAAGTTGTTCCTCACTCGGATCAGCGCCGCCTTCATAAGCTTCCAGAAAATCAAGAAGCTCTTCTCGGTAGGCGTAATAATCTGGATGGTTCAACAGTTCTTTTCGCGAACGTGGACGCGGCAGATCCACTTCCATGATGTTGCCTATTTTGGCGTTCGGCCCGTTTGACATCATCACCACGCGGTCAGCAAGCAAGATTGCTTCATCTACATCGTGCGTAACACAAATCGCCGTCACCTGCGTGCGTTTCCAAACATCCATAAGCACATCTTGAAGCTCCCAGCGCGTGAGACTGTCGAGCATGCCAAATGGTTCATCAAGCAGGAGAAGTTTCGGCGATAAAGCAAACGCACGGGCGATACCAACACGCTGTTTCATGCCGTTGGAAAGATCAATGGCGGCTTTCTCCATGCTGTCACCAAGGCCAACTTTTGCAAGGTAATATTCGCACACATCACGCTTTTCAGCTTTTGATGCATCTGGATAAACCTCATCCACCCCAAGAGCGACGTTCTCATAGGCTGTAAGCCATGGAAGTAAGCTCGGCGCTTGGAATACCACAGCACGGTCTGGTCCAGCATTGGTAACATGCTTGCCATCCAAAATGATCGAACCTTTGGTGATCGGATTGAGGCCCGCCACCATAGAAAGCGCCGTAGACTTGCCGCAGCCAGAGTGGCCGATCAAGGTGATGAACTCACCTTTTGGCATCTTGAGATCGATGTCTTCAATGACCGTCAATGGTCCCTTTGGTGTTGGGTAGACTTTAGTAAGTTGAGAGAATTCCAGATATCGCCCATCATTGAGTGACTTGGATTTAGCGCTCTCTTTATATGCCTCAGGCAACTTCTCATTCGAAAAGATCGGGGTGATATTGGGAAGGGTGAATTCCTTCTCCAAATCTGCCCCACGCTCTAGACCAACTTCCATCAAGTAAGCCGTGATGTCAGCGCGAAGCTTGATGAAATCATCCGAAGAGTTCATGGCTGCACGCTCGCGCGGGCGTGGAAGATCAACCCTGAATTCTGGTCCAAGTGTTGCGTTTGGTCCCGGTGTTAGAGGGATGATGCGGTCTGCCAGTAAGATCGCTTCGTCCACATCATTTGTGATGAGGATAATGGTCTTCTTCTCACGCTCGCAAATGTCTGCAAACTCATCTTGAAGTTTAGCACGGGTCAGCGCGTCGAGAGCGGAAAGAGGTTCGTCAAGCAGCAATAGTTCTGGCTGCATGGCAAGTGCACGAGCAACAGCTACACGCTGACGCATCCCACCAGAAAGTTCAGCAGGCTTCCGGTCTACTGCGTGGGAAAGGCCAACCATCTCGATGTATTTGTTGGCAATTTCTTTGCGTTCTGAAGCAGACTTCTTCTTAAACACTTGATCAACGGCAAGGTTCACATTCCCGCCAACCGTCAACCAAGGCATCAAAGAATATGACTGGAACACCACACCACGCTCAGCGCTTGGTCCATCAATTTCCTTGCTCTTGAAAATGATCCCTCCTTTATCTGGCTCAATCAGACCAGCGAGGAGAGAAATCAATGTTGTTTTGCCAGAACCTGAAAAACCAACGATGGCGATGAATTCACCCTCTTCAATTTTCAGATCGACATCGGTCAAAATTTCAGTGCGGTTTTCATCCGTACCATAGTGTTTTGACACCTTTGAAATTTCTAAAATGCTCATCTCTCACCCCCTATCGGTTTGCCGAGAAGGTGAAAGCGCGCTGCAATGCATACATCACACGATCGAGCATAAAGCCGACAATACCAATGGTGAGAACGGCGACCATGATCTTGGCAAGGGAGCTTGAAGAACCATTTTGGAATTCATCCCACACAAATTTGCCAAGCCCTGGGTTCTGCGCCAACATTTCTGCAGCGATCAAAACCATCCAGCCCACACCCAACGAAAGGCGAAGACCGGTAAAGATCAATGGCAGTGATGATGGAAGAACCAACTTCGTCACGGTTTTCCAAGTAGGTAGCTGGAGAACACGCCCCACATTCATGAGGTCTTTATCGACAGAGGCAACGCCAAGAGTGGTATTGATCAGCGTTGGCCACAGCGAGCATAGCGTAACTGTAACGGCAGAGATCAAGAGTGATTTAGGCATCCAGTCGTAAGGGTTTGAATAGGTAGCCGCCACAATCATCGTAACAATTGGAAGCCATGCGAGCGGAGAGACAGGTTTGAATATCTGTATCAGCGGATTGATCGCCCCACTAAACGTGCGCGACAGCCCGGAGGCTATACCGAGCGGCACCGCGATCAATGTTGCAATGAGGAAACCAAGCCCAACCGTAAACAGTGATGTCACGATCTGATCAAGATAAGTCGGCTTACCTGTATATTGGCGATATTTTACTTTTTCTGGCTTACCAGCATCAATGAATTTTTGATTGCGCACGTCTTGACGCTCAAAAAACTTTTCAGCTTTTTCCCGCTCGCGAACATGGTCTTCCCATAAAACGCCGACCTGCTCCCAGACCTGAACGGGACCGGGCACGGCACCTAGAGAGGTTTGCAACTGCGGTGCGAGCACACCCCACGCAACGAGGAAACCAACAATGCCGATCAACGGAATGACTAAAACCCGCTTTAGCTCGGAAAGCTGTTCGCGTGGGCTGTCACCTGCAGCCATTTTAAGAAGCGGGGTAAGCCATGATAGACCAAGCGCTTCTAGCCAACCGCTTGCTTTGTTTATTGCGGAGAAAATCTTCTCGCGTCTTGGGCTGGCTATATCGCCAGCCGTTTCTGAAACATTTGCCATTTTATTAATACCTTTGTCGTCGGTCGCACTGGTTACCAGCGCTATTAAGTCTTGGGAGGAGAGAGAGGTTGAGTGGGCATTCAAATATTGAACGCCCACTCTTTTAGTCAGCAGTGATCAGCCACCGACGACAGCGTTGCCTTCAACTTTTTGCTTGTCTTTGAGGCCAATGCCCAAGCTGTTGATATAAGCATTCGGTGCTTTCCCATCGTAAGGAATACCATCGATGATATCTTCAGCAGGCGTTGGCGCTTTATAACCATCAGAATCCCACGGGAAGTCTTTTTCAGCCACGTGACCTTCTTCAACCAGCATCTTTGCTGCCTTCAGATAGATGTCTGGAAGATAGACAGACTTTGCTACTTCATCATACCAGCTATCAGGCTTCTGCTCGCTGATTTGGCCCCAACGGCGCATTTGCGTGAGATACCAAACTGCGTCCGAGTAGAATGGGTATGTTGCAAAATAACGGTAGAAAACGTTGAAGTCTGGAACCGCGCGCTTGTCACCTTTTTCATACTCAAAAGTGCCCGTCATAGAGTTCGCGATAACATCATAATCAGCGCCAACATATTCAGAACGTGAGAGAATTTCTACAGCTTCAGGACGGTTCGCATTATCATTTTCATCCAACCATTTTGCAGCACGGATAAGTGCTTTTGTAAGAGCAATTGTGGTGTTTGGGTTTTTCTCAGTGAATTCCTTCGTGAGGCCAAAAACCTTTTCAGGATTGTTCTTCCACATTTCATAGTCTGTGATGACCGGCACACCGATACCTTTAAACACAGCCTGCTGGTTCCACGGTTCACCCACGGAATAACCATAGATTGTACCTGCTTCGAGCGTTGCTGGCATTTGCGGCGGCGGTGTCACTGACAAGAGCGCCTCTGCCTGAATTTGACCAGAAACGTCTGTTGGTGAGTAAAAACCAGGGTGAATGCCACCAGATGCTAGCCAATAACGGATCTCATAATTGTGGGTCGACACAGGAAAGACCATGCCCATGTTAAACGGCTTACCCTCGTCGATAAATTCCTGAACAACAGGCTTCAAAGCATCCGCTTTAATCGGGTGAACAGGTTTGCCATCCTTGTGAGGAATATTAGGCTTCATCTTAGCCCAAATTTCATTGGAAACCGTGATGCCATTGCCATTTAGGTCCATGGAAAACGGTGTCACGATATGTGCTTTTGTACCAAAGCCAATTGTGGCAGC
>CAZKKW010000095.1:0-10102 GCA_964553335.1 uncultured Hyphomicrobiales bacterium | reverse complement strand
TTTCAAGATTTGCATAGGTGCCATCGTGCAAAACAAATGGACCATAGCGGCCAAGACCTGCCGTAATATCTTTGCCTGTTTCTGGGTGAACACCAACCAAACGTGGGAGCGATAGCAGGCGAAGAGCACCTTCAAGGTCAATCGTTGCTGCGTCCCAGCCTTTTGGAATGGACGAACGTTTTGGTTTTGCTTCTTCGCCAAGTTGCACATAGGGACCGAAGCGACCTTTTTTGCAGAAGACATCCAAACCCGTTTCAGGGTCTTGACCCAACAGGCGGTCCCCGTCGTCAGCATTATCACCATCGCCTGACTGAGTGAGCTGGCGGGTGAATTTACATTCTGGATAATTCGAACAACCGATGAAAGCGCCAAAACGTCCAACTTTCAGGCTGATTTCGCCATCATCACAGCTTGGACATTTACGACGCGGCGTACCGTCTTCTTTTTCAGGGAAAACGTGATCTTGCAGCGCTTCGTTAAGAGCATCCAGAACTTGTGACACGCGCAGGTCTTTAATTTCGTCAACATGGCCTGAGAAATCATCCCAGAACTCGCGCAAAACATCGCGCCACATGGCATTGCCTGCGGAAATCCTATCGAGTTTTTCTTCAAGTCCCGCCGTAAAGTCATATTGAATGTAGCGATTGAAGAAGTTTTCCAAGAAGGCAGTTACCAAACGGCCTTTGTCTTCCGGCATCAAGCGCTTTTTATCAAGCGTCACATAATCACGGTCACGCAGCACACCTAGCGTTGACGCATAGGTAGAAGGGCGGCCAATGCCCAGTTCTTCCATACGTTTGACCATCGTTGCTTCGGTGAAGCGTGGCGGCGGCTCAGTGAAGTGCTGGGTCGCTTCAATTTTGTCTTTATTGACGCTCTCACCATTCGTCAAAGCAGGAAGACGCTTTGTATCTTCGTCTTCTTCGTCATCTTTGGTTTCAGTGTAAAGCGTCAAGAAGCCATCAAAACGAACAACCGTACCAGAGGCTCGCAAGTTAGCCGTTTGGCCATTACCTGTTGCCAGAATCTCAGCAGTGGTGCGCTCCATTTCGGCTGATGCCATTTGGCAAGCAATCGTCCGCTTCCAAATCAGGTCGTAAAGCTTGTATTGCTCTTCTTCCAGATATTGCTTCATATCTTCAGGGCGACGGAAAGCATCTGTCGGGCGAATGGCTTCGTGCGCTTCCTGAGCGTTTTTCAACTTCGACTTATAAGTACGTGCGGTGGATGGCACATAACGGCCTCCATAAGACGCCTGAATTTGGTCGCGAATAGACGTGATCGCTTCTGGCGCCAAATCAACACCATCTGTACGCATATATGTAATAAGACCCGTTGTCTCACCACCAAGCGTGATGCCTTCATAAAGCCGTTGAGCGACCTGCATCGTGCGCTGGGCGGAAAAGCCGAGCTTGCGCGATGCTTCCATTTGTAACGTGGAGGTGGTGAATGGCGGATAAGGGTTGCGCTTTTGCGGTTTGGCTTCAACGCTTTCTATCTTAAAGTTTGATGCTTCAAGCATTGTCTTGATCGCGTTCGCTTCATCACCATTGTTAATGTCGAGGCGTTGTTTCTTGTCGCCATTAAAAGCGGTGAGGCGGGCGTCGAATGGTTTTCCTTCGCCGTTCTTCATATTGGCGATGATCGACCAATATTCTTGCGGGTTAAAAACTTCAATCTCACGTTCACGCTCACAGATGAGACGGAGAGCCACAGATTGCACACGGCCAGCAGAACGGGAACCCGGCAATTTGCGCCACAAGACAGGGGAGAGCGTAAAGCCAACCAGATAATCAAGCGCACGACGAGCAAGGTAAGCTTCCACCAGCGGGCTATCCAGCTCACGTGGATTATCCATTGCTTCTAAAATGGCATTTTTCGTAATCGCATTGAATACGACACGTTCGACGGATTTATCCTTGAGTGCTTTTTTATCTTGTAACACTTGCAGCAAGTGCCAAGAGATCGCTTCACCTTCTCTGTCCGGGTCAGTCGCGAGGATCAGTTTGTCGGAGCCTTTAACAGCTTTCACAATTTCATTGACGCGCTGTTTCGCCTTGGTGTCCATTTGCCAATCCATGGCAAATTCTTCGTCAGGACGAACAGAGCCATCTTTCGGCGGAAGGTCTCGAACGTGACCATAAGAAGCAAAAACTTGATAATCGGAACCAAGATATTTGTTGATTGTCTTAGCTTTGGCGGGCGACTCAACAATGACAACGTTCATGCGAAACTCTTCTAAATGCGAAATAGGTCGCGCCTATTTGGCCCATTTATCGAAAAGGGACAATCCCTATTCGTGGAAATTCGATTTAAAAAGTGTTTCTCAAAGGTCTGAAGAAGCCAAATTGCTAATATTTTTTGCAGTCGCCGCTGATTTTTTCATCATTATGTTCTCGATATTTCAGCAATTAACTGGTTATAGGATTAAAACCATAAGTTGTGATAATTTTCTTGAATTTACTTAAAGTTGTTGTATGGTAATCACGAAAACGTGATGAAGCATATTTATAGGAGCCGATTTGATGTCAAAACAACAAGAATTAGTTAAAAATAATGAAAGTAGCTCTTATTTACTTTCGTCAAGCCCGAAAAACGAAGTCAATTTCTGAAGATTTAGATGAAGGTGAGGCAAAGAGCTATCAAATTGAAACCGCAAGATATGTAGAAATGCTTTGCGCGGATCTCGTTGTATTGTCAACACGAGCAGATATGAATTTTCTAGCTTATTTACTTGATATGGCCCGCATTGAGGCATCTGACCGCGTTGAAAACCCTGAGTTGCAAAAAGGGGCCAGTGCAACTTAAATCAGCTTAAACATGTTCGCTTCAAGCCGTTCAACGCGCCCCGAAAACTCAAGCTCACAAAGGCAGGCGACAACGATTTGTGTTGATAATCCAGTGTATCGGACAACATCGTCTATATGAACAGGGGCAGCACTTAGGTTGCTTGCAATAAGCTCAATATCGCTCTCAGGTAGTTTGTTTTTGTCATAATCATCTGTCTCATTATCCTCAAAACGAAATGGTGTTTGTTGGCCAACTAACTCTATTTCTTGAAGATTTTCTGACGGTCGCAAGTCTTCTATTATATCATTGGCAGACCGCACGAGAGTAATCCCCTCGCGTATCAACTTGTTGGTTCCTTCAGAGCGTGGATCAAGTGGAGAGCCTGGGACCGCGAAAACCTGTCTGTTTTGCTCTCCCGCCAACCGCGCCGTAATCAAAGAACCCGACCGCTTTGCTGCTTCCACAATCACAACACCACTACACAAGCCTGAAACAATCCGGTTTCGACGGGGGAAGTCTTGGGCGCGTGGAGAGAGCCAAGGAGGGGTCTCCGTTACGGTGGCTCCATGGTTTTCTACGATCTGGTATGATAGATCTTGGTTTTCAGGCGGATAAATTTCGCCGTGGCCACCAGCCATGACAGCGATGGTTCCGCCGCTGAGAGAAGCTTTATGAGCTGCTGTGTCGATACCGCGGGCAAGGCCTGATACAATCACATAACCGGCCTCCATCAATCCGGCTGCAATTTGTGACGCCATTTTTTGACCGGCAATTGAGGTATTGCGCGAGCCGACAATTGCAATCATTGATTGTAGGTTGAAATCAATTTCGCCGCGCACAAGCAAAAAAGGCGGTGGATCATCAATTTGGCGTAACAGTTTGGGGTAATCAGGTTCTCCCGCTGCAATGTGCCTTACACCGAGCTTTTGCGCCGCGTCTAATTCGCGGAGCGCGTCATCGCGGCTGCAAATTTTCGGGAATTTATTGCCCCCAGTTTGAGAGCCGATCTCCGGCAGGGCTTCTAGCGCATTTTCGGCAGAGCCAAATCGGTTGATGAAATTAAAAAAAGAAATCGGGCCAACTCGCTCGGTTCGTGCCAAGCGAAGCCATGCGATACGTTGTTCATCGGTAAGCGATGGACGGGCCAAATTTATCCTTTCTTGCCAATTTTACTTTCCGCGCCTTTAAACAAGCGCTTAATGTTTTCATGGTGCTTGATCCAAGTTAGCAAGGTCAAAAGCATGAACAGTTCTGAGAATTGATAGGCTTCAAAATAGCGAAGCACAAACGGGGTTGCGAGTGTGGCAAGCAGTGCTGCCAGTGATGAGTAGCGCGACAGAAAAGCGACTGACAGCCAAACAACCGCAAAGACCAACAGGGCAGGGAAGAACAAGCCACCCAAAATACCAAGATAGGTGGCGACCCCTTTGCCGCCGTTGAATTTGAGCCATACCGGAAACAAATGCCCCAAGAAAGCAGCAAGTCCTGCAATAACCGCAAAATCTTGTCCGGCGACGTGGAAAGCAACCAAGACGGCAATCGTGCCTTTTAATGCATCAGCAAGGAGGGTAAGGATTGCGAGCTTCTTATCGCCTGTTCTCAGCACATTGGTCGCGCCAATATTGCCTGAGCCAATCTCTCTAATGTCGCCTTTGCCAGCAAAACGCGTGATGAGGAGACCAAACGGAATAGAGCCCAAGAAATAGCCGAAGGCCGCCCACATTAAAATAAATGGCAATGCTGCGTTAAAGTTGATGAAATCAGGCATTTTCAAATGGTCCGCAGATTTAATATCAGTCTTTGACTATAATTTTCCAGATTAGTCTAGCCGATAGACTTCCACGCCGTCCACAAATGTTTGAATACAGCGGCCAGTAAATCGTGCGCCTTCAAAAGCTGTGTTCTTGGAAAGTGATTTCAATTCGGCTTCATCCAAAATCCAAGGCATGTCGATATCAAGCAGGGCAAGGTCAGCCTTCGCGCCTTTTTCAATTGTGCCACTTTGCTGGCCGATAAGCTCGGCAGGGTTGTTCGCTGTGACGCGGATAATGTCTGAAAGGTCCAGATCATCGTTGTGAACCAGCCGCAAAAGGGCAGCCAATAAACTTTCAAGGCCGATGGCGCCATTTGAGGCATCTGCAAAGGGATGACGTTTCATATCCACATCGCGCGGTGTGTGGTCTGAGTGGACCACATCAATGGTGCCGTCTTTAATACCTTCAACAACCGCCATGCGGTCTTCTTCCAACCGCAAAGGTGGTGAGAGTTTGAAGAAGGTGCGGTAAGAGCCGATGTCGTTTTCATTCAGCGTTGCATTGTTGACGGATGCGCCAGCGGTCACATTAAGTCCGCGCTTCTTGGCTTGGCGGATAAGTTCAACAGATTCGGCACAAGAAAGGCTGGCAGCATGATAGCGCCCGCCGGTAATTTCAACCAGACGCAGATCACGCTCTAACATGATCACTTCTGCAATCTTCGGAATACCGGGAAGGCCAAGGCGGGTTGCCATTTCGCCTTCATTCATCACGCCACCCTCAGAAAGGCTTGGTTCATCGCAGTGGTGAATAACAAGGCCATCAAAATCACGAGCATAAGAAAGCGCGCGGCGCATGATGCGGGCATTGGTAAGCGAGCGCTTGCAATTGGTGAAGGCAACAGCACCAGCCTCGCGCATCAGGCGAAGTTCAGACATCTCTTTGCCCGCTAAGCCCTTGGTGAGAGCGCCCATGACCTTAACCTTGCATACGGCATTAGCCCCCGCGTTGCGGGTGATGAAATCAACCAGCGCGATATCGTCAATCACGGGATTGGTGTCTGGCTGAGTGACAATGGTGGTAACGCCACCTGCAACAGCTGCCTGTGAGGCGCTGACGAGCGTTTCTTCATGCTCGCTACCGGGTTCTCCCGTGCGCACCTGAAAATCAATTAAGCCTGGTATCAGTACTTTATCGCGGCAATCAATAATCTCGTATTCAGCTTCCAGAAGGCTTGGTGCGACATGGGCTTCGATTGCTTTGATTTTACCGTCTTCAACCAGCACCGTGCGCTGGTCATCAAGGTTTTGGCTTGGGTCGACAACGCGGGCATCGACGAAAGCAAAGGGTGGGTTGGTGAGAGAATTGCTCATTTCGCAGCCTCCCGTTCTGGCAAATGCTCTGCAAGCGCTTCAAGCACTGCCATGCGAATGGCGACCCCCATTTCAACTTGCTCACGGATGACAGATTGCGGACCGTCTGCAATTTCAGAGGCGATTTCGACGCCGCGGTTCATAGGGCCGGGGTGCATTACCAGTGCTTCATCATTGGCAAAGGCGAGCTTGTCTTTATCAAGTCCATAATAGCGGAAATATTCGCGGCTTGAGGGGATAAAGGCCCCAGACATACGCTCCATTTGAAGGCGCAACATCATCACGACGTCGCAGCCCTTCAAGCCTTCTTCCATATCGTGGAACACTTCAACACCCATGCGCTCAATACCGGCGGGCAGCAGCGTGCGCGGCCCAATGACACGAACGCGCGCTTCCATCGCGTTGAGCAGAATGATGTTTGAGCGGGCAACACGGCTATGTAGGATGTCGCCGCAAATCGCGACCGTTAGTCGGTGAAGACGACCTTTGTGACGGCGAATGGTGAGGGCATCAAGCAGGGCTTGTGTTGGATGCTCGTGCATCCCATCGCCTGCATTGATCACTGAACAGCCCACCTTTTGCGCCAAAAGCTCGGCAGCCCCCGCACTTGCGTGGCGCACGACCAAAAGGTCAGGGTTCATCGAGTTCAGGGTGATCGCCGTATCAATCAGCGTCTCGCCTTTTTTGACGGAGGAAGAGCCAACCGACATATTCATAACATCCGCGCCGAGGCGTTTTCCTGCCAGCTCAAAAGACGACTGGGTGCGGGTTGATGCCTCAAAGAAGAGATTAATTTGCGTGCGTCCACGCAAAACGGACTTTTTCTTTTCAATCTGCCGTCCCACATCAACCTGTGCATCAGCAAGATCAAGAAGGCCGCTGATTTCAGCGGGCAACAATCCCTCAATGCCAAGGAGGTGGCGATGGGGAAAAGAATAGGGGGACGATGAATTCATGAGTTCTTCTATTAGGCCATGCTATGAAAACTGGCAATATGGTTTTTATATCATCTATTGCAGTGTCTTTTTCTCCACAGGCATTTGTTTGTTGGCGAAATATTGAGTTCGGGGTGATGTTATGTGTGCTTATGAGTATGATGCCCTCAACAAGAATGTGAGTCGCAGCTTTAAATTATGGTCTTAGAAACACCCACCGATGTTTACGGCGAAACGCCGCAAAACCAATCGCCGCCATATAGTGGACGTGATCTTTTTTCGACAGATCCGTTGCTGGTGGCTATGGCATCGAACTTTTCAGATGCTGCACGGCAAAGTTTTAAACGGCTGGGTGCATCGCTTGGCTCAGCCGATAGTTTTCAATTGGCCGCTTTAGCAAACAAGAACCCGCCAGTTTTAAAAACCCATGATGAGCGCGGTAAGCGGATTGATCGGGTGGAATATCATCCGTCATATCACGCGTTGATGCGCCGAAGTGTGAACGAAGGGCTGCATGGCTCTGTTTGGGAAGATAGCAATGCACGCGATGCGGGCCATCATCATCAAGCGCGCGCTATTCGTTTCTTTTTGACGGCACAAGTTGAGTGCGGCCATCTTTGCCCGCTTACCATGACCAATGCAGCACCTGCCGCTCTTCGTCATAACCCGTTGCTTGCGCAAGATTGGGTGCCTCTTATCCGCGCGCGTACTTACGATTCAAGTCAAAAACCAGCGCAGAATAAAACAAGTGTCACCATCGGCATGGCAATGACCGAGAAACAAGGCGGCACGGATGTAAAGGCCAATCTAACCTATGCCCAACGGGTAGGGGGCGATTTATGGCGGATAAATGGCCACAAATGGTTCATGTCAGCGCCTATGTCGGATGCTTTTTTGGTATTGGCGCAAACGGATGGCGGATTGTCTTGTTTTCTTGTGCCGCGCTTTTTGCCCAATGGGGAGGCGAACAAGCTTCGTCTTCAACGACTAAAAGATAAGCTTGGCAATAATTCAAACGGGTCCAGCGAAGTGGAGTTTCATGGGGCCGGAGCCTTTTTAGTTGGCGCAGAAGGGCATGGCATCCGTACTATTTTGGATATGGTGACATTGACGCGGCTTGATTGTGCTGTTGGGTCTGCAGGCTTGATGCGAACAGCACTTGGCCATGCCGTGCATCACACAAGACATCGTCGTGTGTTTGATAAGCACTTGATTGACCAACCGTTAGCAACGCGGGTGATGGCAGACTTGGCTTTAGACGGCGCGGCAGCAACAGTGTTATCTCTGCGCCTTGCGGAAGCCTTTGACCGTGCCGCGCGTAACCCCGGTGAGGCACTGTTTGCCAGATTGATGACGCCTGTTGTCAAATATTGGGTTACAAAGGCCGCACCGCCGTTTATTGCAGAAGCGATGGAATGCATGGGCGGCAATGGCTACACGGAAGATTGGCCAATGGCGCGTTATTATCGTGAAGCGCCTGTTAATGCCATTTGGGAAGGGTCGGGCAATGTTATGTGCCTTGATGTATTGCGTGCCCTTCGCGCTAATCCTGAAGCACTTGATGTGGTGCTATCCTTGGTTGACAACACTTTTGGCGCAGAGCGCAAATCATTGAGCGAAGTGGTGCGGCAAGCAGCTGTTGTGAGTTTGAAAGATGAGGGGTCAGCGCGCATCTTAACGGAGCAATTGGCGCTCACAGTTGCGGCAGCAGAATTACACCGCATTGCCCGCGCTGACATTGCTGATGCATTCTTAGACAGTCGACTAAGCCGCCCCTTCCGCTCAACTTACGGCATGATGGATGGTCGTTTTGATGCGCGCGGTATTTTGGAGGCGATGTATCCGACCCCCTAAATGCCGTGGCAAAGTGCGTTGTTAATCCTTAGCGGCGGATGCCAGCTCATAAAACCGTTCTAATGCACCCTGCAAAATGAAGCTTGCGGCAACATTATCAATGTTTTCTGCGCGTTTTGCGCGGCTGGTATCGGCTTCTAGCATGGCGCGTTCTGCCGCAACTGTGGATAACCGCTCGTCCCAATAAGCGACTGGCAGGTCTGTCATCTTCTCTAAATTGCGCTGAAAGGCTTTGGTTGCTTGCACGCGTGGTCCTTCTGACCCGTCCATATTAAGGGGGAGACCCAGAACGAGACCGCCGATGTTTTGTTCTTTGCAGATTTCAAGCAAAGTCTGTGCATCTTTGGTAAACTTTGAGCGTTTAAGGGTTTTTAGCGGTGAGGCGACCATCCAAGCCGTGTCCGATACGGCAAGGCCGATGGTTTTTGATCCAAGATCAAGACCGAGCAGGCGCTGGCTTTTTGTGGCGGTGACAAATTCAAGGTGTTCAAGTGCTGGCATCCTTGCTTCATGCATCAATAAGGTGTTGAACACAACAATGATTGCATTCCCTTACGATAACAGCGTAACATATTTTTATGAGTTCAGTTTTTGCCGCCTTCGATAGTTTTGCCCAGTTTGCCGAGAAATTCGCCGAACTGACGGCCGGGTTTGGCGCGATTGGTTTGCTGTTTTTCGTCATTGTCTACATTCTCGTTATTCTGTTGTTCTTGCCAATCACACCGTTTGCCTTCGCAGCTGGGGCGATTTTTGGTTGGTGGGGAATCCCAATTGCTTATTTCAGTGCGGTTACTGGTTCGATTATCGCCTTTTTTATTGCGCGCGGTTTTGGTAAAGAATATGTCGAGAAAATGTGCGCCAAACGCCCCATTGTCGGTGCTTTAGAGCAAGTGGTTGTAAAAGGCGGTTTTCGCCTCATTTTATTGATCCGTCTCTCAGGTGTGTTACCTTTTGCCGTCCAAAATTATGCTTTTGGGCTGACCGCTCTGGATCGGCGTAGTTATATTGGGGCCAGTTTGATTGGACTTTTACCCGGCGCCATTATCAAAGTATGGATTGGGAAGGCGGGCATGGATGTCTTGGTCCGCGATATGTGGTCTGACTGGCTAAGTACCTTGGGTTTGTTTCTCGCGCTGGCGGCAACAATTATAATGCTGGTTTATGTGGCGGTTTTGGCAAAAAGAGAGCTCCATGCGATGGGCATTTCCCTATCTGGGAAAAATAAACCCGTTCGCAAGGTAATTTAGCGGCAATTTTTGCACTTGTTATCATCCTCTTATTGCACTTGAGGCAACCGCTCTGCTATAGCCCGCTTACGAATAATTTCAACACCGGAAAATCCCATGTCAGTTGATACTGAGACAGTAAAACGTGTCGCCAAATTATCGCGCATTGC
>CAZKKW010000094.1:0-10138 GCA_964553335.1 uncultured Hyphomicrobiales bacterium | reverse complement strand
TTCGAGCTTCAAATCACAACGCGGGTTAACCCGACCACCAACACAAAACTAATGGGGCTTTATCGAAGCTCAGGCATTTATTGCACCCAGTGTGAGGCTGAAGGTTTCAGACGGATTACCTATTTTCTGGACCGCCCAGATGTATTGACCAAATACACCACCCGCATTGAGGGTAGCGCGCGTGAAATGAAAAGCATCCTTGGCAATGGCAATATGATTGAAGAAGGCTCGATGCCGGGCACCGATCGCCGTTACGCCATTTGGCATGACCCGCACCCCAAACCGTCTTACCTGTTTGCACTGGTCGCGGGTGACCTTGCCCATATATCAGACACCTTCACGACCATGAGTGGACGGGAAGTGGAGCTTCGAATTTATGTAGAACCTGGCAAAGAGCATTTATGCGATTGGGCCATGCTATCTTTGAAGCGTTGCATGAAATGGGACGAAGAGGTATTCGGCCGCGAATATGATCTCGACATTTTCATGATCGTTGCCGTTAGCGATTTCAATATGGGGGCGATGGAAAACAAAGGCCTCAACATCTTCAATGACAAATATGTATTGGCTGACACCAAGAGCGCGACAGACGCTGACTATGTCAACATTGAAGCGATCATTGCGCATGAGTATTTTCATAATTGGACAGGCAACCGGATCACTTGCCGTGACTGGTTCCAGCTTTGCTTGAAAGAAGGTCTCACCGTATTCCGCGATCAAGAGTTTACATCTGATATGCGCTCGCGCCCTGTCAAACGGATCAATGATGTACGCCAATTGCGCGCACGCCAATTCACAGAAGATGCAAGCCCCCTCGCGCATCCCGTTCGTCCCGAAGTTTATCACGAGATCAATAACTTTTACACCGCCACCGTCTATGAGAAGGGGGCTGAATTAGTGCGTATGATCAAGACGATTTTGGGGGATGATAATTTCGCCAAAGGTCTCGATCTTTATTTTGATCGTCATGACGGCGATGCAGCGACCATTGAAGACTTTATTGCCGCCCTAGAAGAAGGCGGCAATGGTGATTTGAGCCATTTCAAAACATGGTACGAGCAAGCTGGTACACCAAATGTGTTGGTGGGCTACTCCTACAATGAAGCAAAGGGCACGGCGACCTTAGAGCTGACGCAAAACACGTCACCAACACCGGGCCAACCGTCCAAAAAGCCGCTTCATATACCTATTCGCTTCGCGCTCGTGGGCAAAGACGGTTCAGATCTCGACTATACAGATGTGCAAGGCGCAAACGTTACAGGCGATGTGTTGCATTTGACAGAAGTCAGCCAAGAAGTCGTATTCTCAGGTCTTAAAGAACGACCTGTTCCCTCTTTGCTCAGAGGCTTCTCAGCGCCTGTAAAATTGGATATAGCGCTTTCAGTTGATGATCTCATTCATTTGGCGGCAAACGATAGCGATTCATTTAATAGATGGCAGGCTGTGCAAACGCTTGCTGTTCGCATATTGCTTGAAAAAGTAACCGCGCTCCAAACAGGTGTGCCCTTTAGTAACGACTATGATTGTTTCTTCCATGCGGTTGAAGCGTCCATTACGGATGAAACGCTTGACCCTTCCTTTAAGGCTCAATTCTTAGCGTTCCCAACCGAAGCAGACATTGCACAACAAATTCGCACGGATATTGATCCCGCCATTATTCATGAAGCCGTGCTTTGGTTGAAACAAGAGTTGGTCAAACAATCAAGCGAGACGTTAATCTCAGTTTTTGAGAAAAACCAAGTTCGAGCACCTTATGACCCAAGTGGCGAACAAGTGGGGCAACGCAGCTTGAAAAACGCAGCCCTTGCCATGCTATGCACGTTTGGTTCTGAGGGCAGTCGATTTGCCAAACAGCAATATGATGAAGCCGACAACTTAACAGATCGGCTCGCAGCTCTTGCAAGTCTCGTGATCAACCAACATGACACAGCGGACGAGGTTCTGAACGATTTCGATAGGCGCTACCGCACCAATCCATTGGTGATGGACAAATGGTTTGCCGTACAAGCGATGGCTCCCCAAAAAGAGACCCTCGCCAAATTGAAAGAGCTCATGCGTCACCCAAGCTTTTCGATTACCAACCCAAATCGCATCCGTGCCCTCATTGGTAGCTTTGCAAATGGCAATCAAGTTCAGTTCAATCGCCCGGATGGTGAGGGCTATCAATTTGTATCCAAACTTATTGTTGATTTAGATGAGGTAAACCCGCAGGTTGCTGCAAGGCTGCTTACCAGCTTCAGCAGTTGGACAATGCTGGAGCCAAATCGCCGTCAACGGGCTGGACGCGCCTTAAAACGCATATCAAACAGTGCCGGTCTGTCCACTGACGTTAGAGATATCGTTAATAGAACTCTGGAAAATTAAGATTTTCTCTTTGTTTTATAAGGCTTTTTCAAAACCCTAACAAAAAATTAAAATTTATTGATTCGGGACTCTAGACAAGTCGATTCGCGTCGATTCAAATAGGGGTGATTCGGCAAGCTGGTGTGGGATCACAAGCAAGCAATAAGAAATAAAATTTTGGGGTGAACAATGACGCAGGGGGCGAATGCTTTTGCGGCTATACGGTGGATTGCGACTTTTTGGCAGCAAGATAGGAACTCATCAATGGCGAGCGGACACGCACGAATTATCGCCAATCCAACCTATCAAAAACTTCTCAATGCGGAACCTTGGTTCCGCCGACTGATACCTGTCTTCATCGTCACGTTTGTCGTTCTTATCGGTCTTGCGAGAGGCGCGCAGATTTGGGAAAACCACAAAGACACCCTCATCCGCGCTGAAGAAAATCTAACACTCATCGCATCGTTACTCGAAAAAGACCTTGCATCTGGCGCAATAGAAACCGCTCCTGATCAACTCGCAAACAGATTAATCGCCGCACTCGCAGACCACGCACCAAGGGGTTCAACCAGAGATGGTCGCGTTCTGCTTATCAGCAATCATTTAGGCAAAATAGTCGCTCAAGAACCAAATTTTGGCCAACAGAACGTCTATCTTTCTGACATTCTAGAACCAACCCAACCGCTGCTAACCTTCGGTGAGCGTGCAGGTGTCATGACGGTGACCATGCTGGAAACAGAAGGTGAAGCCATTGTCACAACACGCCATTTAGGGGACGGCATTGGTGCTTTGACTGTTTACCAACCGAAAGAAGAAATCTTAAAACAATGGCGTGCTGACGTAAGCCTAAATGCTTCAATATTTATCGGCACAGGGTTACTTCTAACCGTCGTTCTGTATGCCTTTTTTACGCAAACAGCGCGGGCTGATGAAGCAGACAGAATTTACCACAATACCTACGACCGATTTGATACAGCTCTCAAGCACGGCAAATGCGGCCTTTGGGATTGGGACATTGCTCGCGGCCGCGCGTTTTGGTCGCCCTCCATGTATGAAATACTCGGTCTCCCTCCCAGACAAGCGTTGATTGGATACGGCGAAATTGCCGAGATCATCCATGAAGATGACATCGATATGCTTGAGATCGCCGAGCGCGTGCTTAAAGGAGAACTTAGCAACGTTGATCATACCTATCGTATGCGCCATTCAGATGGTCACTGGATCTGGGTTCGCGTGCAAGGTGAAGCCGTTGTCACCAATGCAGATGAACCCCCTCACCTTGTCGGTATTTGCATCGATGTCTCTGACCAGATTCGTCTAGAGCGCGAAAATAAAACAGCCAATAGCCGCTTACGCGATTCAATCGAAACACTGTCAGAAGCTTTCGTTTTATGGGACTCAAAAAACCGTCTCGTTGTTTGTAATGAAAAATACCGCGAACTGAACCAGATCAAACCGGAGCTTGCAGTACCTGGTGCGCCTTATGCAGAAGTCATGAACAATGCAAACGGTCCACAAGCTCTCATCATGGATGACGACACCGCCAATCTGGATGTTAAAGACAGATCATTTGAAACAGCACTAAGTGATGGCCGCTGGCTTCAAATCAATGAACACCGCACTGATGACGGTTGTTACGTGACAATTGGTACAGACATAACAAAGATCAAACGCAACCAAGAAGAACTACGTGCACGTGAACAGGAACTTGAAGCATCTGTCCTTGATCTAGAACAGTCCCAGACAGAACTGCGCAAACTCGCGGCGCAATACTCTCACCAACGCGAAATCGCCCAAAATGCGAACCGCGAAAAAGCCGAATTCCTAGCCAACATTTCCCACGAATGGCGCACACCGCTCAATGCAATTATCGGCTTCTCAGACATGATGAAGCAAAACGCATTTGGCCCACTGGGAAGCGAAAAATATACCGAATATTGTGAGGACATTAACAAAAGCGGCACCTATATGCTCGCCTTCATCAATGATGTTTTGGATATGTCAGAGATCGAAGCCGGGCGTTTCCAACTCGATAAAGAAACCTTCGACGCAAGCGCTGTGATCAATGATTGCATTGACGGTAGAATGACTGATGCTGAACAAAACGACATCACAATCAATAGCAATATTGCAAAAGGCATCGAACTAAACGCAGACCGCCGCGTCGTGAAACAAGTCATCCATAACCTTTTAGCCAACGCGATCAAATTCACTCAAGCAGGTGGCTCCGTTTCAATTGTTGCCAAAACCCAAGATGACAATTTGTCCGTTAGCGTGAGTGACACCGGTATCGGCATCGCCTCAAACTTGCTCAAAGAAGTTTGCAAACCATTCAAGCAAGTTCAAAACCAATTCACGAAAAACCACACCGGTTCCGGCCTTGGTCTTGCCATTTGCAAATCTGTTGTGGAAATGCATCAAGGTGAGATGACCATCAAATCAACGCTGGGCGAAGGCACAACTGTCACCATCGAATTGCCGCTTGTAGAGGGCGAGAATAAATTGCCTGAAGTAAAGGCGATGGCGATCTAGTGCCGAGACAAAATTACGCGTCTAAATTACTCGTATAGACTACTGGGCAAGCACCTTTTCATAAACCGCGCGTACGGCCATTTGGCGCTCTTTCAAATGGGCGGCCAATCGAGAAAAATCTGGCATATCGACCTGAACAAAAAGGCGTTCTTTTAGTTCATCAGGTGCAGCATCTGGATCAAATTCATTGACCACGCATAGGCGCATTAGCTGAATAAGATCGCTAAACAGATCGAAAGCATCGAGCAGGACATCCTTATCAGCGACAGACAGTATTTCTGGCACATCGGCGTTCACAAGGGCCTGCCGTGTATTGGAAGAACGGGTCAGCAGTTTCTTGCCTTCAGCCAATTGAATGAACTGCGCAATAAATTCAATATCGACTAAACCACCTCGCGCTTCTTTCAAACCGAAAACTGTCCGCGCTTCTTTTGCCTGATGCAACCGTTCATTCATATCAGCCACGTCGTTTCGCAACACAGCCAAATCACGCGATTTATGCACCACCTCATCAATTGCACTGTTGATGCGAGCACGCAGCTTATCACTACCGCCAATCGCTCGTGCTCGGGTTAGCGCCATGTGCTCCCATGTCCACGCTGCTTCGTTTTGATATTTAATGAAACTTGAAACCTCAGTCGCAAGCGGGCCAGCTTTGCCAGAAGGCCGCAATCGCATGTCCACCTCATAGGCCACCCCTTCACCCGTAGGAGCAGATAGAGCTGCAATGAAGCGCTGGGTAATGCGTGCAAAATATTGAGTAACAGCAATCGGGCGGCGACCATCCGATTCCGTCACATTTGGATCGGCGTCATAAATCAAGATGAGATCAAGATCTGAGTTCGGTGACATCTCGCGCCCGCCCAGTTTTCCCATAGCAAGAATGGCAATATCAGCCCCCCTAACATAGCCATGATTTCGGGCAACCTCTTCCACCACCAGCGGCATCAGACCAAGGGTTACGACATCAGCAAGATCAGAATAAAGCAATTGGGATTCTTGCGGGGTGATTGTACCTGAAAGGAGCCGCGTTCCAATCAAGAAACGCTGTTCCTCAACGAAGACGCGCGCGCGATCAAGGCAGTCTTGATAGTCTATTGCCATATTGAAACTTAGGGTCAGTTGCTCTGTCAATTGCGGCGGCGTTGGCAATGACCCGAAAAATGCGGGTTCCAACAAGGCATCAAAAATGTGAGGCCGTCGCGCAATGGTTTGAGCAAGCCTTGGGGCACTGCCCATGAGTGACGCCAGAAGATCAAGCAGATGATCATTGGCTTTCAATAAGCCGAACAATTGCACACCTGCGGGCAAATTTTTTAAAAATTCATCGAAGGTAAAAACGGCCTTATCAGGTGCCCCATTTCGCGCGAGGGCCGCAAGCAACTTCGGTAAGATGACAGCTAAAGCTTCCCGCGCTTTTTCAGACCGCATTGCCTTATAATGCCCTGTTTGCCATTGGCGAACGGTGGACGACACTTGCGCACTGTTTTCAAAGCCTAGCTCTTCAAATATCCGCAATGTTTCGGGGTCATCATTGTCAGTAGGAAAAGCAATCGTCGATAAAGCATCCGGCTCATCATTACCCTCAAACAGGTTTGCATAGTGAGAAGAGACCGATTGAAAACACGCAAGCAATGCCGCCTCGAAGGTGTCGCGTGTTTCAAAACCCATTAAGCGCCCAATCGCTTCAAACGATGCGTCATCTTTTGGCAGAACGTGTGATTGTTCGTCATGCCGCATTTGGATGCGATGTTCGACATTGCGCAAAAAGCGATAATTGGTTGCAAGCTCCTTGGCCGTTTCGTCATCAATCCAGCCTGCTTCAGCAAGCAGTTGCAAGCCTTGCAGCGTGCCTGTTACCCGCAATTGTGCATTGCGACCACCAGCGATGAGTTGTTGGGTTTGGACAAAAAATTCAATCTCGCGAATACCGCCGCGTCCAAGTTTCACATTGTGGCCGGCTAACGCAATCGTCGCATGACCTTTGTGAAGGTGTGTTTGCCGCTTCATTGCATGAACATCGGCGATCATGGCAAAGTCCATATATTTTCGCCAGACAAACGGGCTGAGGTCTTTCAAAAAAGCGTCCGCAGATTCGATGTCACAAGACACAGGACGCGCTTTGATAAAGGCTGCGCGTTCCCAATTTTGACCGATGCTCTCGTAATAATTGAGCGCTGCCTCCGTGGAGATTGCGACCGCCGTTGCCCCTGGATCAGGCCGTAGTCGTAAGTCGGTGCGAAACACATAACCATGCTCTGTGCGCTCTTGTAGGATTTTCACAATCCGCTTCGTGATCCGAACAAGACTTGGTTGCAGCTCAAAACGATCGGTAATTTGAACCTTGCTCGTTTCAAAAAAAACGATGATATCAATGTCGCTGGAATAGTTGAGTTCAAATGCTCCATGCTTACCCATTGCAAGCACGATGAGGCCGCTATCTACTTCTGGCTTGGTCTCATTTGCTAGCTGTAGTTTTCCCCGCTGTGCTTCTTGAAACAGGGCAAAGCGAACAGCTGCAAGCAGGGTTGCATCAGCAAATTTTGAGAGCACCCTTGTGACACGCTCCATAGACCAAACGCTGCCAAGATCGAACAGTGCGAGGGCCAAGGCCATTTGGCGCTTGAAACCACGCAGCGCCCGCATCAATTCACTCTCAGACAGGGTTAAATGATTAAGCGCCCCCACCTCCTCAATAATATCCGTGATTTTCTCGTCTTTGGGAAAAGCAATTAAATCGGCGGCAAAATCAGCGCAGTCCAACAGGCAATCTCGAATAAAGGGCGTATCACAAAGGGCAACATGGAGAAGGTTTAACCGCGCGGGGTCTGCCTTGATCACTGCAGCGGCGCCTTGCGTTTTATCACTCAGGCGATCAAAAAATTCTTCTACCCGCTCACGTGCTCGTTCTTCATCATCAACCGGCAATGATTTAAAGGTGGGGGTCGCTGCAGCGCTCAATGGGGCGCTCCTTTTTGGGTATCCGGTATTTTTATACGAGCAATAAGACCCGGATCATTGTCGTCAAAATCAAGCGTACCACCATGCAGTTTAGCAACCACTGACACGAGGCTTAAGCCCAGACCACTGCCCGATTTGCTGCGGCTTTCATCCAACCTTGTAAAACGCTTTTTCACCCGTTCAAAGTCTTTGGCATCAATCCCCGGTCCATCGTCAGCAACAGCAATAATTGCCATGTTTTGCTCGAAGGTAACAGACACTTCCACTTTGGCGCCGTGACCTGCATATTTAATCGCATTGTCGATCAAATTGGCAATCGCTTGGCTTAGTAGTTCACGGTTCACGGCTAATTCGCGCGCATCATCAGCTAAGTGATGGACAAGCGAAAGCCCTTCATCTTCTGCAACAGGTTCATAAAGCTCCACCACATCGGCGACCATCGCATCAAGATTGATGGTTTCATCCACCCCAATTGACGAGCCAGCCTCTACACGAGCGATACGCAACAGGGCGTCGAAGATGTTGATCAATTGATCTGATTCAACAATCGTTCCTTCAAGCGCTTCTTTCATGTCTGTTTTGCCCGCTTTGCTAGCGAGAACGGACTCAACACGGTTTCTCATGCGCGTCAGCGGCGTTTTCAAATCATGGGCAATATTATCAGACACATCCTTCAGGCCGTTCAGCAGTGCTTCGATACGGTCCAACATGTCATTGAGATTGCCTGCCAAACGGTCAAACTCATCACCTGATCCATCAATCGCCAATCGTTCTGACAAATTACCCGCGACGATGGTTTGGCTCGTCGCCGACATCCTATCAATACGACGCAAAACCCGCCGCCCGACGAGGAACCAGCTCAAGAAGCCTAAGACAACGAGGGAAATCACCATAATAAGAATGAAGCCAGAGATGATCTGTTTGAATTCTTCCCGCTCCCCAACATCACGGCCAATGATGAGATGAAAACCGCTCGGTAAATTAAAAATACGAACCATCGCAACCGTTGCCTCAATCTCTCCATTAGAACGCAAACGATTATAAGGAAGCGGGTGAAGGGCTTGGCGGTCTAGAGAGAGAAAATCTGGCGGGAGATTTGGAATGTTGCCCGCAAGGCCACGGCCTTGGAAGTTCGTCACCAGCAAAGCAGGAGCACCGGGCAACCGGCTTCTCGAATCCAAATGATCAAGCAAACCACGAATACCACTTTGATCATAATGATCGTTAAGGTCAGCAAGTTCAGAACTGATTGTCTGGTTTAATTGGGTGCTCAACTGCTTGTTCAATGTATAGGCCAGATACCCAACCATCGCGATTGTGAAGGCGATGAACACTGTCATGTAGATCAGCGTTAGTTTAAAAGCCGTGGTTTTGAAAAACGTCCCAAACAACGCCTTATTTCCTCTTTGCTGACTTCAAGACATAGCCCGCGCCGCGCATGGTGTGAACAAGAGGCTCATCGAAATCCTTATCAATTTTTGCACGAAGGCGGGAAATGTGAACGTCGATGACATTTGTCTGCGGGTCAAAATGATAGTCCCAGACATTTTCCAAAAGCATGGTGCGGGTCACCACCTGCCCTGCATTCTTCATGAGAAATTCAAGAAGGCGAAACTCTCTCGGCTGGAGGACAATTTCAGTGCCGGAGCGATGAACGGAATGGGCGAGACGGTCAAGTTCAAGGTCTGCCACCTTTAAAGTCGCGCTTTGCTCATTCACGCCACCGCGTCTTTTTGCCAAGACTTCGATACGGGCGAGTAATTCGCTGAACGCATAAGGTTTTGTGAGATAGTCATCCCCGCCGGCCCGCAAGCCTTCAACACGATCATCGACCTGACCAAGGGCTGATAAAATAAGAACGGGGGTTTGGTTGTCTTCTGCACGCAAACTGGCAATGACAGATAAGCCATCGCGCTTGGGCAACATGCGATCTACAATCAAAACGTCGTAATCACTACCGCTTGCCAGAAAATACCCTTCTTCGCCATCAGCTGCCAGCTCAACCACGTGACCTGCTTCATTAAGCGCTTTGGTCAAGTAGCTTGCTGCTTCAGTATCGTCTTCAATGAGGAGGATGCGCATTTGATAAACCTCGAGCTATCGTCGAAGTTGAGATAATCGGCTGCCGCAGCTTAATGCAAGGGCAGCCGATTTATTAGTTGTTGGTGTTAGCCTTTTTTCTTCAAAGGCAACGCCACAAAACGAATGCCATTGGCGCTCTCAACGCGAAGGAGGACAGCTTTTTTGCCCTTTTCGCGAGCCGCAGCAATCACTTCCTTCGCAGCTTTTGGTGTATCGACAG
>CAZKKW010000093.1:0-10286 GCA_964553335.1 uncultured Hyphomicrobiales bacterium | reverse complement strand
GCTTATCTCTATTCTGCCGCAGGCCGAGGTGAATCCACCACCGACCTTGCTTGGGATGGTCACGCCATGATTTATGAAAATGGCGCGTTGATGGGTGAATCTGAGCGCTTCTCGCTTGAGCCTCAGTTGGTGAGTGCAGATATTGACCTTGAACGGCTTCGCCAAGAGCGTATGCGCCACACAACCTTTGCTGATTGCGCAGGCCATGAAGGGCACAAAGAGGTTCGCCGCATATCATTTGCCTTGAAACCGAACCGACAAGAAGATTTAGGCCTTCGTCGTCCTCTCGACCGTTTTCCTTATGTGCCGAATGAAGATGCGAAACTGGATGAGCTTTGTTTTGAAGCCTATAACATTCAAGTGGCAGGTCTTGCCAAACGGCTAAAGGCTGCCTCAATCGACAAAATCGTCGTTGGTATTTCGGGCGGACTTGATTCAACGCAGGCGCTGCTGGTGGCTGTTCAAGCCTTTGATGAACTGGGCATCAGCCGCAAGAACATTCTCGCCTATACCCTGCCCGCTTTTGCAACATCCACAAAGACGAAATCCTCAGCATGGGATTTAATGACAGCGCTTGGTGTTACAGCATCAGAAATTGATATGGAGCCCGTCTCCAAACAAACGCTTGAAGATATTGGGCATCCTTATTCTGAAGGCGAAAAGCTTTATGACGTAACGTTTGAGAACGTGCAAGCAGGTGCCAGAACGGCAACTTTGTTCCGCTTGGCTAATCACCACAATGCCTTGGTTCTTGGTACGGGCGATTTATCAGAACTCGCGCTTGGTTGGTGCACCTACGGTGTAGGCGATCACATGAGCCATTATAACGTCAACGGGTCGGTTTCTAAAACACTCATCCAACACCTCATCCGTTGGGTCGCAGTGTCTGAGCGGTTTGGCAAAGATGCATCAAACGTGCTTGATCGCATTTTGGATACGGAGATTTCGCCAGAGCTCGTGCCTGCAAGTGATGAAAATAACGACAGACCGGCACAACGCACCGAAGATTATATCGGCCCCTATGAGTTGCAGGATTTCAACCTCTATTACATCTCCCGCTTCTCGTTGAAGCCGTCAAAAGTCGCGTTCTTGGCGATGCATGCGTGGGGTGACAAAAAACAGGGGCACTGGCCGCCGCACATGGATGATGGCTCAAAGAATGAGTATTCGCTCAAGATCATTCGGAAATGGTTGCGCGTCTTCTTGTGGCGCTTCTTCCAAACCAGCCAGTTCAAACGCTCTGCCGTGCCAAACGGACCTAAGGTCGCCTCCGGTGGCTCGTTATCCCCACGCGGTGACTGGCGAGCCCCATCTGACAGCTCTGCGGCTGTATGGATAAAGCAGTTAGAAGATAACGTTCCGGAGAAATAAAAAAGCAGCCGCTTAACTTCTATAACGGCTCAATATCGCCGCGCTTCCAGCCTTCGCGACACTCATCGTAATAATCAGCAAAACGCCCCTGCTCGATGGCATCGCGGGCGCCTTGCATGAGGGTTTGGTAATAAGCCAAATTATTCCACGTCAAAAGCATACCGCCCAGCGCTTCGTTGGCGCGGACCAAATGATGCAAATACGCACGGCTATAACCGCTTGATGCTTCACAATCGGCTTGCTCATCCAGTGGGCGATGGTCTTCTGCGTGGCGAGCGTTCTTCAGGTTCACCTTGCCAAAGCGCGTAAAGGCTTGCCCATGCCGCCCCGCGCGTGTTGGCATCACGCAGTCAAACATATCCACCCCGCGTGCAACCGCTTTCATCAAATCATCTGGCGTTCCAACACCCATCAGGTAGCGAGGCTTGTCAGCAGGCAACAGCGGACACGTAACATCGAGCATCGCCATCATCACATCTTGCGGCTCACCAACAGCAAGCCCGCCGATGGAATAACCTTTAAGATCCAGCCCCTTTAGTGCAAGCGCTGAGCGTTCACGCAGCTTCTCATTGTCACCGCCTTGAACAATGCCAAACATCGCTTGCTGCGGCCTGTCACCGAACGCAATTTTGCACCGTTCTGCCCAGCGAAGAGAAAGCTCCATAGCCCGCTCAATGTCATCGAACTCGCTTGGCAAGCCCACACACTCATCCAACTGCATTTGAATATCAGACCCAAGCAAACACTGAATTTCTATGGAGCGCTCAGGCGTCATCTCGTGCTTGGAACCATCAATGTGCGATTTGAAGGTCACACCCTGCTCCGTGAGTTTGCGCAAAGTGGCAAGGGACATCACCTGAAACCCGCCTGAATCTGTCAAAATTGGATATGGCCAATTCATAAACTTATGAAGCCCACCAAGACGCGCCATGCGTTCCGCTCCCGGGCGAAGCATTAAGTGATAGGTATTACCTAAAACCACATCCGCCCCCAGATCACGCACCTGATTGGGATACATCGCTTTCACCGTTGCAACCGTGCCAACAGGCATGAAAGCAGGCGTTCTGATATTGCCGCGATGGGTGACAACTTCACCGCGCCGTGCGTTGCCGTTGGTCGCTTTAAGATTGAATGAAAAAGGGACACTCATGGATAAAACCTATCGCAAATTTTCCGGCAAATCTGCACGCCATAAAAGCGATGCGTCGCCGTAAGAATAAAACCGGTAGTCACTGTTAATCGCATGGGCGTAAGCAGCTTGCATGGTCTCTAACCCACAAAAGGCAGATACCAACATGAATAGCGTTGAGCGTGGCAAATGAAAGTTCGTCATCAACATATCCACGGCGCGGAAA
Organism: uncultured Hyphomicrobiales bacterium; assembly: GCA_964553335.1. Taxonomy (GTDB): domain Bacteria; phylum Pseudomonadota; class Alphaproteobacteria; order Rhizobiales; family JACESI01; genus JACESI01. The sequence continues at coordinate 7,560 of CAZKKW010000093.1, read as the reverse complement.
CGATAACCAGGTGTAATAAAAATATCCGTCGCATCATGATAAGGCTGGATGATGCCCTCCTCATCAGCCGCACTTTCAAGCAAGCGCAAGCTGGTTGTTCCAACCGCAATAATCCGCCCGCCATTAGCACGCACTGTATTGAGTGACGTTGCTACATCAGGTGAGATTTCGCCAATTTCAGCATGCATTTTATGGGTTTCAGTATCATCAACCTTCACCGGCAAAAACGTGCCCGCGCCCACATGAAGCGTGAGAAAATGGCAAGAAACACCCTTCGCCTTCACCTTTTCAAGCAGCCGCTCAGTTGTATGAAGACCCGCCGTTGGTGCCGCGACAGCGCCTGCATTCTTAGCATAGATGGTTTGATAATCTTCCGCATCCTGCCCATCTTCAACGCGTTTTAACGCGATATAAGGCGGCAAAGGCATATGACCGACTTCAGCAATGGCAGCATCAAGCTCGGCGCTTGCTTTAGAAAACGTCAGCGTCACCTCGCCGCCATCCACCTTCTTTGCGACTGTCGCCTCAAGTTCGCCAAAAACCAGCCTGTCGCCAACATCAAGCTTCTTGGCTGGGCGAGCGAATGCTTTCCATTCATCAGCCCCCGTTCTCATATGAAGCGTCAAGGCAATCTTCGCTTCAATCAGCCCCTTAGGACCAGAACGAACACGCTTGCCTTCTAACTGCGCAGGAATAACTTTCGTGTCGTTGAATACAAGCGCATCGCCCTCACGCAGAAAATCAACCAGATCCAAAACGCGATGATCGCTTAAGGCATTCATTTTGTGAGGATTAATCGCCAAAAGCTTCGCCTCATCGCGCGGACGCTGTGGGCGCAACGCAATGGCTTCTTCCGGCAAATCAAAATCAAACAGATCGACACGCATTGTCGAAAACCTTCACAATTATTCAAAAAAAATGGCTCCCAGCACGCTGAAAGCCATCCTTAATCGTCTTATCAACCAAACTAGAGGTCGGCTGCAACCCGTGATGTGATAATTTTATCAGGATCAGATACTGGCTCGCCACGTTTGATTTTGTCGACATTTTCCATGCCTTCGATCACTTCACCCCAATAGGTATACTGACCGTTGAGGAATGACGCGTCGCCAAAGCAGATGAAGAACTGTGAGTTTGCACTGTTCGGGCTCATTGAGCGCGCCATAGAACAAGCACCGCGACCGTGATGACCATCGTTAAATTCAGCGACAAGGTCAGGCTTGTCTGAACCACCTGTACCCGTACCCGTTGGGTCGCCGCCCTGCGCCATAAAGCCTTCAATAACACGGTGGAAAACCACGCCGTCATAAAATCCTTCACGGGACAATTCTTTGATCCGGTTTACATGGTTTGGAGCCAAATCTGGACGCAGTTTAATTTTCACTGTGCCAGCCGTTGTTTCCATTACCAATGTGTTTTCCAAGTCACTCATTCTTACCACCTTTGTGTTAGTCGATATATGTCAGCCTTATATGAGATAAGGCCTTGATTATTTTGAGACAATCGTCGCTTTTTTGATTTTGTCTCGCGTTGTTACAGGCACAATACCACCCTGCCCTTGTCCACGTTCAAGCGCGTCAACCGCATCCATGCCACTGATAACGCGACCAAATACTGTGTATTGATTGTTCAAGAAATGACCTTCGTCGAACATAATGAAGAACTGCGAATTCGCGCTGTTTGGATTTTGCGTTCTAGCCGCTCCAACGATACCGCGATCAAAGGGAACATTGCTAAATTCGGCAGGAAGATCAGGCTTGCTTGAACCACCAGTGCCTGTGCCTGTTGGGTCGCCACCTTGCGCCATGAAGCCTTCTAACACGCGGTGAAAAACAATACCGTTATAAAAGCCTTCTGCAGTCAATTCTTTAACGCGCTGCACATGCTTTGGCGCAACATCTGGCAAAAGCTCAATTTCGACTTTACCTTCCGTCGTTTCCAAAACCCAAATGTCTTTTGCAAAAGCTTGAACGTGGGCAACAGATACAAACGCTAATGAGAGGACTGCGGCAGAGGCCGTTTTCATAATTTTAAGCATTGAGCTTCCTTTATCACGAGAGATAGTCTGACCAATTTAAAGTCAGGCAATTTTTTGTTTGAGGGCTTTTTGAACCGATGCCGGCACAAAAGATGAAATGTCACCACCCATGCCTGCGATTTGACGCACAAGCGTGGCGGTAATGGGGCGAACTTCAGGGCTTGCAGGCACGAACACAGTGGTAATGTCAGGCGCCATTGCGCCATTCATGCCTGCCATCTGCATTTCATAATCCAAATCAGTGCCATCACGCAGGCCACGAACAATGATAGAGGCGCCCTGTGAAGCTGCAGCATCAACAAGCAAATTGTCGAAAGAAACGACTTTAATGGTGGCGTTTTCCAAGGCTGGCGTCTCAGCCACCACGTCCGCGATCATTTGCACCCGTTCGTCAAAGCTGAAAAGCGGTTTTTTGCCCGGATGCACACCAATGCCAACAACCACTTCATCCGCCAGTGCAACGCTTTGCACCAGCACATCAACATGGCCGTTGGTTACGGGGTCAAAAGACCCTGGATAAAATGCAATCCGTTTCATGGGCGTGGTGATAGCCTTTGTCCAATCATTCTGCAACGAAAAAGAGGGAAAAACGCTATTTCCCTCTTTGCTATTGTTATTGTTCAAACGTCACTTTGGTTTGAGGTTACTCTGCAACAGGGCTTTCATTGTCAGCTTCTGGGCCACCTTCTGGGCCAGCGCCTGGGCCGCCTTCAGGTGCATCACCTTCCCCGTCTTCTGCATCCTCATCATCACCAACATCTGAAATTCGCTCGACGGAGACAACACGTTCATCATCTGCGGTAGAGAAGACCGTGACACCTTGTGTTGAGCGACCTGCAACACGGATACCGTCAACCGGCACTCGAATGAGCTTACCTGCATCTGTCACCAGCATAATCTGGTCACTCTCTTCCACAGGGAAGGAACCGACCACATCGCCGTTACGTTCAGAAACAGTCATGGCTGCAATACCTTTGCCACCGCGACCAGAGACGCGATATTCATAAAGCGAGCTTCGTTTACCGTATCCGTTGACTGAAAGTGTCAGTAGATACTCCTCAGCAGCACTCAAGTTTGCATAGCGTTCTGTATCCAGTTGACCAGATGCTGCTGCTTCATCCTCATCAGATGGTGCATCATCAGTCACCCCTTCAATCAAGCGTTTTTGCTTGAGGTACAAGGTGCGTTCTTCCGGTGTTGCATCCACATGGCGCACCACTGACATAGAGATAACTTCATCGCCATCAGCCAGATTGATACCGCGAACACCCGTTGAATCACGGCTTTGGAACACACGCACATCGGTTACTTGGAAGCGGATACATTGACCGCGCGCCGTTGTGAGTAGAACATCATCATTCTCAGAACACGGCTCCACACCCAAAATGTCCATATCTTCATCAAGCTTCATCGCGATTTTACCGTTGCGATTGACCGATACGAAGTCTGACATTTTGTTCCGACGCACAGTCCCGCGATTTGTCGCGAACATGACACCGAGGTTATCCCAGCTTTCCTCATCTTCCGGCAGCGGCATGATCGTTGTGATCCGCTCATCAGGTTGCAGAGGAAGCAAGTTGACCAGTGCCTTACCGCGCGCATTCGGTGCGGCGAGAGGCAAACGCCATACTTTCATCTTGTGAACAATGCCGCGTGATGTGAAGAACAAGATCGGCGTATGGGTATTTTCAACAAACAGACGGGTAACAAAATCCTCATCTTTAAGCGAAGCCCCTGAACGACCTTTCCCACCACGACGCTGCGCACGATATGTATCAAGCGCGACGCGTTTAATGTAACCACCGTGGGTAACAGTGATCACCATATCTTCGCGCTGAATCAGGTCTTCATCTTCAAGATCAGCGCCACCTTCAAGAATTTCAGTACGGCGCGGCGTTGCGAATTCTTCTGATATTTCAGTGAGTTCGTTCGTAATAATCGCCATAACACGAGCGCGAGACCCTAGAATTTCAAGGAAATCACGGATCATCGCACCAAGCTTGTTCAGCTCTTCGTCAATCTCGTCACGACCAAGTGCAGTAAGGCGTTGGAGGCGAAGATCAAGGATCGCGCGGGCTTGTTCTTCTGACAGCATATAGGTGCCGTCGGTTTCCAAGCTGTGGCGTGGATCGTCGATAAGTTCGACCAATGGTGCAACATCTTTTGCAGGCCAACGACGTTCCATCAAACCAGCCCGTGCCGTTGCTGGATCTGGCGCATTACGAATGAGTGCAATCACTTCATCAATATTGGCAACAGCAATCGCCAAACCAACCAACACATGCGCCCGTTCGCGCGCTTTATTAAGCTGGAATTTGGTCCGACGTGTAACAACTTCCTCGCGAAAATTGACGAACGCCCGCACCATATCAAGCAGGTTCATCTGCTCAGGTTTGCCACCATTAAGGGCAACGATGTTGCAACCGAAAGAAGATTGTAGCGGTGAGAAGCGATAAAGCTGGTTCAGCACCACATCTGGCACCGCATCGCGCTTTAATTCCACAACCACGCGCATACCAGAGCGGTCACTCTCGTCGCGAATGTCTGAAATGCCTTCAATCCGTTTATCACGCACCAATTCAGCGATCTTCTCGATCATGCTGGCTTTGTTCACCTGATAGGGAATTTCAGAAATAATCAGCGCTTCGCGGTCTTTGCGAATTTCTTCCACTTCAACGCGGCCACGCATAACCACGCTGCCACGGCCCGTATTATAAGCGGAGCGAATGCCAGAACGGCCCAGAATTTGCCCACCAGTCGGGAAATCCGGCCCCGGTACATATTCCATCAAGCCTTCAATCTCGATGGCAGGGTCTTCAATATAAGCTTTACACGCCGAAATCACCTCACCCAGATTGTGGGGTGGAATATTCGTCGCCATACCAACCGCAATACCGCCTGACCCGTTGACCAAAAGGTTCGGGAATTTTGCCGGCAAAACCGACGGTTCCATTTCGGAATTGTCGTAGTTGTCTTGAAAATTGACCGTGTCTTTGTCGATGTCATCCAAAAGCTGATGAGCGACTTTTTCAAGACGAATTTCCGTGTAACGCATTGCGGCTGGCGGATCGCCATCCACAGAACCAAAGTTACCTTGACCATCAGCCAACGGTAAACGAAGCGAGAAATCTTGTGCCATGCGCACCAAAGCATCATAAATCGCGCTATCACCGTGGGGGTGGTATTTACCGATCACATCACCAACAACACGAGCTGACTTGCGATAAGGCTTGTTCCAGTCATAGCCATTTTCGTGCATAGAATAGAGAATACGACGGTGGACGGGCTTCAAACCGTCCCGCACATCTGGCAGCGCACGACTAACGATCACGCTCATTGCGTAATCAAGATAAGAGCGCTTCATCTCGTCAATAATGGAAATACCTTCAACACCGCTTGGAAGGTCGCCGGAAGGGTTTTCAGTTTCTTGGTCTGACAATGGTTTGCCTATCGATAGGGTTTGCCTGATGGCAAATTTTGGTAAATGTGCGCCATATCCACGACACACGAGTTGATTCCCATCAATTATAGGCTATCCTGCCCTTGAATACCAATTTTGCAACCAATCAGAGCCTAAATTTTCTCTAGATATTTCAATTGATTAGAAGATATCCAGAGGTAATAAAAATAACCCTCTTTGCATGTTACTTATTTTGCTTAGCAATCCACTAGAATCAGAGGTACTCCATGCCAATCGAATGGCTCATAAATTCCTTCACAACACTGTTTGTGATCATGGACCCAATCGGTCTGGCCCCGATTTTCCTCGCCCTCACCATGGGTATGAGCAATGCTGATCGCCGCGCCATTGCTTGGCGTGCGTCTTTGGTATCTGCGGTCATTTTAATCTCATTTGCGCTGGTTGGCGGCGCCTTTCTTGAAACCTTGGGCATTTCCCTACCCGCCTTTAGAATTGCAGGTGGTTTGCTGCTGTTTTGGACCGCCTTTGAGATGATTTTTGAAAAACGGGTGGAACGCAAGACCAATGCGGCAGAACGTACTGTGAGTAAGTCTGACATCCAAAACCTCGCCGTCTTCCCCCTCGCCATCCCGCTCATGGCAGGACCGGGTGCTATTTCAGCAACGGTGCTTATTGCATCAGGGCAAACAGAATGGATCGGCCTTGGCTATTTGATCGGCTTAATTTTGGTCATCGTCGCGATTTGTTACGTGATCTTCCTAGCGTCAACCGGAATTGACCGTTTTCTCGGCGACATGGGCCGCACACTCCTCTCCAGACTGCTTGGCGTCATCTTATCAGCCCTTGCCATCCAATTCATCGCAGATGGCGTTATCGCGATTGCTGAGGCTGGTTAGAGGGATTGCTAAGCATTTTCAGCAAGCCAAGACAAAATGTCTTGCTTCATTTGTTCTGGTTTATCCAAATTGATAAAGTGATTGGCATCTGTATACGTTACAATTCGACAGTTAGAATGCGCGCTATCAAGCATATTGAGAAAAGCACTGCGTTCATTAGGGCGAAGGCACCGACGTGGTCCGCTACCAACGCGCGTTGTGCTTTGCAAAACCAATAGCGGTTTTTGAGCTACTTTTTCCAACCTATCCGCCAATCGAATGCCATCCCATTTTATCATATTGCGGTAGAGTTGGGTAAGAACGTTTGGCGGCATTGCCGCGATCCGCTGACGAAATACCGCCTGCTGTTTTAAATGCGTATTGGGCAGAAACATTTCATCAAATAGCCCCTGCGCCCATACCTGAATATCTTCGATGCCATCGAACGCGGCAAGGACGGCCTCTAAATTGCCATCAACCGTGTTACTGCCGTCAATCAACACGCACGCCTTAACCCGCTCAGGCATAATTGCATGGGTTTCCAAAACAACCCGCATTCCCAGACTATGCCCACATAATACAGCGTCATCGATATCAAGGTTTTTTAACAATTTTGCCACGTCTTCAGCTTGATCTTCGATGGTTAGCTCGTCGCGAACAGGATCACCCATCTCATGCCCGCGCAATGTTGGCGCGACAACGCGCTGGCCTTTGGAAAAGGCATCAATATGCCATTGCCAATCGGTGGCGTGGCAGCAATACCCGTGCACGAACACAAGCGTCGGCGCACCGTGGCCTGCATCTAGTATCGTTCGCACTTGCATTGCCTTACTCCCCGTCACCCATTCAGCAGGTTGAAACTATCACCTTTACCAACCGATTACAGTTATTTTGCACATTGTTTTGGGAGAGCATAAAAAGTTGCACATGGTTGAAAAAAATTGGTTTAATCTCTTAAGACGATAAATTTCTCACCACCACATCAAGACAGTCAAAAAAACCAACGCAACATTCGAAAGCTCGCGGCAACATGAATCGGCATTTTGTAAGAACCAATACTTCTTTTGAATTGCAGCCATTGAGCAAAGTGGCTTGCCGTTGGCGGGGCGACTATATGTTTTTGCACCGCTCTTTCCTGTTTATCTTCAGTTTTTTGTTCTTTGCAACCTCAATCCAGACCGCATCTGCAGACAGTTCATCACCGCTGCTTGCAGCCTTTTACGACC
>CAZKKW010000092.1:8657-10313 GCA_964553335.1 uncultured Hyphomicrobiales bacterium | reverse complement strand
TCATTTTGCAGGTTTATGATCGTGTCATTCCCAATCAAGCGCATGAAACTTTTTCAATCATGATGATAGCACTTGCTGTTATCGCGCTTTTTGAAGCCATTTTGCGCGTGTCTCGATCTTATGTGCTGTCATGGGCGGCAACACGCTTTACGACCGCAATCACACAGGAACTAATCAGTCGTTTTCTTTATGCCCCGTCTGGCGCGTTTTCAAATAATTCACCGGCAAAAACGATTGAACGTCTATCAAATATCAACCGTGTTGCTGATTTTTACGGTGGTCAATCCCGCCTTATGTTCATCGATTTGCCTTTTGCAGGCGTTTTCTTGGGCGTTATGGCAATTATTGGTGGATGGCTTGTTGTCGTACCCTTCTTGATTTTGTGTCTGTTTGGTTTTGCAACGATCACATCGAGTCGCCACTACAAGAAAATTCTTGAAGAGAAAGAAGAGCACGAAGCGCGCACCTATGATTTTGTGGCTGAAACGCTGCAAGGCATTTTGACGATGAAGAGCCAATCTGCTGAATCCTTGCTAATGCGCCGTTTTGAACGCCTTCAAGCGAAAAATGCACAGCTACATTATTCCATCATTACAGCCGCGATGCAGGGGCAATCGATTGCCGGCTTACTTGGTAATGGTACAATGATCGCTATGGTGACGACCGGGGCATTCTTGGCCGTACATGGTCATATGACTGTTGGCGTTCTTGCTTGTTGTTCACTTCTTTCAGGTCGTGCGGTTCAACCGATTTTGCGGGTTGCAAGTACTTGGAATGAATTCCAACGTGCACGTATTGCTGTGGAAGAAGTTTCCAAACTGTTCGAACTTAACAATGTACCTGATTTGACTGCGATCGTTGAAGATCCGCCAACACCTGAAATTGTCGCTAAAGACTTAGTTTTAAGTTTGGGCGATACGGGTCGTCAAATTGGTCGCCTCTCATTTGAAATTGAATCGGGTGAGGCGATTGCAATTGTGGGGCCGGATGGTTCTGGCAAATCAACACTACTCACTGCAATGGCAGGATTGAGAATTCCCGATTCAGGCTCAATAACTCTTGATGATTTATCTGCTTATGATTTCCGTCGTCGTTATCAATCTGCTGTTGGATTATTGGACACGGGTACAGAAGTTTTCGCTGGTACAATCTTTGAAAACCTTACGCTTTTTGGTCAAGGCGGCTCTGCGGAAGAGGTGCGTTGGGCAACGGATATTGTTGGGCTTGAAAAAGACATCGATAAACTTCCACAAGGTTACGATACACTGCTTGGCGGTGGTATCGCTGAGACATTGCCTGCCAGCTTCATTGGCAGGTTGCTGATGGCGCGAGTACTTGCGCAAAAGCCTGTTATGTGGGCGTTAGATGAACCGCAAACAGCATTGGACAATGATGGCATTAAGTCATTTTTGACGGCGCTGGAAAACCTTCGTGGTTGGATCACCTTTGCCTATACCACGAATTCCGAGGAATTTATGGAGGCTGCTGACCGCATTTTCTATATTGAAAATGGCGGACTGACTGTCTACGGGAGCTTGAAAGAGATGAAGGCTGGACTTGCAGCAAATGAATTTGATGGCGTTTCTGTGGATGGCCTCGAACCCGGCTTCAATCAAATAGGTGCGTAATGAGTGCTGATAAACCCAAAACACCTAG
>CAZKKW010000092.1:0-8557 GCA_964553335.1 uncultured Hyphomicrobiales bacterium | reverse complement strand
AAAACACCTAGTTCTAAAAAAACACCTAGCTCTAAAGATGTTGAGAGTGATAACTTGAAGCATGAAGCAGAAGAAGTAGACCAAACTCAAAAGAGTGAGGTTAGTTCTGATCATGTTGTTGAAGATGGTTCAGACGAGAACCTTTCTTCAGATAATGCGGATGATGAAGACCAGGCCGTTGTGAAGCCTTTGGACGATCTGACAACGGAAGACTTTAAAAAGCTTGGCTTGCCGATTGGTGGTCACGACGGTCTTTCCGATCACGTTCCAGAAAATGCGATTGATGACGATATCAGCCATCTTGAGCAGGCTTTTTCCCCTTTACTGCTAAATAAAGATAAAGAGAAAGCTCTGTCCAACGCTTATGACAGATGCTTGCGTTCTTTGTTAGTTGAACTGAAATGGCCGGGTGAAGAACGTCATATTATCCAAGCACTACCTCACTTCAAAGACATGGATGATATCCATTCTTTTCGAGCTGTGTTGCATCATTTAGGCTTTGATAGTCGAGTCCGTGTAGAAAACGCCTCGAATTTGGAAAAGCGCCTTCCTTGTCTGATGATTGATGATGAATCGCGTCCAAGAATTGGTCTGCGTTTTCTACCGAATGGAAAGCTGCTTGTTTATGATGGCCCGCGCGGTGATTTGCGTGAAATGGATCGACCAAAAGGGCAAGTTAGTCTTTGTTTGGTTGAACAATCAGAAGAAGCGGCATCGGTTCCTAAAAACCGTAAAATCAGTTGGTTTTATGAGGGCTTACGCAAATTCAATTCGAAAATTTTATTGGTTGTAAGTTTAACTTTTGTCGCAAACCTATTGGCGCTAGCGACACCGATTTTTACAATGAACGTGTATAACCGGGTTATTGGTTCTAAGTCTCTGGATACGCTTGTCTTTTTCGTATCTGCAATCTTGATTACATTGCTTTTTGAAGTTTACATTAGACATATTCGAGGGCGCCTAATTGCTTATGTAGGTGCGCGGTTCAACACCCAATTGTTGATCAGGGCATTTGAGCGTATTTTGAACCTACCAATCAGCATGACGGAGAGTGCTTCTGTTAGTCAACAAATTGTCCGCCTTCGCCAGTTTGAGAATGTTCAAGCATTCTTTACGGGGCCATTGGTGAGCGCAGGCCTCGACCTTCCCTTTACGATTGTCTTTATTCTCGCGATTTCATTGATCCATCCCATTTTGGCGTTGATACCGGTTGGTCTAGCCGTTGTTTTCGTCTTGATCGGTTTCATTTCGATGCCAATGACAAAGCGAAACGTGCTGATTACGGGTAAATCTCGGCAAACCCACCAAAATTTGTTGATCGAAACCGTCCATAAACGTGACACGATCCGTCAATTGCGTGCTGAAGATGTATGGATTAAGCGCTGGGATGACGTTGGGCAAGAGTTCAATTCTCGTCGGTTCAATGCCCAGTTCTTTGACACGATTATGCACACACTTGCCCAAAGTTTAGTAATGATTGCTGGTATTGCAACGTTATGGGCGGGCGCTTTGCTGGTTATTGCCGAAGAATTGTCAGTCGGCGGCTTGATTGCTGTTATGATGTTTGTTTGGCGTATTTTATCACCAATTCAAACTGCATTTTTGAGTTTGAACCGGATTGGTCAATTTGGTGAAACGGCAAGACAAGCTGATTTGTTAATGGGTCTGGTGCCTGAGCGCGACCCTAGTTCTGCGCCGACTTTGAGAAGAAACTACGAAGGGCGTATCACCTTTGACAGCGTAAGCTTTAAATATGGTGCAGCGGCTGATCCTGTATTCAGAGGCATATCGGTTGATATCCCTGCAGGCCAAGCCATTGCAATAACCGGAGACCCTGCATCAGGTAAATCGAGTTTCTTAAAATTGATTCTCGGGCTTTATAAACCGCAAGGTGGAACTGTGTTCATTGATGGTTTGAACCTGCAACAGCTCAATGTGGATGAGGTGCGAACATCAATCGGCTATGTGGCGCAACGACCAGAGTTCTTTTATGGCACGCTTGCCCAAAACATTCGCTTGGCCAATCCGTCTGCAAATGATGGCGATTTAGAAGAAGCGTTGTCAGCTGCGGGTATTTGGCTGCCTCACACCCAGTTGGAAGACGGTGTCGATACGCGCCTGACAGCGGGTAAATTAGGCAGTATGTCGAACACGTTGAAACAGTGTTTCTCAATCGCTAGAGCCTTCGTGAAGAGTGAAAATATGTATTTGCTCGACAGTCCATCAAGCAATCTAAACATGTTTGAGCGTGAAGCATTGTTCGATACAATCGGGGAACTTAAAGGTAAATCGACCCTCGTTATTGCCACGACAGATGATGAACTAATTTCTAAATGTGATCGGGTTTTGTACATGCGAGGCGGGGCAATTGCCTATGATGACACGCCTGAAAAATTCTTGGCTGCTAAGGCTGCCGCTGCTCAGAAAAAAACTGGATAAATGTAAGGCTTTGATACCGCTGAATATTTCACATCTATGTTTGATCGCGTTAACTTCGACTTAAGCTTGAAACACAGTAGTTCCTTAGAAATTGATGAAACTGTTCAATATTAAATAAAATTAAAACCATCAAAAGTAAGATCGGTGCATCGAGTAAGAGTGAGTGAGTACCGTGAAGCTTTTTAGAGATCCGATTCATCAAGATGATAATCTTGCAATGCCTTTGGAAATAGATGGCGGGCATTGGGATGGAACATTCCGCCGTTTTTTGTGGGCGTTGAGTGGTTTTGTCGTAATATTGATCACTATGTCAGTCTTTGCACCTGTACGCGAAGTTGCGATTGCTGAAGGTGAAATTATTCCAGTTGGTTCCATCGTGTCTGTTGAGCACCTTGAAGGTGGTATCGTCGAAAATGTGTATGTTGGCGAGGGCGGCTTTATTCGTAAAGGCGAACTCTTGATGAAGCTGCATCCTGAAAGTGGTTCAGGTGATTTCAACCAAGTCCGCGTTCGTCGCGATTTGCTTGATATGCGCAGAATTCGCTTAGGTGCCTTGCTTAAAGGTGCAGACGAGCCGAATTTTGGTGAATTGGCAAAAAGTTATCCAACTGAATCAGATGACCAACTCTTGCTGTTTACATCAGAGAAAAAGGCAGTCACTGCCGGTGGTAAGGTTCTTGAATCACGTTTAGAGCAGCGTCATTCAGATTTGCGTTCCCGCAAAGATGAGATCAAAGCCGTTGATTCACAAATAGCAATTTACCAAGAGCAATATGATGCTCAGCAAAAGCTTAATGACAAGGGTTTTTCATCTCGCTCACGTTTGTTGCAAGCAAAAGCACGGGTTGAAGAAGTTCGTGTGACACGCCAACAACTCCTTGGCACGATTGAATCAATCAAAGGTCAAATTGTTGAGCTAACGAGTGAGACCGAGCAGGCTAAGAACGCTAAACGTCAAGAATGGTCAGATGCATTGGTTGCAACCATTGGAGAGATTTCGGAACTTGATGAGCGTTTGAAAGGCGGCGAAGACCGTGTGAAACGTCTCGCCGTTTATGCGCCAAAAACCGGCCGTGTCCAATCTCTAGCGGCTTCATTGCCAGGCCAAGTTATTCGTGCAGGCGATGTCGTTGCTGAAATCGTGCCGCTAGATGCAAGTGTCGAAGCGGAAGTACGTATTCAACCAAAAGACATTGGTTATGTTCAAACAGGCCATCCAGCCGAAATTACCTTGTCAACATTCGACCCCGAAGTTTTCGGCAAAGTTTTTGGCGAAGTGCGTTCGGTTTCTCCAACAACTTTCGAGACAGACCGTGGTGATAAGTATTTCAAAGGCCTCGTGAAACTTGATCGTAGTGTTCTTGAACATAACGGTCGTAGCTTCCCTATAACGGCAGGTATGGTTGTAACAGCCAATGTGATAACTGGTTCGAAATCAGTGATGCAGTACATCTTGAAACCGGTTGTTCGATCCTATGATCGGGCATTCTCTGAACGCTAATAATTAAAACCTCTGGTTCGATTAAGAGCCCAAAAGCCCTTCCGACAGAAATGTTGGCAAGGGCTTTTTTGTGTTCGCGCTTCTGCTGGCAGGCAGTTCGTTCGTTGGTTTTGGTATGGGCGTGCATCAGCAAAGTTTCGACAACAGGTGCCAAAATACTTGTCCTTATTTGTTTTGTTAAAGCGCGAGCCGCGACAATGCGACTGCTAAACAACAAATAGCGAAGCTATTTGGTCGTGAGACAGAAAAAGGAACTCGAAAAGATTAGGAAATGCGTACTAAAGCTGGCGCGTCGCTATGCGCGCATATTTGCCATGCTATGATATTGCTTAATCATCGTTGGGATTTGCGATTTAGGTTGACGCGTGTTGTTTGCCCGAAGTTCTGCAATGGCTGCAAACGTTTCTTTAGACAATTTCAAACCATTGCAAAGCTGGACGAACTGTGCGCCATTCTTCTTGTTGAAGATAGCTTTGATCTTGGCTTCGGTTTGTTGTTTTACAAAAGCCAGAACCTGACAGGTTTCTTGAAAACAATCGTTTTGCGCTAGTTCAACAATGCACGCATCAAGCGTAGATGTGTCGTTGTTTAGGTGATCAATGCAAGCCTGCGCTTTCGGTAAATACAGGCTATTCTCATGTCGAACTTTCGCCTTGCTTGGCACGGCGGCGGCATGAGTTTTCGCACTTGATTTCCGATTAATTGTTGGGAGAAGCGTTTCATCTATGCCTAGATTAGTACCAACCGATTCCGCCAAGCCTATCGGCATGTCGCTTCTTCTAAAAAGCGCTTGTCCAAAGTTTTCATCAACAGAACCGATTGTCGCAAGCTCTTTAAAACCGTCGCTAGAAAAAGTAGCACCTGGATTGTCGATTGCGGAAACCAGTGTCGTCATGTCGGCGTTTAGAATAAGCGTGTCTGTTACCGAACTGGTCAATTCAACCCGCCGAGCAATGAATTTGCAGTAGCTTGAATCGGAATTTTCAATGATGTCGATGAGGTCTTCATCGTTAAGAACAATCGAATGTTCAAGAACGGGCGCTGCAATGTCGATTTCTTTATGTGCGAGCTTTAAGATCAAGCTATGCGGTGAGAAATCGAGTTTTGCAAAAACCTTTGCTGCCTCGATAACACTTTCTTTGTCATCCGTTGCATCAATCAATGGTTCGACCAATTCAGCCAGAGAGCTCAATTGGTCAACGCCGAATAATTCACTGCTGTTTTTACATGTTGAAGAAACAAAGCGGATTAACTTGCGCTGCTTTTCAGGACTGCAATCGGTTAGATCATTCTTTAAGGCTGCAAGCATGGTTTCATTGTTCCGTTTTTTCCACTATGCCTTTAAATCCTAAACAAAATTTGAAGGTTCGAGACTAGGAGCCGCATCTAGGTTAGGTTGAATACAGCAACGCGATTATTGGTTAGCGAGGAGTTAACATGGCCTACCAAAATTATACGCTAGAGATGCTGCAACAAATTGATGCGCGACATCACATGCATCCCTTTTGTGATTACAAAGAGCTGAAGGCACAGGGCACTCGTGTCATCAGTGCTTGCGATGGGAATTATGTGATTGACAGCGAAGGACAGCGCTTGCTTGATGCGATGGCGGGCCTTTGGTGTGTTAATGTTGGGTATAGCAGGCCTGAGCTTGCCGAGGTTGCGCGCGAGCAAATGCTTGAGTTGCCTTATTATAATTCGTTTTTTCAGTGCACCACGCCGTCACCCATTCTTCTGTCAGAAAAGCTGATTGAACTGGCGCCCGACGGTATTCAGAACGTTTTTTATGGTTCGTCAGGTTCTGAATCGAATGACACGGTTATCAGGATGGTTCGTCATTATTGGGCCTTGGAAGGTAAGCCAGAACGCCAAGTTATTATTTCTCGCCACAATGCCTATCACGGTTCAACCGTTGGAGCGGCTTCTTTGGGGGGGATGTCTGCTATGCATGGTCAGCTTCACACAATGTTGCCAGGGATCAATCATATCATGTCGCCTTATCATTTTGGTGAGGCGTTGCCCGGTGAAAACGAAGATGATTTTGGTGTGCGAGCCGCCCAAGCGCTTGAAGATGAGATTTTGAGTGTTGGCGCTGACAAAGTCGCAGCATTTGTTGCAGAACCAATCCAAGGGGCAGGTGGTGTGCGGGTTCCGCCATCGACTTACTGGCCTGAAATCAAGCGTATCTGTGACAAATACGATATTTTACTATGTCTTGATGAAGTGATTACAGGCTTTGGCCGCACGGGTGAATGGTTTGCAGCAAACCATTACGGCATTGAGCCGGATACAATCACAACGGCTAAAGCAATCACGTCAGGCTATATTCCTTTATCCGCCGTGTTGGTTGGCAAGCGCATATCGGACACTTTCACACGTGGGGGTGGTGAATTTTATCATGGTTATACCTATTCAGGCCATCCTGTTGCTTGCGCAGTAGCACTAGAAAACCTTCGCATTATCCAAGAAGAGGGAATGGTTGAACGGGTTAAAGAGGATACTGGCCCTTATCTCGCAGAGCAAATGGCTGCATTAGAAAGCCATCCTCTGGTTGGGCAGGTGCGAACCTTTGGTTTCTTAGGAGCGGTTGAGATTGTCGCCGACAAACAGACCAATGAACGGTTCCCAAACGAAGGGTATGCAGGTGGTGTATGTCGTGATTTTTGTATTGAAAATCAACTGATTATGCGTGCTGTCGGCGATACGATGATTATGTCGCCACCGCTTACTTGGGACCATGGAACAATCGATGAATTCATGGAGAAAACTGGTCGTGTCTTAGATCAGGCGCACGCTCATTTGACAGCTAAATAGGTACCTTTATCAAAAAATCTTATTGATTGCCTTTAATTTCCTTTATCCATCATGCAACTTATGGGAGCATTTTTGCATAATACAACCAAAATTAACTCCACATTAAGAATACACGTATTAGATGCATTCTAATTATTGATGCAACTTAAGCGAGAAAAGACATGGGTTTTAATTGGTTGTTCGGACGGCGCGCAAATGCGCATTCAAAACTTGATGCGGTATCAGCAAATTCACCACATACCTCTTTGAAAGATAAACCCGTCCAAAGGGTCAAAAGCCTCAGCAAGGGGGAGCTGTTAGCCTCTACCCTTTTGGCATTGGAACCACGCATTGTTTTTGATGGTGCGATGGCGACAACCGCTGGTGACATGGCGGATCAAGTGGCCGCTGATCAAGCAGCATCGGTTGATGTGTTCGCGAACCAATCGCAAGAATTACAATCCTCAGATGAGCTTATTGCCGCTTTAACTGTCGATGAAGCCAAGGCCAATGAGATTGTATTTATTGACGGCAACTTGCCCGATATTGAAGTTCTTCTTTCAGGAATTGACCCCGATATTGAAGTGGTAATATTGAGCACCGACACAGATGGCGTTGAGCAGATTGCAAGCCATCTTGAAGGTCGTTCAGGCATTGATGGCATTCACATCATCGCTCACGGTCGCCCAGGAACGCTTGATTTGGGCACTGCGAAGCTGACAGAAGCCTCTATTGCAAACAAACATGCCGATGAAATCGCAACCATCCGCGCCGCTTTGTCGGATAACGCGGATTTCTTGATTTACGGCTGTAATTTTGGTGACCAAGCCCGAGGTGCGTCTGCCGTTGAGGCATTGGCTCTTGCGACAGGTGCCGATGTTGCAGCCTCCACAGACCTTACAGGGTCAGCAGAGCTTGATGGCAACTGGGATTTAGAAGTCACAGCCGGCAGTGTTGAAACAGCAGCTCTTTCGGCGGAAAATTGGGACCATGTTCTCCTTGTAGATAGCGCTTCGAACGCGTCAACCGATCCAGCCGATTTTGATATTGTTAACACAGGTGATAACGCAAACATCAATTTAGGCAACGGGGAATCGCTCCTTATTCAAAGTGGTACTTTCACAGGCAATATCGACAACTTCTCCTCTGATGCGACTATTGTTGTTGCGGAAGGCGCAACTTTCAATCCAGGTAACATCAACAACTGGTCAGGTGAACTTATTGTATTGGGCGATGCGACGCTTGGTAACGCCAACCTCAACGATGGCGCGGCCATTCAAAATGAAGGAACGCTGACCCTCAATTCGTCTCCAAGTTTTAATGGTGACGTGACGTTTATAAACCACACGGAGGGTGAGCTTAACTTTCCAAATGGCTTTGGTCTGAATGGGGCAGGGGTAGAGCTAACCAATAACGGCACCATTGATATTGAGGGCAATTTTCAAGGAAACAGCGGGACCTTCACAAATAACGGTATTTTAGATGTCTCGCAGACGATCTCATTGAATTCCAATGTGACTGCTTTGAATAATTCCGTTTTTGTTGCAGTAGACGGTCTCACCAACAATGGAAGCACTTTTGAAAACAATGGAAACATTGTCCTCACAGGGACTTCGTCGTCACTTGTAAACAATAACGGTACATTCACCAATGGCCCAGATGCGCGGGTTTCTGGTGCTGATTTCACCAATAATGGAACTTTTGCAGGCGGTGGCGAGTTTGTCTTTAGTGGACAAACAATCAATCGCGGTCCGTTTGGCGGCACGAATGGAGAAACGATCAATTTCTTTGATAGCTCTCCTACTGGTGGTCAGATTTTTGACA
>CAZKKW010000091.1:0-10322 GCA_964553335.1 uncultured Hyphomicrobiales bacterium | reverse complement strand
CGCCAACCTTCTTTGCCAAAATCTCATCTTCCGGTTCAACATCCAATCGCAACATCCCCTTACGAGGTGACTTGGTATTGGAAACAGACCAAGTCCCGCCGTTAAGCAGACCCTTCTTCTTATCATTGCGAAGGCATACCAGTTTCTCACCAGCAGCCGGTCGCCAATCCTTGTATCCGTGTAGCTCACGAATACGATTGTTATAATTACGCCTCGTCTTGTTCATGCCAACCAAAACCTGATTGGTTTCCAAGATTGTTTCAGCGTTTATGTCGTGACGAGAAATGACACTGCTATCGCCATATTGCCCATGAGAAATCCCCCTGCCCTCCCGCACATCCATTGAGAGACGAATAATTGGATTATCTTCTGCTTGGCGGTGAACATCCGTGAGCATGATATCTGGTTCATGTTCGGTAAAAAAGCCGCCGCCTTTGACAGGTGGCAATTGCGCCGGATCACCCAGCACCAAAACAGGCACGCGGAACGACAACAGATCTTCCCCAAGCTCCTCATCAACCATCGAGCACTCATCAATAATGATCAAATCGGCCTCCGACGCAGGCGCATCGCGGCGAATAGCAAAAAGTGGCTGTTCACCATCTTCTTCATCGTCCTCAGAATTGCCCGCAGGTCGGTAAATTAAAGAATGAAGCGTTGACGCGCCATCACACCCTTTTTGCCGCAGAACATGGGCCGCTTTGCCGGTAAAAGCACCAAAAAGAACATCACCATCAACGCCCTCAGCCAGATGGCGCGCCAAAGTTGTTTTGCCCGTTCCAGCAAAACCAAACAAGCGAAACACTTGGGCATCGCGATTGGACATCCATCTCGACACATCGCGCAGCGCTTTTTCTTGCTGATTAGACCATTTCATAGAAATTATTCGTCTTTTTGCCGATACAAAGAACGCAACAAATAAGCCGATTCCTTTATTTCATACCATTCAGAAAAACGATCGCCACAAATGTTTCTCATTAAACACTCGCCAAAACGCGGTTTGTGCCCTAAACTATGATTAATGACCTGTTTTGACTGACTGACGACCAAGACTAACGGCCTTGAAATAATTCAAATGCGGCGGCCTTGACTACTCACTCCCAGAACACGGTTAAGACTCCTTTCTTAATTGAAAGGAAAACGCCATGATTTGAAGGAGAGTTCTAATGGCTACGGGTATTGTAAAATGGTTCAACGCAACAAAAGGCTATGGTTTCATTCAGCCTGATGCAGGCGGTGCTGACGTTTTCATCCACATTTCAGCAGTTGAGCGTGCTGGTATGACAACACTAAATGAAGGTCAAAAGCTAGAATTTGAATTGGAAGAGCGTCGCGGCAAAACGAACGCAACCGATTTGAAAGCTGTTGAATAAAACCAAATTTATTGAAAAAAAATCTAAAGGCGCCCATACAGGCGTCTTTTTTTGTTATATAAATTAGGAATATTTATTTTAACTTATATTCAGTTAAGCATATGCTTAAATATTTCTACCTAAACAGCGTTGCCATGCGTTACATGGACGATGAAGCTGAGACTGATCTCTAAATCTCACGACCATTAATCAGGGCCATTTAATTTCAATGGGTTGGCCCCACGCCATTTTTAACTGCCATTATCGTCCGCTGCACCACTAAACTGCAACTGATACAAATGCTGATAAAGGCCATCGATTTTTAAAAGCTGATCGTGCCGTCCACTTTCTAAAACTTTCCCATCCTTCAACACATGAATACAGTCTGCATTGCGAATGGTTGCCAAACGGTGCGCAATAACAATGGTGGTGCGCCCCTTTTTCAAACGATCAAAGGCATCTTGAACGAGCTTCTCAGATTCAGCATCAAGTGCCGATGTCGCTTCATCCAGCAACACAACACGAGCATCTTTCAAAATAGCACGAGCAATCGCAAGCCGTTGACGCTGGCCACCAGAAAGGCCGGCCCCATTTTCGCCCAGCAACGTGTCATAGCCATTTTCTAGCCCCATAATAAAGTCATGGGCATGAGCATCACGAGCGGCAGCCTCAATCTCCTCATCCGTCGCACTGGGCCTGCCCGCAAGAATATTCTGTTTCACCGTTCCATTGAATAGGAAAATATCCTGACTAACAAAAGCCAATGGAGAACGAAGACTTTCAATTGTAGCATCAGCAATGTTTTGACCATCAATCTCAATTGTGCCCGCATCAACATCATAAAAGCGCTGGATCAAATGCATCAATGTGGTTTTACCACCACCAGAAGGGCCAACCAATGCTGTCGTTGAACCACCCTCAGCTGTAAACGATACGCCATCAATGACAACATCAGCGTCTTCTATCGTACCTGGATATTTGAAACTAATATTGTTTAAGACGACAGCGCCATTGGTAACTTCGATAGGCTTGGCGTTTTCTTTCTCAAAAACTTCCAACGGTGCGTCAAGAATTTCATACATCAAACGCGCACCAACCAACCCGTCTTCCAAATTGAGGTGAAGACGAGCAAGACGCTTTGCTGGTTCATAGGCAAACAAAAGGGCTGTTAAAAAGGCCATGAAGGAGGCGGGCGTTTGCCCATCCGAAGTCGCTTTCCACCCTGCATAAAAAATCATCAACGCAACACAAACACCACCAAGGGTCTCCATCACCGGACTAGTGCGCGCAATCAAATCTGCCACTTTGTTGTTACGGTTAGCAACCCGCTCAACAGCCGATGTCATTCGTTCTCGCATTTGCCCTTCCATCTCAAACGCTTTGATGATTTGGATTCCGTTGGACGTATCTTGGAAAACATTGATCACTTCCTTGCTCGACAAAAAGCGCTGATGCGCGACTTTGCGAACACGGCGAACAAGCGAAGAGACGGTCAAAATAACTGGCGGCGCGATGACCAATGCAATAAAAGACAAGAGCGGGTCTTGCAAAATCATCACAACGATCAAGCCAATAAGCGTTAAGAGGTCACGGCCAAAACTGGTAATAACCAGCTCGATCACTTGCCGCGCACTTTGCGCATTATTTGAAAGTCGCGTGACCATATCATGCGAAGGATAACGCAGATAAAAATTGCCGCTTTGCTTCATATAGGCGTCATAAATTCGCATCTGCAGCTTCGCGACAATGCCATTACCGACTTTAGCTAAGGTGACAATTTGAAGGTAAGTCGCCACCCCTTTGACAGTGAAGATGACCACAATTATGCCGGAGACAAATTTAATTTTGTCGAGATCGCGCTCAATGAAAAGGCTTTCAACCACATCCCTCATTATCCAAGCGCTCAAAGCTGTCGCACCAGCAACCAGCACCATAAAGAACAGTGCCATTGCATAGCGTGGCCAGCTATCGTTGAAATTTTCAAGGATTAACCGCTTGATGAGTTCCCAAGAACCATCCTCATCAAAAAATCCGGGTGCGTTGTCTTTACGAGCCATTCAATACCTGATTTCAACAGCCAAAACTGACCTCACCAATGGAGTCCGGCTTCTAGCAAAAATATTCGATATTTCACTACCACATTTTTTCCATTTCGCTATAACTTCAGTGCCCATTCACAACAAATGCAAGCAAGGCAATGACATTATGACAAACACAGGTGGCAAGGTTTTGGTTGACTGCCTTGAAGCGCAAGGCGTTGACCGCATCTTTTGTGTTCCAGGAGAAAGTTATCTCGCGGTCCTCGATGCCCTGCATGGTCGTTCTATCGATGTCATCAATGCCCGCCACGAAGGTGGTGCGGCCATGATGGCAGAAGCCGATGGCAAAATGACAGGCCGCCCCGGCATTTGCATGGTAACACGCGGACCGGGCGCCACGAATGCGGCAGCTGGTGTTCACATCGCCAAACAAGATTCAACGCCGATGATATTGTTTGTCGGCCAAATTGCGCGAGATATGCGCGGACGTGAAGCGTTTCAAGAAGTCGATTATCGCCAAACCTTTGGTGATCTTGCAAAATGGGTCGAAGAAATTGATCGCGCAGACCGGATTCCAGAAATACTAAGCCACGCATGGCATATTGCCATGAGCGGACGCCCCGGCCCTGTGATCTTAGCTTTGCCTGAAGATATGCTGCGCGATGCTGTGCCCGTGGAGGCTGGACCAAAAGTTGAAGTCGCAAGCCCAGCCCCAAACCGCCACGAAGTGAACCGTTTTGAAGAAATGCTCTCTCAAGCAGAGCGCCCCTTCCTCATTTTAGGCGGTTCGCGCTGGGATAGCGATGCTGTCGCCCAAGTCCAATTGTTTGCAGAACGCCATGACCTGCCGGTTGGCTGCTCTTTCAGACGCCAATCTCTTTTCGATAATTTACATCCAAATTATGCTGGCGATGTCGGCCTTGGTATAAACCCAGCCCTTAAAGAACGGATTGCAACATCAGATCTTGTCATCTTGTTGGGCGCACGGTTTTCAGAAAACCCAAGTCAAAATTTTAGCCTTTTGGATTTCCCAAAACCAAAACAAAAGCTGGTGCACATCCATTCCGGAGCTGAAGAGCTTGGCCGAATTTACGCGCCCGATCTGGCAATGAATGCGACACCTGCAAGTTTCTTGGATGCCGTTCGAGGTATTAAACAGCGACCAGCCTCCTCCGTCACGGCCAACGATGCCCATGCCGCCTATCATCAATGGACGGATAAGGTGCCAGAACCTGCCAATACTGACTTTGCAGACGCTGGTAAAATTATGGAACAACTGCGTGAGCTTTTGCCTGATGATGCAATCATGGCGAATGGTGCTGGTAACTATGCCATTTGGCTCCATCGCTTTTGGCGCTACCGCCAATATGGCAACCAGCTCTCGCCAACATCAGGCTCAATGGGCTATGGCTTACCTGCCGCCATTGCAGGCAAACTACGAAACCCAGACAAGCCAGTGATTTGTTTTGCAGGCGATGGCTGTTTCCAAATGGCCGGACTTGAATTTGCATCAGCTGTGCAAACAGGGGCTGCTATTGTGGTCTTGGTTTTTGACAATGGTCTTTATGGCACCATCAGAATGCACCAAGAACGCGATTACCCAAACCGCGTGTCAGCCACAACGCTCACCAACCCCGATTTTGCACTGTTGGCAAAAGCCTGCGGTGGGCATGGCGAATTGGTAGAAAAAACCGAGGAATTTGGTCCTGCATTTGAGCGGGCAACCAACAGTGGCCTACCCTGCATCATTCATATAAAGACCAATCCAGAGGTGATCACACCGGCCACAACGTTGACCAAATTACGCAATGCCGCCAAATAAAGTTGTAACCAGCAAAAAAACATCAAAAAAGCTATTTATATTTCAATAGGTTAGCCATAAATATACAATCGCCAAATGGTTGCAATGAAAAACTTTGCACTTTATTGTTGAAATTCCTCCTCTTCATTCCTAAATATAAATCAACGGAAATCGAACACCCGTTAATTGAGTAACCGTTAATTGAATGAGATAAGGAGAGTAAAATGACTAAACTACAAGCAATCATGACAGTAGCATTTGCTCTTGGCATCTTAGTTTTTGCCTTTACCGAACAAGCGAAAATCGGATCACTTATCTTAGCTGCAGCGATGTTTGCAAGCGTGACCACCGTGTTGCACGGACTTGCCCTAGAAGCACGCACCAAACAGACTTTTGAAGATGGTTTCGACCATAATTAACTCCTCCAGGCCCTAACAACCTAGACCCTTGCCCCCCTTGTCTAGGTTGTTTTGAAACGAAGCGATCGTGCCCTCGATCGCTTCGTTTTTCTTTTGTGGGCTGCTTATGATTGTGTGGCCTCTATTTTCCAGCTAAAAGAATGAAATGACCGATACAAATACAGACTTATTAAAACTTGTGGCGCTGGATGAAGAAGACCTAATTGTCATATCGGCCTATTTGCAAGACGCAGTTATGCGTGTTGATGACTTGAATTTTTCCCCGAAAGAAAACCGCTTTGCTTTTGCGACAAATCGTTTTGTTTGGACAAAAGGCCAACCGGGGAAAGGTCGCGTGGTCAATGAACGTCGGCGCACGGCCATTCATTTTGATCATGTTGAAAAAGTTCAGACCTACAATATTTTGCGCGATCAGCCTGATGCTATCTTAAGTTTGCTTGCTATTCAGTACTTACCATCTGACACACCTGCGGGTACCATTGATCTGATTTTCTCAGGCGATGGCGTTGTCCGTCTTTTTGTGGACTGCATCGAAGCGCAATTGGCAGACCTTGGCGGCGCATGGGAAACCCAATCTCGCCCCGAGCATGCCTTAGACGACTAAACGTCGATCATTAAATATTCAAAAATTTAAAAGTCAGGCGGGCAACAATATCAGTTACTCGCCTGAATTAAGCTTTTAACGTCTTAGCACGAACCTAGAACCTTTAGCACGCGGCAAGAACAATTGCTTGCAATGTGAACGAGCGATGACTGGTAAGATGATTGGCAAAAATCAACAAATGGGGGGGAATTAGTGGACACAAAGCCAAAAAGCGCTACAACCACATCGAACGATGACCAAGCTAGATCAGGAGCCAACTTTGGTTCAGCGACTCAACCAAAACGATTCCAATTTCAACAGTGATTTCCAAACCATGCTGAGCGCCAAGCGTGAAGTATCGGAAGATGTGGATGCTATTGTTCGCGATATTATTGAGGCGGTTCGCACCCAAGGTGATCAGGCTATCATTGATTATACGCTGAAATTCGATCGCACAGATCTTTCAAATTCAGGCCTTGCGATTTCATCCGCTGAGATCGACGAGGCTCTTAAAGCTTGCGATGCTGAAACGCTCAAAGCCCTTGAACTTGCCGCTAGCCGCATTCGTTCACACCACGAACGTCAAAGACCAAAAGATGATCGCTATGAAGATGCAATCGGCGTGGAACTCGGATCACGTTGGACCGCCCTTCAATCTGTCGGCCTTTATGTGCCCGGCGGCACGGCAAGCTATCCAAGCTCCGTTTTAATGAACGCCATACCTGCAAAGGTCGCAGGTGTTGACCGCGTGGTGATGGTGGTTCCGACCCCTGACGGTGAAATTAATCCGCTGGTTTTAGCCGCTGCGAAACTTGCAGGCGTTGACGAGATATACCGCATCGGCGGTGCACAAGCTGTTGCAGCCCTTGCTTATGGCACGGAGACGATTGCACCCGTTGCAAAAATCGTTGGCCCCGGCAATGCCTTTGTCGCCGCCGCAAAGCGTCGTGTGTTTGGCACGGTCGGCATTGATATGATTGCAGGTCCATCAGAAGTTTTGATTGTGGCAGATGGCGACAATAACCCTGATTGGGTAGCGCTCGACCTTTTGGCGCAAGCAGAACACGACGCCGCCGCACAATCTATGCTGATGACGGATGATGCAGCCTTTGGTGAAGCGGTTATTGAAGCCGTTGAGCGCCAACTCACCACCCTACCACGTGAAAAAGTCGCCCGTGAAAGCTGGGAGACTTATGGCGCGGTTATTTTGGTCAATGACATCAACAACGCAATTGACCTCATTGACCGGATTGCGGCAGAGCACTTAGAAATTGCAACAGGCAATGCCGATGATCTAGCAAACCGTGTCAGAAATGCAGGAGCCATCTTCATTGGTGCCCACACGCCAGAAGCAATTGGCGATTATGTTGGCGGCTCGAACCACGTTTTACCAACCGCGCGATCTGCCCGTTTTTCCTCAGGTCTTTCCGTGCTTGATTTCGTCAAACGAACATCCATTTTAAAGTGCGGCCCAGAGCAACTGCGCGCCATTGGCCCTGCAGCAATATCGCTTGCGAAAGCCGAAGGGCTTGACGCCCACGGTAAGTCTGTCAGCATTCGTCTAAATCTCTGAAACCAACGTGTGAGTCGGCAACAATCAAACAATCTCATGTCCGAAGCAAACAATGACAAAAACAACAGGCTGGTCAGCGTTACGCTGGATGAAGCCTCCATTGGCCGCGCGACACCGGATGTCGAGCAAGAGCGCTCCGTTGCGATTTTTGACATTATTGAGGCAAATTCCTTCCAACCCACAAATCATGTGGGCGGGCCTTACACGTTGAAACTTTCCAATCTCGATGGCCGTTTCGTGATGGAAATTGGCGAAGACGGGTCGGAGGCAGCCATCACACATATTTTGTCGATGACGCCGTTTCGTTCCATCATCAAAGACTACTTCATGATTTGTGAGAGCTATTATGCGGCGATCCGCTCTGCAACTCCGGGTAAGATTGAAGCAATAGATATGGCAAGACGCGGCATTCACAACGAGGGGTCAGAGCTTTTGCAAGACCGCCTTGCGGGTAAACTAGAAATTGATTTTGATACAGCTCGCCGCCTCTTTACCCTCCTTTGCGCCCTACAACCGAAGGGAGGCTGACATGGTGGATGCAACAATAAAGTCAGGCAATGCCGGAGATGATGCCCCGCAATCCGTTCTTTTCGTCTGCACGATGAACGTTATCCGTTCTCCCATGGCATCCGCCATTGCTCGCACTTTGTACCCAAAGCAAATTTATTTCCGCTCAGCTGGCGCCTTCTCAGGTGAAAATGACCCCTTCGTTAAATCCGTTATGGATGAAGCAGGCGTCGATATTTCAACCCACAATCCAAAAACCTACGACGAATTAGGTGAAGACCAATTTGACCTTATCATAGCGCTCACACCTGAAGCTCATGATAAAATTGCAGCACTAACAGGCGCTGATGCCTCAGAAATTGAACTATGGGCCTTGCCTGATCCAACCTTAGCAACAGGCAGCCGCGACCAGAAAATGGATGCATATCGGGCCGTGAGAGATGAACTTGCCCGCAAAATTAAGCAGCGTTTTGGCTGGCAAGAATAGCTCACCCACTCAAAAAGTCGGGACGTTCATCAAAAAACCAATCAATCGGTTCACTTTTCGCGATTTATTATGTAGTTTCCGGCAAAATCAGCTATGGGGCTGATATAGCAGTCAATCATAAAGGATGAGAATGGCTAAAGAAGAGATGCTTGAGTTTCCTGGCGTGGTCAGCGAACTTTTGCCCAACGCGACTTTCCGCGTCAAACTTGAAAATGATCACGAGATCATCGCTCACACAGCAGGCCGCATGCGCAAAAACCGGATTAGGGTTCTTGCAGGCGACAAAGTGTTGGTGGAAATGACACCTTACGACCTTACAAAAGGCCGTATCACCTACCGCTTCAAATAAGCTTTTCGCACAAGGTATTTCGTCATGGCAGAGCAACGCTCCAAGCCAACGCTCATTCTAGCATCATCGTCGCCACGACGTTTGCAGCTTTTGCAACAGGTGAATGTCGAACCCGACCACCTGATGCCAGCGGATATTGACGAAACACCACAGCGCAAAGAATTGCCAAAAGATTTGGCGCGACGCCTTGCTCGCACCAAAGCAGATGTATGCGCCAGACAAGCCATTCGTGATGGCAGACGTGAAGGCGCTTATATTCTGGCAGCTGATACCGTGGTTGCTCGTGGCAGACTTGTTTTGCCAAAAGCAGAAACCATCGATCAAGCCTCAGACAACCTGCGCCACCTGTCAGGCCGTGCCCACCGCGTATTTACGGCGATATGTTTAATGACACCGGGCGGCAAGGTTGTGAATAAACTGGTTGAGACCCGTGTTCGCATGAAGCGCATCTCAGCCCTTGAGAGCGAAGCATATCTTGCGTCAGGCGAATGGCGCGACAAAGCAGGTGGTTATGCCATCCAAGGTCTTGCTGGTGCGTTCGTGGTGAAGCTCGTTGGTTCTTATACTGGTGTGGTCGGCCTTCCGCTTAATGAGACGGTAAACATGCTCGCAGGCGAAGGCTATCCTGTGCATTTTGCTTGGTTGGGCCTCGACTAATGGCCTCGGCCTCTACCAAATGCCCAATTTGCGGCGCGCCGACACAAAAAGCGTCAGCCCCTTTTTGCTCCGATCGATGCAAAGATATAGACCTTAACCGATGGCTGGGCGGTGGCTACGGCATACCAGCCAATGATCAAAGCCCGCCAGACCACGCAGAAAACGACAACAACCGCGATGATTAGGCACTTAAAAACCTAGTCTTTTGGCTTGTTTCATCGCCTTGAAAATTTTCTTTTATTTCTAGTCATTACCCCACTGGACAGGTCAATATGAAGGCTCTATAACGCAGCCCTCAGGACGATCATTCGTCCAACGCCTTTTCAACGATGACAACCATCTTGAAATAGCATGCCCGGATAGCTCAGTTGGTAGAGCAGCGGATTGAAAATCCGCGTGTCGGTGGTTCAAATCCGCCTCCGGGCACCATTTTTTCTTAAAAATGATGCCCTAACTATAAATGAAAGTTCGAACGTTGTTCGAACGGGCGCACCATTTTTTATCTCACGCAAATTCGCTTCACTCATTGCTCCGATGGGGCGGACTAACGTCCGG
>CAZKKW010000090.1:1470-10323 GCA_964553335.1 uncultured Hyphomicrobiales bacterium | reverse complement strand
CCATGGAAAACGGTGTCACGATATGTGCTTTTGTACCAAAGCCAATTGTGGCAGCAAGCGGTTGACCAGCCAACATATGAGCGCCATCCAGTTCACCTGTAATCACGCGATCTAAAAGCACTTTCCAGTTTGCCTGAGGCTCAAGCGTTACAAAGAGACCTTCATCCTCAAAGTAACCAAGCTCAGCAGCAATCGCCAAAGGCGCCATATCTGTCAGCTTAATAAAGCCGAATTTCAACTCGTCTTTTTCAACATCCAACAATTCGGCATGCGCTGGTGATAAGCTTGCAATGGTAAGTGCAAAAGCAGCACCAGCAATACTGGCACCAGCCACCATCAACCCGTTTTTCGTCTTTTCCCAAAATTTCATCGTTTGAACTCCTGTCATGCAACGGACGTTGCAATAAAAAGCTGCCCAAAAACCCAATGAGCCTTGGAGGAAAGGCACATTGTGTCTAAGAGCAGCTTTGCTTTATGGTTTGCCCGCCGTTGGACAAAATTTTTCGATGCGTTCTTGACGCTATTAACAGTTTAGCAACTAGTGTGCCAACATTGATGATGTTCAACTAAATTGTTGTATTTAAACACTAAATTAAATTTTCACTGATTTTCTTGCAGCCGTTATATGTCGATCGAGTAACAAACCATACATAGATTGCACAAAATTTATGCACCTTAAAAATAAGATTACTTATTGTGCATATTAATTGATGGGGCTTATTTCAAAATATCAGCAGCCATAACGAGGCTTTCTGCGACATCTTTGAGTTTTCGGCTCTGTTTCATCGCTGTTTTGCGCATCAAACGATAAGCATCCTGCTCGCTAAGTTGCTTAGACTCCATTAAAAGCCCTTTGGCGCGTTCGATAACCTTGCGACCCTCAAGTTCAGCTTTCGTTTCCCGCAACTCGCTCAAAAGATGCGTGTGGGCGTTAAAGCGGTTGATGGCCATGTCCAGAACCGGCTTGATGCGCTCTTTCTTGAGGCCATCAATAATATAAGCAGAAACACCAGCATCAATTGCCGCCTTGGTTTCCGTCTCATCACTTGCGTCAACAAAAACGATTATAGGCTTTAAAAAAGCTTGGCAAAGCTGGAGGATACCCTCTTGTTGAACACGAGAAGGATGCTCTAGATCGATGATGACGACATAAGGACGAGCACGCTCGATTGCGCCCGCCAAACCCGTCATTGTCTGAGTGCAAATGAGGTTTTCATGCCCAGCATCAAGTAAGCCCTCTTTAATGAGCGCTAACCGTTGGTTGTTTTCTCCAACAATAAGTATCGGCATATCCAATGAAACCATGCCGCAAATTGACCGATGACGCGAAATTGTGCAATGCGAAAAAATAGGCACTCTTGGTTATATTTTGAGCATTTGGCATTTTTTTCAAACACGCTTTCAGGAAAGCTGATCTCACAATTTTGGTTTCGAAAATAACATATTCCATAAAATGAAAGAGCTTAGCGAACTTTTCCAAAGTGAATAGGAACACAAGTTAAACTTGGAAGCGTGTCCGCCTAAAAGAAGAGGGGGCGGTGAAAACGTCACGTTTTTGGCAAAGCTCTTTAGGGTTAGATTAAAAAAGATAATGCGGTCAGTGACTGCTGTAGTGTTCAGTAAAATTTAAGCTCTGCGTCCATGTTTTTGATGGAATGTCAGCTATTGGGAAATCACACTGCAGCATTATCGTAACCATTGAACAAAAACCCAGAAAGCAGCAGCGGCATCCATTTAACGAGCGTCCCAAGGGCAGAGGCTTGCGTTTGGGTATCATCGGCGAAAACATATCCGGTCGACATCAAGCAAAACCACTGTTTTACAGCTTTCTACTTGCGAACTTGATTAGACTTACTTTTTCATGCCACCATCAAAAGACATAATTAGAGGGAGAATACTATGAAACTTAGAACTTTAATCGGCGCATTCGCTGTTTCCACCGTTGCACTCACGTCTAGTGTGGCCTTCGCTGACGTTCTCGATGACGTCAAAGCTGCAGGCGTGCTCAAAGTTGGTGTCAAGGCTGACTATAAGCCTTACGGATTTCGTGATCCATCGGGCGCGATCGTAGGCATCGAGCCTGATTTGGCAAAAGAAGTTGCTGACAAGCTCGGTGTTAAAGTTGAATTTGTCCCAGTCGTTAGCTCAAACCGTATGCAATTTCTTGAGCAGGGTAAAATCGATCTTATGATCGCAACAATGACTGACAAGCCAGACCGCCGCAAGGTCGTGGATATTGTTGATCCAAATTATTATTCTTCTGGCACAAATGTACTGTCATCAAAGAAAGCCGGCTTGAAAGAGTGGACTGACCTGAAGGGCAAACCTGTTTGTGGCATTCAAGGCGCGTTCTACAACAAGAAAACAGGCCAAGAATTTGGTGCTAACATCGTTGCCTTTAAAGGAACTGCTGAAGCTTATGCAGCCTTGCAACAGGGAAGCTGTGTTGGGTTTGTTTATGACGATTCAGCTATTGTTGCAAAAACCAAAGATCCAGAATTTGCTGACTTTGAAATGTCTTTGAATACAATTGACGATGCGCCTTGGGGACTTGCAGTTCAACTGGGCGAAGTTAAATTCAAAGCCTTGATGTCCGACATGATCAAAGGCTGGCATAAATCTGGTCGCATTCTTGAGCTTGAAACAAAATGGGGTGTAGAAAACACACCGTTTGCCAAAGCAATGCACGAGAAATTCAAATAAGATTTTGAATTTGGCAGTGGGGATTGCAGATCCCCGCTGCTGGCTTTAACGCAATAAGGTTAGCGGCATGGAAGCTTTTTTTGAATGGTTCCGCGTGTTGTATGACACAACAGGAATAAACCTGCCGTTCCTTTATGACAGCTACGACCGAGGCCGGATGCTAAACGGCTTTTGGACAACTATTCAGCTTTCAGTGGTTTGTCTTTTCTTCTCAATCGTTATCGGCATCATTGGTGCGTGGCTGCAAGGTTCATCCTTTGTGTGGACCCGCCGCATCGTCAACGGCTATATTCAGTTATTCAGGAACACCCCGCCGCTCGTCCAGCTCTATTTCTTCTATTTTGCCATTGGATCAATATTGCCAACTGTAGAAAATGATTGGGGTGGGCAATCTCCATTGCTTGGAAGTTTCGCTTGGGCTGTGATCTCGCTTTCCTTCTTTGCAGGCGCATTTAACGTTGAAATTTTCCGCTCTGGAATTGAAGCGGTGCCAGAATCAACTGTGGAAGCGGCAGAAGCACTAGGCTTCTCACGCCTCCAGATTTATAGAGACATCACGTTACCGCTCGCGTTCAGGGTTTGCTTGCCTGCGTTGAACAACAACCTTGTAAACCTCGTCAAAACCACCACGCTTGCTTACGCGATTGCGGTGCCTGAAATGCTTTATGAAGCAAACCAGATCTGGTCAGACAATGTGAATGTTACTGAGATGATGTTCTTCCTTCTCATTGCCTATTTTGTTCTTGTCGGTGTTCTGGTTTGGGGCATGAACAGCTGGGAACGTAAAATGAAAATTCCAGGGTATGGGTAATGTCGAAACAGCCTTTTAAGACTGATCTACCCGTTCTGCTACCTGCTGGCACTCAAAAGCCAGAAGAAGCCGTTCAAATTAAGTTTTGGCATGGTGTTGCGCTGTTTGGTGTCTGCTTGATGTCAACCGGATATGTTTTCGCCGATGATACCCAAACGCAAGCCTCTGCCCTTGGGACGCTCGTTAAATGGATGCCGCTGCTGCTTTCTGGGTTTTTGTTCAATGTTGTTATCTCTTTTTGCGCAATGGCACTTGGAACAATTGTCGGCACGGCCCTTGGCCTCGGCCAAATTTCATTAATGCCTGCGATCAAAGGTTCATCTTGGTTCGTTACACAATTCTTCCGCAATGCGCCTTGGTTAGTGTTGCTGTTCTTCGCGATGTTCTTATTGCCATTTGAATTTGATTTGGGCTTCGTGGTTATTCCCTTTCCAGATTGGGTGAAGGCGATTATCGGATTGTCACTTCCTGTTATGGCGAATGTTTCAGAAGTGGTTCGTGGTGCTATTGCCTCCCTTCCAAGTGGACAATGGGAAGCCGCTGAAAGCCTTGCCTACACACGTAGACAAACTCTTTGGCTGGTCATCCTGCCTCAGTGTGTCAAACGTATGTTGCCACCTTGGATGAACCTTTATTCAATCCTCACAATGGCAACCGTATTGGCATCCGTTGTTGGCGTTTCAGAAGTCATGACGTTGACCGGAGAAGCACTAGCGGCAGAGGGTGGCAGAACCGATTTGTTGGCCCCCTTCTATTCATTCGTTTTGTTGATCTTCTTCATCTACTGCTACCCGATTGCGCGCTACACAGTTTATTTGGAGAAGAAATTTGCGGTTAAAAATTAAAGGAACGAACACATGAGCTGGACACCGGATCAACCAATGGTCTCCATTAATAACGTACACAAAGCGTTCGGTTCTTTGGAAGTTCTCAAAGGCATATCTTTCGACATTATGAAGGGTGAGGTGATCTGTATTATTGGACCATCCGGCTCAGGGAAATCCACGTTGATACGTTGCATCAACGCGCTCAACGACATTCAGCAAGGCTCTATTCTTGTCGAAGGCCAAGAGGTAAACGACCCCAATTTAAACAAATTAGAATTACGCAAAAAAGTTGGAATGGTATTCCAGCAATATAATTTATTTCCGCATAAAACAGCGCTTGAAAATATCATGATGGCGCCCATTCGAGTGTTAAAGCGCGACAAAGCTGAGACTGAAAAATTTGCCCGTGAGCTTATCAAAAAAGTTAGGTTAGAAGGCAAAGAGGGCAGCTATCCAGGCGAATTATCCGGCGGCCAACAACAGCGTGTGGCGATCGCTCGGTCTTTGGCGATGAAGCCTGACATTATGCTGTTTGATGAAGTGACCGCCGCTCTTGACCCTGAAACTGTAGGCGAAGTTCTTCTGACCATCAAAGAACTGGCACAAGACGGGATGACCTGCATTCTCGTGACCCATGAGATGGGCTTTGCACGCGAAGTGGCAGATCATATCTATTTCACAGACAAAGGGTTGATCGTTGAACATGGCCCGCCCGTGTCATTTTTTGACGACGCAAAAGATCCGCGCACAAAAGAGTTTTTGAGTCAAATTTTATAGAGAACTGACGGGCAGGAATCTGGATTTCACGAACCGCACTTCAACTTTGAATTCTAAGCGAATTTTCATCACGTTAAGAACGAATGACCACTTATCACTCAATCCGTTCGCATTAAGCTGCAGCCACTTCCTTCAAGAATGAATTGATCACAGCATTTAATTCTGTTGCTTCCTGATTGAGCGTCTTGGATGCTGTGGTCATGTCATCAACGGCGATTTTTGTTGAACGTGTTTCAGATGAAATTTGTTCAATGGCAGCTTGAACCGATCCTGTATCATCGGATGCTGATTGGACATTGCTACTGATATTTTCAACCGCTGTCGTTTGATTGTCGATCACTTCCATCAAAGCGCCGGTTTCAGTGTCTATTTCTTGAACTGTCACAGCAATGGATTGGACAGCCTCAACAGCTCTGCCTGTTGCCGTTTGCATGGTAGAGATTTGTGATGAAATTTGCTCTGTTGCATTGCTGGTTTGAGAGGCAAGCGTTTTCACTTCAGAGGCAACAACGGCGAACCCTTTCCCACTTTCACCGGCTCTTGCCGCTTCAATGGTCGCATTAAGTGCCAATAAATTGGTTTGTTCAGCGATCCCTGAAATCAATTCCAGAACCTTGTTAATCTCATCTGACGTTGTCGCGAGGTTATGAATTTGCTCATTGGTCGAACGGGCTTTTTCATTACATGCATCAACAGTTGCAGAATTCTTCTCCAATTGTTGTTTTACCGCCAACAAAGAGTTCGACAGTTTGCTTGTTGTATCAGTAACAGCACCAACGTTTTCCGCTGCTTGAACCGAACGAATAACCGCTTCATCGGTAGCGCCAACAGTTCGTTCACTACCTTCGGTAAGTTGCGATGCCGCATCGCCAACTGATTGCGAAATGCCTGCGACAGAATCTAAAGCTTCAACGATTTCATGTCTAAAAGTCGAAATCAGAGTTTCAAGTTTCGCAGCTTTCTCATTCTGCTTTTGTTGGCTTTGCTCTTCTTTTTTGGATAGCTCATCGCGTTCAATTAAATTATCTCTGAAGACAGATAAAATACGGCTTAAGTGGCCAATTTCATCCGTGCGTTTATCCCAATCAAAGCGCGTATCATAATTACCTTGGCGCAAAGCCTCTGCTCGCTCTGCAAGGTGAGAAAGTGGGGCTAAAAGTCGATTGGTTCCCCACCAACAAAGCGCCAATACCGGTATCAAACACAAGATGCCAACAATGCTGAGCGTCAAAAGCATCGCACGGCTGGCCGCACCAAGGTCTGACTTAGCAATAGCTTGGACCAACAAAATCTCATTACCCAAGAAATTGAGCTTATCAGCAATGAGTTGTGTTTTTCCGCTTTTCAAATCTGCAAACGCAATAGCCCGCCCGCTGGCAAACGCATCGGCAATGATGTCTTTAGTAAAATTGATTTGCGACGTTACTTTTCCTGAATTGTCTAATTCGAGTGCGGTCGTACCTTCCAACACCATATAACTTTTCTCAGATGCCCCAATCCCGGAAGTGGAATTGATCAGAGACGCGATGTTTTTCATGTCAATTGTTATGCTAACAAAACCAACGGGACGCGGCCCCCAATAAACAGCTTTCGCCAATGACGCAGCGACGGTTCCATCTGCCGTGAGGCGCAAACCGGTAAACGAGATACCGTCAGCTTTCAGTTTCTCTTCCGCTGTTTTATTCGCCTCAAGTATCGCATTCAATTTCTTTTGCGCATCTAGAACGGCAAAACGACTGGTCGTCTTCAGATCCTCATCATTGATATTGGCCGCAAAATCGTTGCCTTTTTTGTAGCTGTAAACAAAATCGCCTTCCATATCGACAAGCGCAATATCGGAAATTGCGCCACGCGATATGACGGCTTCAAAGGTTGGATGAATTTCTGAGTGAATGAGATGATAAAAGTCACGTTCACCTTCTGGTTTAAGAAGCTTGTGACGGTTGGATTTATCATTCGGATTTTCATCAACATAGATGCGACGAAGCTTTGTTTTGGCTTCATCCTTCATTTGTTTCCAAGCAGAAACGGTATCGTTAAAGGGTTGAAGGGCACTATCAGAAGCAAACAGATCTTCCACAACGTGGACGCTTTGGTCGATCACCTGAGCGAGACCGCTCTGTTTAAATTGCGCATTATTGGCAAAGGTCGTCTCGACCTGAGTGGTGGCTGTTGATGACGAAATATATCCCGCAACGAATAAAAACGCCGCCGTGAGTATGACACATCCAAGAGCAAAAAAAGTGATAATCCGCCGAGTAACTTTTGTTCTTTGCATTTTACCCCACCCCAGTTATTCCATGATTAAAATTGACTTTCCGTCGTTATGCAGAATTATTACCTATTATTTTTAAAGGTAAAATAATCTCGTTTATCAACCATTAACGCTGTTTTTGGGTTTATCCAACACTGGATTGTAATAGACGCAACTTCATGAATTGAAACGATTTACCAAACCACCAAGGATAAAGATATTTCAAAATAGAAGTGCTTTATTCCCGTCGAAAAAGTAACCAATCAGGTTCAGAGACCGCCGCCAGATTGGACAATTCCCAACGCGCCCAGTATCAACGGGGTGAACAATGGGAATCGATAAATGCGCGGTTATTTTGCAGTTGGGGTTGAAGGCCTTTCCAAGACTGGAAATTTTGGCAACTTAATACGGACAGCCCACGCTTTCGGGGCGAGCTTCTTTTTTACCGTCAACGCTGAGACCAAAGTCACACGGTTTGGCGCAGACACATCACGCACCAGCGAGAACATTCCCTATTATCCGTTTGAAAATGTCGGCGCGATGCAGCTTCCCAAAGACTGCAAGCTCATCGGCATTGAACTAACAGATGATGCGATTGAATTACCAAGCTTTCGCCACCCACCGCGTGCAGCCTATATTCTAGGACCAGAACGCGCATCGCTCTCTCCAGAGATGACAGCGCTTTGTGATTTTGTCATCAAAATCCCGACCAGCTTTTGCATCAATGTAGCAACGGCTGGCGCCATCGTTATGTATGATCGGATCGCAACTTTAGGCAAATTTGCCGAACGTCCTGTAAAATCCGGCGGGCCGACCGAAGAACCCCCAGAACACATTTACGGGTTGCCGCGTTTTCGCACGGGACGCACCGTGATGGACAAAAACAAGAGCTAACAAACGATGGTTTTATTCTTCCGCGTCCTCACCAGATTATTCGTTTTAGCCTTCGCCTATATCCTCGCAACCTTGGCAGGTTTGGCAACCATTGCTGCGGCCATTTGGGGGTGGCAAGTCAACTATACAGACTTTGCAAGCCAAACGCCGGAACAAGACATCGTCGACCTGTTTGCTTATAGCACGATTGGCATTTTGGCTTATGTCAGCATTTTATCAACAGCTGCCACACCTGCTGCCGTCTACGGTCTGATTACTGAAGGCCTTTCATGGCGCTCGCTCACCGTGCACGTGCTTGGCGGCGGCGCGATTGCGCTTTATCTCATACTCATCGACAATAATCCAACAACCCAACCACCGCAGCAAGATATCATCATTACGCTGGCCGCCGGCTTCGTCGCTGGTTTCACCTATTGGCTAATTGCAGGCCGCTCCGCTGGCAATTGGCGCAGCCAAGTAAAGCTCTAACGCGCTTGGATAGTGTTGTACCCAACCCCCAACAAACGCAACATTGAAATAGCAGAGCTGTTTTATATCCGCTTTTATCTTGCCTATTCATCTGTGATGGATAAAGTGCGGCCAAAATC
>CAZKKW010000090.1:0-1370 GCA_964553335.1 uncultured Hyphomicrobiales bacterium | reverse complement strand
ATATCCGCTTTTATCTTGCCTATTCATCTGTGATGGATAAAGTGCGGCCAAAATCTTGACCATCTGAACGTAAGAGACCACTCCCATGTCTGAATTCGATAAATCCCAAATCAACAAAGTCGTCCTCGCATACTCAGGCGGCCTTGATACCTCCATTATTCTAAAGTGGTTGCAGCAAGAATATGAATGCGAAGTGGTAACCTTCACCGCTGACCTTGGCCAAGGCGAAGAGCTGGAACCAGCGCGCCAAAAAGCCGAGATGATGGGTATTAAAGAAATCTACGTTGAAGACCTTCGCGAAGAATTTGTCCGTGATTTCGTCTTCCCAATGTTCCGCGCCAACGCGCTTTATGAAGGTGTGTACCTGCTTGGCACCTCTATTGCCCGTCCGCTTATCTCTAAGCGTCAAATCGAAATTGCGGCTGAAACGGGTGCTGACGCTGTGTGCCACGGCGCGACAGGCAAAGGCAACGACCAAGTCCGTTTTGAACTTGGCTACTACGCTCTCAACCCAGACATTAAAGTGATCGCCCCTTGGCGTGAGTGGGATCTTTCAAGCCGCACCAAACTGATCGACTTTGCCGAGAAGAACCAAATTCCAATCGCCAAAGACAAACGCGGTGAAGCGCCCTTCTCCGTGGACGCAAACCTTCTGCACACCTCCTCAGAAGGCAAAGTGCTAGAAGACCCATCTGTTGAATGCCCGGCTTATGTTTTCTCCCGCACCATCTCGCCGGAAGAAGCACCAGACAAACCAACCATCATCGAAGTTGGCTTTGAAAAAGGTGACGCTGTTTCCATCAACGGCGAAAAAATGACACCAGCAGAAATGCTGACAGCGCTCAACAAATATGGCCACGACAACGGCATTGGTCGCTTGGACCTTGTTGAAAACCGTTTCGTCGGCATGAAGTCGCGTGGCATGTATGAAACGCCAGGTGGCACGATCTTGCTGACGGCCCACCGCGGCATTGAATCAATCACGCTCGACCGTGGTGCCGCCCACCTTAAAGACGAGATCATGCCGCGTTATGCAGAGCTCATCTATAACGGTTTCTGGTTCTCTCCAGAGCGCGAAATGCTGCAATCCTTGATCGACAAAAGTCAGGAGATGGTAACAGGCACTGTGACGCTGAAACTTTATAAAGGCAACGTCATCCTGCTCGCCCGTTCATCACCCTACACGCTCTACTCAGAAGACCTCGTGACGTTTGAAGATGGTGCCGTGGATTATGACCACAATGACGCAGCTGGCTTCATCAAACTAAACGCATTGCGCCTGCGCACGTTGCGCCAAAGATTGAAACAATCTGAGGGATAATTTCCTTTATCCATCTTGAATTAACAAGTATTTGCCCCCACATTTAGTA
>CAZKKW010000089.1:0-10408 GCA_964553335.1 uncultured Hyphomicrobiales bacterium | reverse complement strand
TGCCAAATCACATATGTGCTTGTGAATGTATTGTTAAAGAGTTCGGTACTGCTTACAAAGCCAACAGCATTTTTGTGGTTCGCTTCTTTCAGGCTAATGCACGTTGATCCTGTTTTCTTGGCGTTGTTTTTACAAATGTCGAACATGGAAGCTGCTGTAGTCTGGCCAGATCGAATGCGGCCTTCAGTTCCATCATCAACACGGCGAATTTGGATATCAAGTGCGGTTGTCACTGAGCAGTTCGTACAAGCGAGTATAACCCGTTCTTTTGTTGGTTTTGCAGTCCAATGGTCATTCGTGAAAGAAGATGCATCGAGCTTTCTAAGGTCTGTAACCGTAAAGGCATCAGATGGCTGGGCACCCCATAAATTCACAGCTAAAACGGTAAGGAATGCAGTTAAGATATGTTTCTTACTGGTGCGGGGCATTACTCAATCTCAAATGTGTAGTTTTCAATGACGGTATTAGCGAGCAGCTTTTCACACATGGCTGATAGCTTCTTTTCCGCTTCGGCTTGATTGCTTGCATCAATATCCAAATCAAAAACCTTGCCTTGACGAACGCCATTAATGCCTGAGAATTCAAGCGAGGTGAGGGCACCTTCAATGGCTTTACCCTGCGGGTCGAGTACGCCGTTTTTAAGCGTTACAGTCACACGCGCTTTCATATTCAAAATCTCTCTTTTGTTTTGTTATCAGACTTATGTAACCAAGCTTATGTAACTAGGCGGGGCCCAGTGCCCTTAACTGGTTCATTTTCCATCAAAATTCCAAGACGTTTTGCAACTTCACGGTAGGCTTCCAACATGCCGCCCATATCTTCGCGAAAGCGGTCTTTGTCCATTTTGTCTTTGGTTTCAGTGTCCCACAAACGGCAGCTATCTGGCGAAATTTCATCGGCCACGATAATGCGCATAGTGTCGTTTTCCCAAAGGCGGCCACATTCCATTTTGAAGTCGACAAGTTGAATGCCGACACCAAGGAAGAGACCTGACAAGAAATCGTTGACGCGAATGGCGAGCGCCATCATGTCGTCTATCTCTTGCGGGCTTGCCCAACCAAAGGCCGTGATGTGCTCTTCAGATACCAACGGGTCATTCAATTCATCATTCTTATAATAGAACTCGATGATTGAGCGCGGCAGAACGGTGCCTTCTTCAATGCCGAGGCGTTTTGATAAAGAGCCAGCTGCGATGTTGCGAACGACAACCTCAAGCGGCACGATTTCGACCTCTTTGATCAGCTGCTCACGCATATTGAGACGACGGATGAAGTGCGTTGGGATGCCAATGTTATTGAGATGCCCGAACACGAATTCTGAAATTCGATTATTCAGCACGCCCTTACCATCCACAATCTCGTGTTTTTTGGCGTTAAAGGCTGTGGCATCGTCTTTGAAGAATTGAACTAGAGTTCCAGGCTCTGGACCCTCATAAAGAATCTTGGCCTTGCCCTCGTAAATACGGCGGCGGTTTTTCATGAAATTCTACCTGTCGTTTGAGCATCGTCATGCTGAACGTAGGGCGAGAAGGAATGCTCACCCAATTAAGCTGAGTGTTAGTGCAAGTGGTGAGGGGATACAATAATGAAAACCAAAGAAGCCGCATACAATCGGATTTGCCCGCAACTTTTTTGCGTTTTGAGCAAAGACTGCCTTCAAACTACCATAAGTGCTTCCTATATGAATGGGAAGTTAGCTAATGACAGAGGTTGAATATGACCGGAATTGATGACCGTGGTGAAGCGTTTGAAAATAAATTTGCCCGTGATGAAGCATTGCAATTTAAAGCAATGGCGCGGCGTAATAAGTTGTTGGGCGTGTGGGCTGCTGAAAAACTCGGATTGAGTGATGATGAGGCCGTGGAATATGCAAAGTCCGTCGTCCGCTCTGATTTTGCAGAACCGGGCGAGGAAGACGTCTATCGCAAGCTCAAAGGTGACTTTGATGAAGCGGGTCAAGATGTCTCTGAAACGGACATTCGTGCGGCCATGAGCGATTTAATGGTGCAAGCGCAAGAGCAAATACAAAACGAGGGGTGATTGGTAGTGCCCTAGAAAATAAAAATGCTCGGGAATTTCCCGAGCATTTTTTGTTTTGATTAAAAACCCTTTTCAAGTTTTTTGCCTGTTTGCTGTTCTAACAGACCAGGGCGCTCAGGAATTTCCTCGCCCTGTGTCAATAAGTCAGGGTCATTATCAAAATCTACCGCAGTTGATGAACATCCTGCTAAAAGCGCAGAAATGAGCATCGCTGCTGTAAAGTTGAGTAGCTTGGAGATGAACATTTTTACTTCGCTCTCGGTGCTCAGTGCTGTTGGA
The DNA here is from genome assembly GCA_964553335.1 of uncultured Hyphomicrobiales bacterium. Classification (GTDB taxonomy): domain Bacteria; phylum Pseudomonadota; class Alphaproteobacteria; order Rhizobiales; family JACESI01; genus JACESI01. The sequence goes on along the minus strand of CAZKKW010000089.1, from coordinate 8,090 downwards.
TAAATTGTGCCATAATCACTATACAAAAGAAAAGGCCCTTTGGGGGCCTTTTCCATCGCTTTAAAATTTAAGCTTGAAGCTTAGAATTTGATGCGGCTACCTGCAAGCAAAACGTCGATTGCTTGAGTGTCGACTGCATTTGCACCTGAAATATCAGCATCATAACGGATGTATGATAGGTATAATTCAGCAGACAGGTCATCAATTTTCTGTACCAAGTTCACGTCGAACCAATCACCATCAAGGTTTGTTACACCAGCTAGAGTGTCCGCACCAGTTGAGTTTTCAGCGCTGTAATAACTTGCAGCAATCGATGTCTTACCAAGATCAGTAAGCTTACCTTGCCAACCACCACGAACGAACCAAGCAAATTCATCAGCGTCAATTACGTCTGAATCATCATTGCTGAGCTGGCCGCCAACTGCACCGGTTAAGTTAAGACCAGATGCTTTGTGAAGGACAGAAAGTGAGCCCGCAGCAAATGTTTCTGCGTCCCGTGCGTTTGCAGCATTTTCGTTGCTGTTGCTTTCGAAATAAGCCGCTTTCGCTTTAACAGCAAAGCCATTCAAATCTTTGGCCGCATAGCTAAGCGCCACATCAAATGTTGCTTCTGATTCAATACTTGCAGAGAATTGAAAGCCATTAAATTTAGCTGAATCGTAGCGAATGCGATTGTCACGTGACAAACCGTCAAAACCACCAAAGATATCACCAACGTCAAAGCCTGTTGCAGCACCCAGTTGGTCAACGAAATCTAGGCCGCCATCATCTTGTGTTGAATCGCGAACAACAGATGTGCCTGAAAGGTCTTGCTCAAAAACGGCATCAGAGGCTGTTGCACCTTGACCAAGTGAAAGTGAACCGAACACTTTGTCGATGAACACAACTTCAACTTTACGTAAATCAAAGTTTGGAGAATTGCTGGTAACACCCGCTGCTTCACCGAAATCTTGGTCGCTTAAGTCAATTTGTGAACTTACGTTTGTTTCAAGATCGAGTTCGATATTCGTTTTAGCAGAAAAACGATCATTCAATTTCGCTTCGCCCAGAATACGGAAGCGTGACGACGATGCATCGTTGTCAACAAACTGAATGCCTGAATTTTCGCCGTCGTTTGCATAACGAGCCGCTGTGTTGATTTGGCCGTTCACTGTAACGCGAACTTTCTTTGTGCCACTGCGCACAGCTAATTTGTCGCCAGGGCCGACGATTTTCTCTAGACGCTCAATGCGCGCGAGAAGTTCTTCGTCTGACAAGTTGTCGAGGTCAGCTGCGCTTGCCACGTTGGCTGTGCTCAACAAAGCAAAAGATACCGCAGTACCTAGAAGCGCTTTTGTCGAAAAAATAGTCATTTGGATGTCTCCGGACATAATTAAAATGTTGAACTTTGAACAAGGCCTAATAAGTCACCGTTTAACGACAGGTTTATGACACAGGCACCGTTCTCCACCAAAACGTCATAAAGATACCCACATGTAAATGCCTGCTTGGCTTTGTGAAATTAGTCGCAAAATGGAATGCTGCAGGGGTGGCTTGTAACAAATCTGTCATAAACTTGCATATTTTACACAAGTTTTACGAATTCTTGCCTGAAAAACGGTTGAATTTGGGAAAAAGTCAATCTTTTGAGTGACATATATATGACAGCGTCGTTTGGAAATTGGTTTTTTGGGGCCGTTTTTTAAGTCAAACTTTTTCTAGAATTAGGCGAATGATGGCAGTATGTTGTAAAAAGAACACATCATTTGTGGACGATTTGTTGAATTTGTGTCCCACGTCATTGAGTTTCAGTTTATCGAAGCTGTTTGCCCTTCCGAGGATCGCCCGAAAGGAAGGTCTGGCTCCAGAATTTGGTAACGCGTTATTTTGAGGATTAATAATGGAATACCTTGCAGATAAATTGAGAGCAGGCCGGACGATCTATACGTCATGGCACGGCATTGCCCATAGTGATGTTGTTGATGCGGTTGCGGCTAATGGCCTTGAGTGTGTTGTGTTGGATGTGCAGCACGGTGGTATCGACTTTGCGAGCCTCTTGTCGATTGTTCCCGTTGCAACATATGCCAATTGTGCTGTTGGGGTTCGCATTGCAGCAGGTGATTATGCTTTTGCTGCAAGGGCTGTTGATGCGGGTGCTCAGTTGGTGATCGCGCCGCTGGTCAATACAGCTGATGATGCACGGGAGCTTGTGCAAGCTGTAAAATACCCGCCTTTAGGCGGTCGCTCGTGGGGGCCAGGGCGTGCCATGCGTTATACGGGGATAACAGACCCGCGCGATCAATTGGCCCGCGCCAATGATCATGTGCTTGCCTTCGCGATGATTGAAACGCTTGAAGGGCTTGAAAATGTCGATGAGATTATCGCTGTTGAGGGCATAGATGGGATACTGGTTGGTCCTTCCGATTTATCCATTGCTCTTTCCAATGGAGAAAAGTTTGATGCTTTCGGTGAGCAATCCATGCCCGTTATAAAAATGATCGGGGAGAAAGTGAGAGCAGCAGGCAAGTTTGCAGCGATCTTTTCTATTGAGGCAAAAGACACGGTTACAAGTGAGAAGCTCGGATATCAGTTGATTTCAATTGGTATGGATAAAGGGTTCATTGCAAGCGGTTTAGCTGCCGCGCTGGACGCGATTGAGAAAGCTAAAGCGTCGACATAAAATTGGCGAAGCTGAGCAAGCCTTCAGGCCATGGCCCTTGGCCGCTTTCTGAATTGATGTGACCGCTCTCTCCGGCATTCTCAAACTTTGAACCCCATGCATAAGACAGATCTTCTGCAACGTTAAATGCGCAATAGGGGTCATTGGTGCTGGCCACAAGCACGGATGGATAAGACAGGGGTGATGTGGGGGCTGGTGCGAATTTGGCCGTCTCTGGGTAGTCTTCAACCAAGGTGCTCATATCAGGTGGCGCGACAAAATAACCACCCGCGACTTTTTGGTGTGGAAAGTTTGGGCTGGCGTGAACTGCCAACATCACGCCAAGCGAATGGGCAACAAGCACGACCGGCTTTTCAGCCTGTTCAACGGCGATGATGACTTGCTGCGTCCATGCTTCAAAATCGGGCGCATTCCAATCTGTTTGTTTGACGCGCTTTGCTGACTTTAGTTTGGTTTCCCAGCGGGAATACCAATAATCATCATTACCACCACCGAGGCCTGGTAGGATAAGTATTTCTGCTTCCGATATTTTCATTCCATTCCCTTCCATTTCGGCGGCCAAGTATAACTAATGTTTATATTTTGGCGCATCGTCGCTGTCGGTAATATTTCGTTTGTAACTTTGTGGCAAAACTCTTTTGCAGTTGTATTTTTTGTCCTTGTGGGCGCGCGGTTCTCGAGGTTCGCAACGACGTATTTGGAGACCATCGTACATAGGTATGTTGTTTTTTGGAAAGCCGCGATGAAGAAACTTAAAACTTATGAACCAATTGGTGCTGGGTTTCTGTCTGCGCTCGTGGTTGGCGTTGGCTTATGGCATGTTGCCCCAGTTGATGAAAATATCGACAATCTTGCAAGCTTTGGTATTGACCAAACAACGGTTGCAACTGTTCCTGCAAGCACCACACAGACTGTTTCTAGTGTTGAGCCGATTGTCCCTAAAGCGCCGTTCGATGATCCTGTGATGAATGAAGCTGTTCGGATTTCTCACCTCCATCTCGATAAATTTGAAGCCAAGTTTGATCAATGGCCAGAAGCGACGTTTTGGGTCGAGAGCGTTTTAAGTGACGGCGAACGCAAAGAATTGCTTTGGTTGAAGGTCTCTGAGCGCGTGGTTGATGGTTATATCGCGACGGTGGATGAAGCATTTGGCACATCTAACATTGTGCCAAAAGGCGATCCGATCCATTTGTCGCGAGCCGAAATCGTTGATTGGCGCATTGATCATGGCGGTACTCTTTACGGTGCTTACACAACGCGTGTTCGCTTAAGCCAAGTGGCAAGCCCTGCTGCCCTCAAAGTACTTTCTCAGTTTAAAGACCTGTAATTCGCCTTTATCCAAACACCCGTTTGAAGATCGTATCAACGTGTTTTGTGTGATAGCCAAGATCAAATTTCTCGCGAATTTCATCTTCTGAAAGTGCTGCGGTGACTTCTTCGTCGCCCAACAATTCTTCCAAGAAATCAGCACCTTGTTCCCACACCTTCATTGCGTTGCGCTGGACGAGGCGGTAACTGTCTTCACGGCTTTGGCCTGCTTGTGTCAGGGCCAAAAGGACACGTTGTGAATGAACGAGACCACGGAACTTGTTCATATTGGCCATCATATTGTCTGGGTAGACGACGAGCTTGTCGATAACACCAGTGAGGCGACCAAGAGCGAAATCAAGCGTGACTGTCGCATCTGGGCCGATCATCCGCTCAACCGACGAATGCGAAATGTCGCGTTCATGCCAAAGGGCGACGTTTTCCATTGCCGGTAATGCCATGCCGCGCACCAAACGGGCTAAACCAGTTAGATTTTCAGTCAACACAGGGTTGCGCTTATGCGGCATTGCAGATGAGCCTTTTTGGCCCTTTGAGAAGAACTCTTCTACTTCCAACACTTCGGTGCGCTGTAAATGGCGCACTTCAGTTGCAAGCCGCTCAATGGATGAGGCCACAACGCCGAGCACTGAGAAGAACATGGCGTGGCGGTCACGCGGGATAACTTGGGTTGAAACGGGTTCAACTTCCAAGCCTAAAGCGCTTGCAACATGCTCTTCAATGGCTGGGTCAATATTGGCGAATGTGCCAACGGCCCCTGAAATTGCGCATGTGGCGATTTCTTTGCGGGCGATTTTTAAGCGTTCCAAGTTGCGGTCAAACTCCGCGTAGGCTTGGGCCAATTTCAAACCAAAAGTCACTGGTTCTGCATGAATGCCGTGTGAGCGGCCAATGGTAACTGTGTCTTTGTGTTCGTAGGCACGGCGCTTCAAGGCTTCGAGCAGTTTTTCGACATCTGCGATCAAAAGGTCAGCAGCGCGAACCAATTGCACATTAAAGCAAGTATCCAACACATCTGATGACGTCATACCTTGGTGCACGAAACGGGCATCATCACCGACGATCTCAGCCAAGTGGGTCAAGAATGCAATCACATCGTGCTTGGTTTCGCGTTCGATTTCGTCAATGCGGTCAATATCAAAAGTTGCTGAGCCGCCTTTTTCCCAAATGGTTTTGGCAGCGCTCTCGGGAATAACGCCAGCTTTTGCCAAGGCATCGCAGGCATGAGCTTCAATTTCAAACCAGATACGGAATTTGGTTTCTGGTGACCAGATCGACACCATTTCATCACGAGCATAACGAGGGATCATTGTTTTGACCTTTGGTAAGACATTCCAAGCGGGAGTGTTGGGCTGTTTGGGAGTGTTGAGGAGGCTTTAGCAAAGCCTGTTGCGGGCCTCAATGGCGAAAAGGGCAGTTTTTCGCCTTTTCCCGTTCAATAATCATCATTAGGGCGGCGTTGATTAGAAATGAAGCAATAAAAGGCGCTCATCAAGAAAAGGCTCACGACACCCAATGGTAAAAACAACCGCGCTGTTGAGGCAGCAAATGAATAGCCGGTTGTTATTGCAAAAAAGGTGAAGTCTCTTGCTGCTCTGGAAAGAGGCGTTGAGGCGATGTCATCAAGGAAAAACGGGACGTTATAAAGTGTTACCGCAAGACAGCTTGCCCCGCCTGTGCCAATGGTAAGCAGTATAAAGATTGCCGCAAAGCGAACGGTCAACGGACGACGCTTAAAGAGGAACCGCTCGATTAGTATTGCAATGATGGCGCTTAAAAAGGCGGCGACTGTGATAAGTGAAATTAAGACAATCGAGCGCTGGTCGACGAATGTATTCCAAAATAAGGCGTCGAACAGAAAAGAAAAGAATATCAGCAAGGCCCAAATGAGAGCAGAGACAAACAGCTCCAGTCTAGGCCGTCGTTCTCGCTGAGGCCTGAACTGATACGACATGATTACCCCGAAATTGCTTGTTCTGCAGCTTGGCGAATGTTCTTGATGTTTTCGGCATAAGCGGCAGGGCTGTCGCCTTTGAAGACTGCAGAGCCAGCAACAAGAACATTGGCACCAGCCTTGGCGCACAATGGGGCGGTTTCAACTGTCACACCACCGTCGACCTGTAGGTCAATGGAGCGCTCTCCAATCATGGCGCGAAGCTCCGCGATTTTTGTAAGCTGGCTATGAATGAACTTTTGGCCACCAAAGCCCGGGTTCACTGTCATCACCACAATAATATCAATGTCATCAATCATCGAGCCAACAACGGAAGCCGGTGTGCCGGGGTTCAGCACAATGCCCGCCTTCTTGCCGAGTGATTTGATGGCTTGAATGGTGCGGTGAATATGTGGGCCTGCTTCTGCGTGCACTGTGATTTGATCGGCACCTGCTTTGGCGAAATCTTCAAGATAAATGTCGACCGGCGAGATCATCAAATGGACATCCATAAAGGCATCTGTCACAGGTCGGATCGCACCAAGCACTACAGGGCCAAATGAGATATTCGGCACAAAATGGCCGTCCATTACATCCACATGAACCCAATCTGCTCCACCATCAACAATGGCTTTTACCTCATCACCAAGCTTGGCAAAGTCAGCCGCAAGAATAGACGGGGCAATCAGGATGGGTGAAGGCATAGCAATATCCAATGTTGGTGCATGAATTTGCTATAGCGGCTTTAGTGGCTCGATGGCTAGGGGGAAGTTAGCGAAGGCACTAGCTTTCCACTGGTGGTGTTGCGTTTCTTGATATCTTGAAAGGATGAAGCGTTAGATTGGTGCTGCTCGCTACTGCTGCGAAATATTCTCCCAGATCAATTTATTCAAATTAGGGCCAATGCTGTAATACCAGTGCGTGTGGCCTGGAATGACGAAGAGGCGAACGTCGTGGCCTGCATTCGCGAATTTGTTGGCGGTACCTTCTGCTGCATCGACTTTGAAAATATGATCATCATCGCCGAGATAAAATGAAATCGGGATTTGTTTTGGAAGGCCCAACTCCAGCTTGCCTAAATCATCCGCGCTTTCAAAACCTGCATGCGTTGCAATGGCGCGGAAGGGTAGGGATTGTTTCGCGGCCAATTTAGTTGCCAAACGCCCACCAGCAGAATGGCCAAATAAATAGACTTCTTCTTTGTTGATCAGCGCCTCTTCACCTGCATGGTCGATGAGGCTTTGGAAGAAGTCTCGTGGACTGGTGAAGGTTGACCATCCATTACTGTGATAGCTGTTAGGAGCGATCAGGTACAAATCATACTGGTCGGCTGTTTCTTTCCACATATCAAGCAGTGAAACACCAGTACGACCGCTGCCATGAAGCAAAACGACGGTTTGGTGCGGGGTATCGGCTGCCGCATTTTCTCCAAGATAAGTGTGGTATGTGCGCTTTGTGAAACCTTGTCTAAATTTATGTTTTTTGAATTTGCCGACTGGTTCAGTATAGCCAGTGTAATTTCCCGATGGTTGAGGTGACGGGGAAAGTTCTTCAATCTCTACGCTGCCATTCGTTTCAACGATTTCAACGCTTGGTTCGATAATGTTATCGGTGGTGGTCTCAACTGGTTTTTCAGCAGCAGGTTCGACGGTTTTAACCGTAGGCTCGACCTTTGGTGTCGAAGGTTCAATAACCTCGTTTGTTGCCTGCGTTAGAAACGTCGGCAAACTAAATGGCTCTCCAGATTGCACAACAAGCAAAACGTAATAGGTGATTGCGAAAACCAACACGAAAAACGCTGCACTGAAACTTGCAAATCTAACCACTGTACTCTCGCTTCTAAACTCAAGATTTGTTTAGGAAATACAGATGAATGATTAAAATATACTGACGAAAAATAGGATTATTATTCCACTTTTTTGAATTTTCACTGATGCGAGCCAAATAAAAGGGCGTTATTTCAACGGAACAACCGTTCCATTTTCCCAGCGATGGACGATGTAATCAACAAGGTCTGCGTCGCCTTTTTCATCGAAGTTTATGATGCCTAAGGGCGTTTGGAATTTTCCAGCATTCATGGCGTCGACGAGGTCATCAAATTCTGTGCCTTTGGCTCGGCGCACGGCACTTTCGATGATTTTTACAGAGCTATAGCCGCGAAGGGTGTAGCCG
>CAZKKW010000088.1:8373-10502 GCA_964553335.1 uncultured Hyphomicrobiales bacterium | reverse complement strand
AAATTTGAGAGAGAGCAAGTTCGAGTCACTGTTTCCTCGTTGTGTCGTGTTTAATTAATTGTTTTGTTTAGGGGTAAATATTGTGCGAATCTATTACTTTATTGAGACGTACCACGGATGATCTCAAGTTGCTGTAAATTGTTTGAAATTCATTTAGTTATGATGAGACAAAATCACTACTTTAACAATCTGACACAACCCACTCATTCATCGTTGATGGCAATCATGTGGTCGTAGCATGAAAGAAAATGCTTCTTAAAGTTCAAAGGCTTTGTCAGTTGAATTCTTCTTCTTTCAATTTTGTAAATTTATTTACAATTGCACAAATGTGATTTGTACGAACCAAACAACTGAACACGAATTCCCTATAAGTTGCCGAAATTGTTCGTGTTTTCTGCTCAATATCTCTGTAAGTTCCATTTCAAACTCGCCGTGATAAGTCAGGCTTCGTTCATTCATGCCAGCACTGATCAAGGCTTGTAAATTGTTTACACATCCAAAAGAATGGAAGGATGCCTTATGAGCTACACAAGTGAAATAGATGCGGCCCAAACAATAATTTCGTCAAATGGTGCACCTTGGAGTGCCATCACGGCAGAAAATGTGGCGCGTATGCGTTTGCAAAACCGGTTTAAAACGGGGCTGGATATTGCCCGTTACACAGCAGACATTATGCGCCGTGATATGGACGCCTATGATGCGGACCCATCGAAATACACACAGTCGCTGGGCTGCTGGCATGGATTTATCGGTCAGCAAAAAATGATTTCCATCAAGAAGCATTTTGAAACAACCGACCGTTCTTATCTCTACCTGTCTGGTTGGATGATTGCGGCTCTTCGCTCAGAATTTGGTCCGCTCCCCGACCAGTCAATGCATGAGAAGACATCTGTTCCAGCGCTTATCGAAGAACTTTACACGTTCCTTCGCCAAGCAGATGCCCGTGAATTGGGTGGCCTGTTCCGTGACTTGGACAAGGCCCGTGCTGCCGGTGACAACGCTAAGGTTGCAGAACTGACACAACAAGTCGACAATCATCAAACCCATGTTGTGCCAATTATCGCGGATATTGACGCGGGCTTTGGTAATGCAGAAGCGACTTATCTTTTGGCCAAAAAGCTGATTGAAGCGGGTGCTTGTTGCTTGCAAATTGAAAACCAAGTGTCAGACGAAAAACAGTGTGGCCACCAAGACGGTAAGGTGACGGTTCCACATGAAGACTTCCTCGCGAAAGTGCGCGCCATTCGCTACGCCTTCTTAGAGCTTGGTGTTGATAACGGTATTATTGTTACCCGAACAGACTCACTCGGTGCTGGCTTGACGAAACAAATCGCGGTTTCCCATGAGCCAGGCGATTTGGGTGATCAATATAATTCATTCCTTGATTGTGAAGAAATTACACCAGAAAACATGAAGAATGGTGATGTGGTTTTAAATCGCGACGGCAAATTGTTGCGCCCTAAGCGCCTTCCGTCAAATCTCTTCCAATTCCGTGAAGGAACAGGCGAAGCGCGTTGTGTTCTTGATAGCATTACATCGCTTCAAAATGGTGCAGATCTGCTTTGGATCGAAACGGAAAAACCGCACATTGGCCAGATCAAAGGCATGGTTGATGCTGTGCGTGAAGTGATCCCGAACGCGAAGCTTGTTTATAACAATTCACCAAGCTTCAACTGGACAATTAATTTCCGTCAGCAGGTTTATGATGCATGGGTGGAAGCTGGAAAAGACGTTTCAGCCTATGACCGTGCACGGTTGATGGCTGTTGAATATGATGACACGGAGCTTTCGAAAGAAGCTGATGAACGTATTCGTACGTTCCAAGCCGATTCGTCCCGTGAAGCAGGCATCTTCCACCACCTCATCACATTGCCGACCTATCACACGGCCGCCCTTTCAACCGATAATCTTGCAAAAGAATATTTCGGCGACCAAGGCATGTTGGGTTATGTGGCTGGCGTTCAGCGTAAGGAAATCCGTGAGGGGATTGCCTGCGTTAAACACCAAAACATGGCCGGTTCAGATATGGGTGATGACCATAAAGAATACTTCTCTGGCGATGCAGCTCTTAAAGCTGCCGGTGAAGACAACACAATGAATCAGTTCGCAGCGGCCTAACGGCCTTGCAG
>CAZKKW010000088.1:0-8273 GCA_964553335.1 uncultured Hyphomicrobiales bacterium | reverse complement strand
GGCGAAGCCGTAGATTCTCCCGTCTACTAACTTTAAGAGGCAAGCTTCGGTTTGCCTCTTTTTTTGTTATTGTTATGCGAATCAAGAGGGAACTTGTGATGACCATCAAAGATCGCGTTGCTGAGTTTTGTGAGGCTTATAGTTTGGAAGTGCCGATACTGATGGCGCCGATGGCAGGTGCTTGCCCTGTTGAACTTGCAGCAGCAGTCGCTCGTGGTGGTGGCATGGGCGCTTGTGGTGCTTTGATGATGGAGCCCCAAGCGATTTTGCAATGGGCACGCGAGCTACGGTCAAAAACCAATGGTTCGTTTCAGATGAATTTATGGATTCCTGATCCTGCCCCCAAACGTGATGCGCAAGCAGAAGCAGAGGTTCGCACGTTCTTGGCGAAGTGGGGGCCTAAAGTGCCTGAAGAGGCAGGCGATGAGAAAATGCCGGATTTTAGTGCGCAGTGCGAGGCCCTATTGGCTGCTGGGCCAACGGTGATTTCTTCGATTATGGGGCTTTACCCGCCTGCCTTTGTTGAACAGATGAAAGAGCAAGGCATTCGCTGGTTTGCCACTGTAACCACTGTTGAAGAAGCAATGGCTGCGGAGGACGCGGGTGCTGATGTTATTGTGGCGCAAGGGGCTGAGGCTGGAGGGCATCGTGGAGCCTTTAACGCAGAGGATGCCGTTCATAAAGCGGTTGGTTTGTTCGCGCTTTTGCCAGCGATCGTCGACAAAGTAAGTGTTCCAGTGGTTGCAACAGGCGGCATTGCTGATGCGCGCGGCATTGCGGCAGCTTTCACTTTGGGTGCTTCTGCCGTGCAAATGGGGACTGGATTTTTGCTGACACCCGAAGCAAGCCTAAACAGCGCATGGGCGGATGGGCTACAAAATGCCAAGCCGGAAGATACATGTGTGACGCGGGCTTTTTCAGGCAGGGCTGGGCGCAGTTTGGCGAGCAATTATGTGAAAGCGATGAATGACGCGTCGGCCCCAGCGCCAGCGCCCTACCCAATCCAGCGTAATCTCACTGCTGCTATGCGGGCGCGGTCTGCTGCTGAAAATGATGTGGACTCAATGCAAACGTGGGCCGGTCAATCAGCCGGTCTTGCTTCAACTGAGCAAGCCAGTGATCTAACCCGTCGTCTATGGGATCAAGCTCAACACTTGATTGCTTGACTTTCTCTTTGTCTCTTGGCGAGAATCTGCAATTCTGTTGCTATATTATATCGACCGTTTGTGAGGACTTATGCGGATTTTTGGTGGTCTTTTGGTGACAGCTTGTTTGATGGGGCCTGTTCAAGCGTTGGAGTTTCAAAACGCTTGTAAAGCTGGAAAGCAGATTGTCATTGGCGCTGTGGGCGATTTTTTGCTGCATGCTGCGATGCAGGACAAAGGGTATAAAAGTTCTGGCGGATATAAGGCTCTTTGGCCGGATGTCATTCCGTTTATGAAAGCCCCTCATGTTATGTACGGCAATCTTGAAAGCCCAACTGCGAAGGGCGTTGCTCTTGGCGGTAAGAAAGCACGAGACCCGGGCCGGAAATTTGATGGTAAGGTTTATACAGGTTATCCAAAGTTCAATGCACACCCGACCGTTTTAAAGGACATCAAAGCAAGCGGGGTCGATATTGTTTCAACCGCTAACAATCATTCCATGGATCGTGGGCCGCTGGGGGTCGAACGCACCATTGATGCTTTGAAAGATGCAAAACTTGCTTTTACTGGAACGCGCAAAAAGAAAGGGCAGGCCTTTCATACCATCACCACGGGTGGTGGTTTTAAGATTGCTTGGATTTCTTGTACCCGCGACACAAACGGATTGGCTGATCCGAAGGGCCAAGTGAACCGATGTTACGGCAATGGCGTATCGAACACTATTCGTGCACTAAAAGGCAGCACGGATGCAGTTATTGTAACCCCGCATTGGGGCGTGGAATATAGTCTTTCAACCAATGGCAAACAGCGCTCTTTCGCGCGCCGCTGGCTTGATGATGGAGCAACTGCGATTTTAGGAGCACACCCCCATGTGCCGCAACCTTGGGAGAAATATAACACCAAGGATGGGCGCGAAGGTTTCATCATCTATTCGCTTGGCAATTTCATTGCGGCGCAATCTGCCATTGAGAAGAAGACCAGCATGTTGCTCTATCTCGGCCTTTCAAAGGCGGACGGCAAAACATGGGTGAATGGCGTGCGCTACCTGCCGCTTTATATGCAGCATTTCCCACACAAGGTGGTGCCAACGGGTTATCCAGGCCAACGCAAAAAAGGGCATGACGCATCGCTAGCGATATTGTCGAAAATGTATGGTTTGGAACGCATGGTGAGATCTGGTCAGCGTATTGACACAAACTTTGAATGCTAAGAATCCTCAATCAAAATTATGAAAATAAAAAACCCGGCTCATGGCCGGGTTTTTGAATTCTAGATGTAAAATCTAATTATGATTTCACAACGATCCGTGAACCAGTTTTTGTGCGGTCGTAGAGATCAACAATGTCTTGGTTCCACAAACGGATGCAACCGCTTGAGAGTGACTTACCAATACTCTTTGGATTGTTTGTTCCGTGGATGCGATACAATGTGTCACGACCACCACGGTAAATGTAGAGTGCGCGGGCACCAAGTGGGTTCGTCAAGCTTGGTGGCATGCCTTTTGCCCATTTACGAAGGTGAGGTTCGCGACGGATCATTGCAGCTGGTGGTGTCCATGTTGGCCATTGGCGCTTGAAGCCAACTCTGGCGGAACCAGACCATGCAAAGCCAGCACGACCAACGCCGACGCCGTAGCGGATGGCTTTGTTGTTTGCTTCAATGAAGTACAAGAAGTGGTTTCTTGGCTCAACTACGATCGTACCTGGACGGTATTTAGATGGATAATCGACACGCTGGCGAAGAAACTTAGGATTGATACCTTCAAGATTGACCGCTGGTAGCGGGAAGCGCTCACTCGGTTTTGCACTGTAGGCTAATGCATGAAAGCGTTTAGAGCCGAAGGCTGCGGGACCAGATGCAGTCGTTGTTTGGCAACCAGCTAGAGCTGCTACAGAAGCCAGACTACCGCCAGCAAAAACTCGGCGTGAAATTTTGGTATTTTTATCTCGGAACTTATGCATTGCTATATCGACCCATCTATCTCGAAATCATGTTTTGGCCTAGTGACCACCCAATTTTTTGTCAGGCTAACAATTGCGCTTTTATAGTAAACAAAATCTATACAAAAAATCCAAAATTGGATGTATTTTGCTCACCTTACGGTTGGTTGATTGCCCAAAACCCCCATTTGACTAGGTTATGGTTACGATTTTAGTCGTCGTTAGACAATCATTGGTTTAACTAAATTTGTTGTTGTTTTTTGTGTGTTGCTTAATTGTCGCATCACCTTTGTGCAGCTTTCGGTTGTTTTTTCCTGCGGTCAATGTTGTTAAACCACATGGTCTGGATGTAAGCGATGGTTGTTTTCAGTGAAATTATTTTGAAAATCAATCAGATAATAGAAACTTTTATAGAAAGAACACTCAGATATGGGGTCTAAAGAGGCCTAAATGCGTGACTTATCACCAGCCCTCGCTCGAGCTCTTAGTTTGCTCTAAGACATTGATTTTTTTTACAATAAATCGGCGTTTCACTGCCGTGTCGGGCCTTTTATTAACGATTAGTTAAATTTCTTGCCCAGAACCCTTTTGGTTCTCAATTTGCTGCGTTAGACTTTTGAAATGGAATTAGTCTCGATAGATACGCATAGAGCGAAATTACAAGAAGCATCTGAGGTTGCGCAGGTGCATCTCGAATCATGGCGTGCTGCTTATAGAGGGGTTATCCCTCATACTCAATTGGAGCAAATGATTGCCCGTCGTGGGGATGCTTGGTGGAGCCGGGCGATTTCTCGCGGCACACATGTTCTTGTGATTGAATTTAACGGTGTCATTGCAGGTTATGCCACAGTCGGCATCAACCGTGCTCGCACGCTTCCTTATGAAGGCGAAGTTTATGAGCTTTATATGAGGCCTGAATACCAAGGTATTGGGTTGGGTAAAGAACTTTTCCAAAATGCGCGTCGCGCGCTTTCAGAATATGGTTTGAAGAACAACGTTCTTTGGGTCCTTGCTGAAAACCAAAGTGCTTGTGAGTTTTATGAGAGAATGGGCGGCGTTCTTGTTGCGCGTTCGACAGAAACTTTTGGCGACAAGACACTAAAAAAGCTGGCCTACGCTTGGGGTGTATAGACCAGCTTTATTCTTAATAAGATTATTGACCGTTCAGCTTAAACGGGAGCGGCCTTGGCTTTCGCAGCACGTTTGCGCTCATGCGGGTCGAGGTGGGCTTTGCGCAGGCGAATGGACTGCGGTGTTACCTCAACCAACTCATCATCTGAAATGTAGGAAAGCGCCCGTTCCAATGTCATCTTCATTGGCGTGGTCAGTTTCACTGCTTCGTCTTTACCAGAAGAACGCACGTTGGAAAGCTGCTTGCCTTTCAGCACGTTTACTTCCAAATCATTGCCGCGCGTGTGCTCGCCAATAATCATGCCTTCATAAACCGGTACGCCTGTTCCAATCATCATTGGGCCGCGATCTTCAAGGTTGAAAAGGGCGTAGGGTACGGATGTGCCTTGACCGTTTGAAATCAACACGCCGGTTTTGCGCATTTCGATATCGCCACGGTATGGCGCAAATTCATGAAAAACACGGTTGAAGATGGCTGTGCCGCGGGTGTCTGAAAGCAGTTCTGGTTGATACCCAATGAGACCGCGCGTTGGAGCGTGGAACACAAGGCGGGTACGGCCAACGCCGGACGGCTTCATTTCGACCAAATCGGCACGGCGTTCTTGTAGCTTTTGCACCACAGCACCGGAAAATTCTTCGTCAACGTCGATGATCACTTCTTCGATTGGCTCAATCAGTGTGTCGTTTTCGTCGCGTTGCAAGAGAACGCGTGGGCGGCCAACAGTCAGCTCAAACCCTTCGCGGCGCATTGTTTCAATGAGGATTGCCAGCAGCAATTCACCACGACCTGCCACTTCAAAGGAATCATTGTCGGCACCTTCAGAGATTTTGATCGCGACATTGCCTTCAGCTTCTTTGAGCAGGCGTTCGCGGATCACACGGCTTTGTACTTTGTCGCCTTCTTTGCCGGCAAGTGGGCCGTCGTTGATGCGGAAAGTCATTGAAAGGGTTGGTGGGTCGATTGGCTGTGCTTCAATCGGTGTATCAACAGAAGCATCACACAGGGTATCAGCAACAGTTGCTTTGGTGAGGCCAGCAATGGAGACGATATCGCCTGCAACACCGCCATCTGCGTCTGGTTCACGCGATAGACCACGGAAAGAAAGAACTTGTGTCACGCGGCCCGTTTCCACCACTTCACCATCACGGTTTAAGGCTTTGATCGCTTGGTTTGGTTTAACTTCGCCCGACACGATGCGGCCTGTCAAAATGCGACCAAGGAAGTTGTTGGCTTCAATGGTTGTCGCCAACATGCGAAACGCGCCTTCTTCGGTAACCGGCTCTGGCACATGCTCAACAATCTTATCAAGCAAAGGTCCAACGCTTTCTTGTGGGCCATCTGGTTCTGCTGCCATCCATCCATTTTTCGCAGATCCATAAAGGACGTGGAAATCGAGCTGTTCTTCATTGGCATCAAGATTGGCAAAAAGATCGAAGACTTCATCGAGCACTTCATCAGGGCGGCCATCTGGTTTGTCGATTTTGTTAATTGCAACGATTGGGCGAAGGCCGAGCTTTAGGGCTTTTGCAAGCACAAACTTTGTTTGTGGCATCGGGCCTTCAGCCGCATCGACCAACAAGACGACACCATCCACCATGTGGAGAATGCGCTCCACTTCACCGCCAAAGTCAGCGTGACCTGGTGTGTCTACGATATTGATGCGCGTGTCTTTCCATTGAACGGATGTGACCTTGGCAAGAATTGTAATACCACGCTCACGCTCAAGGTCGTTTGAGTCCATGGCGCGTTCTTCCACGCGCTCATTTTCGCGATAAACACCGGACTGTTTGAGGAGGACGTCGATCAGGGTGGTTTTACCATGGTCAACGTGCGCGATGATCGCGATGTTTCTAAGATCCATTTTAACAATACCTTGGGAGGAGGTGACACCTGAGCCGGATTTAATTGACGGCAGGCTAAATAAAGTTGCCTGCCCATATCACGGCGGCAATGGTGCGGCAAGTGCTGAGTTTTATTGATGTTACTCGGCGGCGATTGGTTTTGGTCCGCGTTTGGCACTTTCACTGAGAATTCGGGTCATCTGGTCGTCAAGATCACGCTCGGTCGTTTGCCATAAAAACGCAAATGACTGGAACCCGTCATCAGACACTTCATCTATGTCTAGTGATTCAACAGCACGTTTTAGTGATTCTTTCAAAAGAGCCTTGCAAGCGTCTAACTCTTCTATTGTTTCAGCGGAAGATATGGTGTCACTTAGTTGCAATAATTCTTTGTTGAACCGATCAGCGCGGTTTTTCTGTGTGGCAGAGAAGCGTGTTTTCAATGCAAACAGACTAGAAGACAGCATCGCAAACACAGTGACGACCAAGGCGAGTGGCTCCGCGTTTTCAACAATGAAGCTTGGTTCGTTGCGCGTGTAGTAGCGCTCGGCTCCCTCGTGGAGTGGCATGCCAATGCCGTTTTCTAAAGATGGTTGTGTTATCCGGTTTGCCAGAGGAAAGCGGATCGATAGATCGAAACGGTTTTCAAATAAAACACGGGTTAGCTCTGATACGTAGTCAGGGTTGGCGCTTGTATCCGCCACTAGATAACGAAGGACAGCGCCCGTTTTTAATTGTCGGGTTGGTAAAGGCGGTGACCCGTCAAAGGTGCCTTTTTCAACATCGAAAGATTGAATGTATGGTCGTTTGACGCCCATCGCTGGTGCTTGATCAATCGGAAGCATCCGTAAATCCGGTGCATTTTCTCGAAGTTCGAATTCCTCGATTAATTTTAATGTGGCATGGTTGCGTGTGGTGCCCACGAAAAAAAGCGCGTCTACTTGATTGTTTAAAAGAGCCTTTAGCGCATCCATCTCGCTCATTGATGTCCATTCGACATTTTGCACAAGTAGATCGTAATGGTCACCAACTGTCCAAAAATATTCAAGTTCAGATGTTCCGTGTGGAGGCAGGGCAAGGCGCTTGCCGTCGAGGTCTTGAATTCGGTAAATCCCCGTATCCGTGCGGGTGATGATTTGGAAGACTTCTTCATACAAGGTTGCAACCAATGATGTTTTTGGAATTGGCGGTGTGTTAGACAGAATCGTCGTGAGTTGGACACCTTCTTTAAGATGAGTTGTTTCGCCTTGTACGAGAGGTGGAGATGATATGACGTTAAGTCGTATTTTGTCAGAGTTGCGTTCAACAACTTCGGCAATTTCTGTCATTAAAAAGTAAGTTTCACCATCGCGTGGGCCTGCATCAACAGTGAGCGTGCCGATTTTTTGGTCTTCCAAATAAAAATAAAATAGTCCAAGCCCTGCGACAAGCACAGCAATAAATGAGAGCGCCAAAGCTTTAGACGAGCTGAACAATTCTCAATCCCCATTCCCCCTGCCATGATAACTGCGTTATCTGGCATACTTAAGCGCCCAAAATAATGTAAATCTCACCTTTTCACAATGGCAATACATCAATAATTACATAGATGTGACTGTGAATTATGCCGTTAGGGCAACTAGGACGATATAGAGGTGAATGAAAAGCAAAAGAGGCTGACTTTCAATTTGTCGCCAATCTCTTGAAATTATTCCTATATTTATCTTTCGCCCCATGCATGCAGGCTTTCCCACGTGCTCTTGTTCAATTGGTAATGGTCAATCGCGACCATGCCGTTGACGGCAAGGGACATGGCCATGCCGCTATGGGTGAACTGGAAACCACATTTTTCAAGCACCCGTTTTGATTGGTGATTGCTGGAACGTGCCGTTGCTGCAACGGCTTTTATGTTTTCGGTTCTAAAGGCGTAATCGATGATCGCCTGTGTTGCTTCGGCGGCAATACCATTGCCCCAAAAGGGTTCGCCGAGCCAATAGCCGACAATTACGCGCTCTTCGTCTAACTCGCAGGGTCTGTATCCGCATCCGCCAAGGAAATCGTCCTCAAAGCGACTGGTGACCGCGAAGGTTTGCCGTTTTACTGATGGTTTCGCCAAAACCTCTGCCCAATGAGTGGCGTCATCAAGCGTATAGGGATGGGGCATCTGCCCAAGATTTTTGGCGACATTTGGATTGTTGGCATATTTTATGATGGCGTCATAGTCGCGCTTATGGGG
>CAZKKW010000087.1:0-10523 GCA_964553335.1 uncultured Hyphomicrobiales bacterium | reverse complement strand
GACACGACTGAAGAGCAAGCACGCGAAGATTATTCGAAAATCGCTGAGCGTCGTGTTCGCCTTGGTTTGGTGTTGGCTGAAATCGGTGACAGCAAAGAAATTCAGGTGACAGAAGACGAAATGCGTAACGCAGTCATGCAGCAAGCGTCCCAATTCCCTGGCCAAGAAAAAGAAGTTTTCGAGTTTTACCAGAAAAATCCAGAGCAGCTAGCTGGTCTTCGTGCACCGATCTTTGAAGAAAAGGTTGTTGATTATATTCTAGAATTAGCAACAGTGACGGAAAAAACAGTCACAAAAGAAGAATTGCTTGCAGATGATGACGAAGAATAAGTCTCTATAGACGAACCCTTAAGGGTTTAAATGTAACAAAGCTTACCTAATATGAGGGTGAGCGATTCCTTTTAAGGCAGCCCATAGGCTGCCTTTGTTGGATAATGGGCTTACTTTCGCACTAAAACGCGCCTTATGGAGATATGATGAGCAATCCAACTGAGACCTTTATGAACCTCGTACCAATGGTTGTTGAACAAACAAACCGTGGTGAACGTGCCTATGATATTTTCTCGCGCTTGTTGAAAGAGCGTATTATTTTTATTGCCGGTCCTGTTGAAGATGGAATGGCATCGCTGGTTTGCGCGCAATTACTTTTCCTTGAAGCGGAAAACCCGAAAAAAGACATTGCGATCTACATTAACTCACCTGGTGGCGTGGTCACATCTGGCATGGCGATTTATGACACGATGCAATTCATTCGTCCTGAAGTCTCTACATTATGCTTTGGCCAAGCTGCATCAATGGGATCATTGCTTTTGGGGGCCGGTCAAGCCGGCAAACGCTTTAGTCTGCCAAATGCACGCATTATGCTGCATCAGCCATCTGGCGGCTTCCAAGGACAGGCTTCTGATATTGAACGCCATGCACAAGACATCGTGAAGTTGAAAAAGCGTCTTAACGACGTATATGTAAAACATACCGGTCAGTCTTATGATGTGGTAGAGAAGACGCTCGATCGCGATCATTTCATGACAGCTCAAGAATCAAAAGAGTTTGGTTTGATCGATGAAGTGCTCAACGAACGTGTTGGTGTCGACGAAGACGAAAGCTAATAATTTGCGTGGTAGCGCTTTGTTAACGAAGAAAAGGCGCTTTACGACGGTTTGTTCTGTGTTAAGTTCTCTTGAAGTCTTTCAAGTTACGATGCGAATCACAGGAATATGACCCTTCAATCAAATGAGAAGGGCTAAGTGAGGAAAATGCATGACCAAAGTTACTGGATCCGGCGATTCTAAAAACACACTTTACTGTTCTTTTTGCGGTAAAAGTCAGCATGAGGTTCGTAAGCTTATAGCTGGACCAAACGTATTTATTTGCGACGAGTGTGTTGAACTTTGTATGGATATCATCCGTGAAGAGAATAAATCTTCACTGGTGAAATCAACTGAAGGCGTTCCATCACCTGCAGAAATTTGCGGTGTTTTGGATGATTATGTCATCGGCCAATTCAAAGCCAAGCGCGTTTTGGCTGTTGCTGTGCACAATCATTATAAGCGCCTCAACCATGCGGCAAAAAACAATGATGTTGAGCTTGCCAAGTCAAACATTCTACTGATTGGCCCAACAGGTTGCGGTAAAACACTTCTGGCGCAAACCCTAGCGCGCATCATTGATGTTCCTTTCACAATGGCGGATGCCACAACATTGACTGAAGCTGGTTATGTTGGTGAAGACGTTGAAAATATCATTTTGAAGCTACTTCAATCGGCTGATTACAATGTAGAACGGGCACAACGCGGCATCGTTTATATTGATGAGATCGATAAAATTTCACGCAAATCCGATAATCCATCCATCACTCGTGATGTATCAGGTGAGGGCGTGCAGCAAGCATTGTTGAAAATTATGGAAGGGACAGTTGCCTCTGTTCCACCACAAGGCGGCCGTAAGCATCCACAACAAGAGTTCTTGCAAGTTGATACAGCCAATATCCTGTTTATCTCAGGTGGTGCCTTTGCGGGTCTTGATAAGATTATTTCAGACCGTGGCGAAGCAACATCTATTGGTTTCGGTGCCCATGTTGCTGCAGAAGATGACCGCCGTGTTGGTGAACTCTTCCAAGCGGTTGAGCCTGAAGACCTCTTGAAATTCGGTCTTATCCCAGAATTCGTTGGTCGTTTGCCAGTGCTTGCGACTTTGGAAGATTTGGACGAGGCAGCACTTGTTGAAATCCTATCTGAACCGAAAAATGCATTGGTAAAACAGTATCAACGCTTATTTGAGATGGAAAATGTAGAGCTGACCTTCAACGAAGATGCGTTGAAAGCAATCGCAAACAAAGCGATTGAGCGTAAAACAGGTGCTCGTGGTCTACGTTCGATTATGGAAACGATCTTACTCGACACAATGTATGAGCTTCCAGGCTTAGACGGTGTTGACGAAGTTGTTATTTCCGGTGACGTCGTGGATGGCAATGCGCAACCGCTCTATATTTACAGCGAACGCGCAGAAGATACAGGCACTAGCGCCTAATCTGTTCGCCTAATCAATAGGTTCTATTGCAAGCCGTTTAGCACTCTTTTAAGGAGAGTGCTGAATGTTGCTTGTATTTTTTATTGTGCAATACCATGTTGGTAATCTGTAAGTGATGTTGGTTTGTTGTCACAAATCAGCAACTATAGAGTCAGGGTTGAGTCAGCAAATTTTAGCTGAGCCCCACGAAAGGATTTTTTATGACAACTGATACAATTGGTCTGTCTACTGGTAGTAATTTATATCCGGTTCTCCCGTTGCGCGATATTGTTGTATTCCCGCATATGATCGTTCCGCTGTTTGTTGGGCGCGAAAAGTCGATCAATGCGTTGGAAGAGGTGATGCAAGCAGACAAGCAGATCCTGCTCGCGACACAAATCAATTCAAGCGATGATGATCCCTCTCCAGAAGCCATCTATCCAATTGGGACAGTTGCCTCAGTTCTCCAGCTTTTAAAATTGCCCGATGGTACTGTAAAAGTGCTTGTCGAAGGCAAAGCACGCGCTGAAATTGAGCAGTATTCTGACCGCGAGGAATATTTCGAAGCACAGGGCCGTGTCTTGGAAGAAGAACTTGGCGATGCGGCTGAAGTGGAAGCTTTGTCACGCTCTGTCGTTTCCGAATTTGAAAGCTATGTGAAGCTCAACAAGAAGCTCTCACCTGAAGTTATTGCCGCTGTCGGTCAAATTGATGACTACGCAAAGCTTGCTGATACTGTTGCCTCTCATCTTGCGATCAAAATACCTGAAAAGCAGGAAATCTTGAGCTATACCAGCGTGATCAAACGTCTTGAGCATGTTCTTGGCCTTATGGAGAGCGAAATTTCCGTTCTTCAAATCGAAAAACGCATTCGCTCGCGCGTTAAACGCCAGATGGAAAAAACGCAGCGCGAGTATTATCTCAACGAACAGATGAAAGCGATCCAGAAAGAGCTGGGTGAGGGCGAAGATGGTAAGGATGAGCTTCAAGAGCTTGAAGATAAAATCAAAAAAACCAAGCTTTCCAAAGAAGCCAAAGACAAAGCAAATGGTGAACTGAAAAAGCTTCGCCAAATGAGCCCAATGTCAGCGGAAGCAACTGTTGTTCGCAATTATCTTGATTGGTTGCTTGGTATTCCATGGGCAACAAAATCAAAGGTTAAGGGCGATCTTGCTTATGCCGAAGAGGTTCTGGATACGGATCATTATGGCTTAGAGAAGGTCAAAGAACGCATTGTTGAATATCTGGCTGTACAATCCCGCGCCAATAAACTCAAAGGTCCAATCCTTTGTCTGGTTGGTCCTCCAGGTGTTGGTAAAACATCGCTCGGCAAATCTATCGCCAAGGCGACCGGTCGTGAATATGTGCGCATGTCACTTGGTGGGGTGAGGGACGAATCCGAGATTCGCGGTCACCGCCGCACGTACATCGGCTCTATGCCGGGTAAAGTGATACAATCAATGAAGAAAGCCAAGAAATCAAACCCGCTCTTCTTGCTCGATGAAATCGACAAGATGGGTATGGATTTCAGAGGTGATCCGTCGTCAGCGCTTTTGGAAGTGCTTGACCCTGAACAAAACGGCACATTTGCTGATCACTATCTCGAAGTCGATTATGATCTATCGAATGTGATGTTTGTAACCACATCCAATACTTTGAATATTCCAGGCCCCTTGATGGACCGTATGGAAATCATTCGTATTGCTGGCTACACCGAAGAAGAAAAACTCGAAATTGCAAAACGCCATCTGATCCCAGAAGCAGTAAAAGACCATGCTTTGAAGGATGAGGAGTTTGAAATTGACGACAAGGCCACATTGATGGTCATTCAACGCTACACACGTGAAGCGGGTGTGCGTAATTTGAAGCGTGAACTTGCATCACTCACCCGTAAAGTGGTGAAAGAAATCATCACCACTAAAAAGAAAAAGATCAAAATCACGACAAAGAACCTAGAAGACTATCTTGGCGTGACTAAATACCGCCACGGTGAGGCCGAGGGTGAGGACCAGATTGGTGTTGTTACCGGCCTTGCATGGACCGAAGTGGGTGGCGAATTGCTGACCATTGAAGGCGTCATGATGCCGGGTAAGGGCAAAATGACCGTTACCGGCAACCTTAAAGATGTGATGAAAGAATCAATTTCCGCTGCCGCCTCCTATGTGAAATCGCGCGCCGTAGATTTCGGTATTGAACCACCACTATTTGACCGTCGTGATATCCACGTGCACGTACCAGAAGGGGCGACGCCTAAAGACGGCCCGTCAGCTGGTATCGGCATGGCAACGGCAATTGTCTCTATGATGACAGGGATTAAAGTATCAAAAGATATTGCCATGACGGGTGAGGTAACGCTACGCGGAACGGTGCTTCCAATTGGTGGTTTGAAAGAAAAACTCTTGGCAGCCCTTCGCGGTGGGATCAAAAAAGTATTGATCCCTGAAGAGAATGCAAAGGATCTCGCTGATATTCCTGACAGTGTGAAAAACGGATTGGAAATTGTTCCGGTTTCCCGCATGGACGAAGTGCTCGAACATGCGCTCTTGGAAAAGCCCGAAGCTATCGAATGGGACGAAAGCCAACAACCGACTCAGTCAGGTGACAATGCTGGAAGTGGCGTAACTGCCCATTAAACAGCCCATTATTCTAATAATATTGACCCGGATTATTTTGGTCCGGGTCTTTTTTTTGCTTTTTTTGTGAAGGGATGAACAAAATCCACTAAAAACCCCGAAAAAGCTTGTTTTTTAGAGCGATTCAATCCACAGACGATGACAGTGAATTTCATGTTCTGACTAAAACGAAGGATAATTTTACCATGAACAAAAACGAGCTTATCGCAGCAGTTGCGGATAAAACAGACTTGTCAAAAGCGGCAGCCGGTGAAGCAGTTGATGCGGTTTTTGACGCGATTACCGCTAGCCTAAAAGGTGGTGATGAGGTGAAAATCCTCGGCTTTGGTAACTTCAGTGTAACAAACCGTGCAGCCACAACAGGCCGCAACCCACGGACTGGTGAAACAATTCAAATCAAAGCGTCAAAATCACCGAAATTTAAAGCTGGTAAAGGCTTGAAAGATTCGATCAACGGCTAATTGATCAGTTTCTTTATGTATATTGAAAGGCCCGCTTTGGCGGGCCTTTTGCTTTTTGTGCCTGCGTGAACCGAATGATTTTGAAAATTTGTTAGGTTTGATCAAATTGAATGGATAAAAGGGCTTGCATTTGATTGCGAATTCAGGCTATTTCCCGTTCACGGTCGGGTGGTTAGCTCAGTTGGTAGAGCATCTCGTTTACACCGAGAGGGTCAGGAGTTCGAGCCTCTTACCACCCACCATTATTCTCTTTAATATGCGATCTCATGAATGCCTTGTAGGGGACTGCCTTATCGAGTGCTGAGTGAATCATGCGCTTTATGCTGCACAACACACCCTGTAATGCATAGCGCTCGTTCTG
The DNA here is from genome assembly GCA_964553335.1 of uncultured Hyphomicrobiales bacterium. Taxonomy (GTDB): domain Bacteria; phylum Pseudomonadota; class Alphaproteobacteria; order Rhizobiales; family JACESI01; genus JACESI01. The sequence goes on along the minus strand of CAZKKW010000087.1, from coordinate 4,563 downwards.
CTGCTTTAATTTGAGCATTTTCAACCTTTCTATCGCCCCGAAATTTGGTTGTTAAAATCTCTTGCAATAAAATCTATCCAGACGGGTATTTCGTGCTTGACTTGCAAGGCTCCATTCCGTATCCCGTTCGCACGCTTCTAGAACGAAGCGGAAATGCGCGGGTGTAGCTCAGTTGGTTAGAGTGCCGGCCTGTCACGCCGGAGGTCGCGGGTTCGAGTCCCGTCACTCGCGCCACTTTCCTTTTTCAATAAAATGAAAGTGGCGCTCCCCGCAGCGCTTTTATATCCCTCACGATAAAACCTCATCATCGTTCCCTCTGTTCAAGATGGTTAGCCCCATTTGATTGTTGATACATTTCATACGTATCTTCGCTGAACTAATACGAATGTTTAAGCTTTGGTGGTGATCACGCATTTTTCCACTTAGTTGTTATGTTTTTGAACGTTGGGATACTTGCGCAAGGCGTACCAACCTATTAAGCCACTATCTAATCAGTTTATATGCCTAGGCATCGTGCATTCGTGTTTTGTCATCTTGACGACTCAGTGGGTACGACGTAGGCCATAGAAACGTTTAACAAGGCACATGGGCCTTGTTGGGAATGTGCCTTGTTGGAGAGGCTTTAGGAGAAGGAAAGCGGATAATGGAAGTTCTTCTGTCCGAGTATCTGCCGATAATTGTATTTATCGGACTTTGTCTTGTCATTGGATTGGGACTTCTTATTGCGCCGTTCGTGGTTGCTTACAAAGCGCCTGACACCGAAAAACTGTCTGCTTATGAGTGCGGGTTCAACGCCTTTGATGATGCCCGTATGAAATTTGATGTACGATTTTATCTCGTGGCAATCCTTTTCATTATTTTTGACCTTGAAGTTGCGTTCCTGTTTCCGTGGGCGGTGGCCTTTAAGGATCTTGGTTGGTTCGGCTTTTCATCAATGATGATCTTCTTAGGCGTTTTGACGATCGGCTTCATCTATGAGTGGAAGAAGGGCGCGCTTGAGTGGGATTAAACCGCTTTTGAGTGATAGAGATTATGGCAAATACAACCTCCACATTAATTGCAGAGCAGCCAAAAGGGATCATTGATCCGAATACGGGCAAGCCTATTGGCGCTGATGATCCATTCTTTGTTGAAATGGACAACGAGCTTGCTGACAAAGGTTTTCTCGTTACCAGCACTGACGATCTGATCAATTGGGCAAGAACCGGCTCATTGATGTGGATGACGTTTGGTCTTGCCTGTTGTGCGGTTGAGATGATGCAAATGTCGATGCCACGTTATGACTGTGAGCGTTTTGGCTTCGCACCGCGCGGCTCTCCACGTCAGTCTGATGTGATGATTGTTGCAGGCACGTTGACCAATAAGATGGCGCCAGCACTGCGCAAAGTTTACGACCAAATGCCAGAACCGCGTTATGTGATCTCGATGGGTTCATGTGCGAATGGTGGCGGTTATTATCACTATTCCTATTCAGTCGTGCGTGGCTGCGACCGTGTGGTTCCAGTTGATATATACGTGCCGGGTTGTCCTCCAACAGCAGAAGCGCTGCTTTATGGTGTTTTGCTGTTGCAAAAGAAGATCCGCCGCACAGGCACAATTGAACGGTAATTAAGTAAAGCAAGCGGAAAGCGTTAGACGCTATGGAAGTTGATACAGGTCTCAAAGATTATGCAGACTATCTGGAAGCCAAGCTTGGCGATCAGGTTGAACAAACAACGTTTGCATTTGGCGAATTGACCATTCAAGTTGCTGTTGAAGATATCTTAGATGTTCTGCGTTTCCTTCGCGATGACGCGCAGTCACTGTTCGTCAATTTTACAGACATTTGTGGGGTTGATTATCCGGCGCGCAAACGCCGTTTTGATGTGGTCTATCATCTACTTTCACCAAAACATAACATGCGCATTCGTGTGAAGTTGCAGGCAGACGAAGATATGCTTGTTCCATCAGCAACCCCGCTCTTTCCAGGAGCTGATTGGTTTGAACGTGAAGCGTACGACATGTACGGCATTTTGTTTTCAGGCCATCCAGACCTTCGCCGTCTGCTTACTGATTATGGCTTTGAAGGCTATCCACTACGCAAAGATTTTCCGACCACTGGTTATGTGGAAGTGCGTTATGACGACGAGCAAAAGCGCGTTGTTTATGACACCGTGAAACTTGCGCAAGAATTTAGACAATTTGACTTTGAATCACCGTGGGAAGGCACAGAATATGAGCTTCCCGGTGACGAAAAAGCATCGCAATAAAAGAGGGACGGGATTTGATGACGATCTTTTGTAAATCCAGTTCTGGGGACGCGTAATGGCTGAGGCACAGGTAAGAAATTTCAATATCAACTTCGGACCGCAACACCCTGCGGCACACGGGGTTTTGCGCCTCATCCTTGAGCTTGATGGCGAAGTTGTCGAGCGGGTTGACCCGCACATCGGCCTTTTGCACCGTGGTACAGAAAAGCTGATCGAAACGAAAACATATCTTCAGGCCGTTCCGTACTTCGACCGTCTTGATTATGTGGCACCAATGAACCAAGAGCACGCCTATGCGCTTGCGATTGAAAAGATGCTCGACATCAAAGTGCCATATCGTGGCCAGTTGATCCGTGTTCTTTATTCAGAAATTGGCCGTATTCTTTCCCACCTCTTGAACGTTACAACACAAGCTTTGGACGTTGGCGCGTTGACACCGCCACTTTGGGGTTTTGAAGAGCGTGAAAAATTGATGGTGTTTTATGAGCGTGCCTCTGGTGCTCGTATGCACTCAGCCTATGTGCGGGCAGGCGGTGTTCACCAAGACCTACCGCAAAAACTGGTTGATGACATTCATGCTTGGTGTGATCCATTCCTCAACACCTGCGATGACATCGAAGCGCTTTTGACTGAAAACCGTATCTTTAAACAGCGTAACGTTGATATTGGATATGTCAGTCTTGATGACGCGTGGAAGTGGGGTTTTTCTGGTGTGATGGTTCGTGGTTCCGGTGCGCCTTGGGATCTACGCAAATCGCAGCCTTATGAATGCTACCCTGATCTTGATTTTGATATTCCAATCGGCAAGAACGGCGATAACTATGACCGCTACGTGATCCGCATGGAAGAAATGCGCGAAAGCGTGAAGATCATGAAGCAATGTTGTGAGCTTTTGTCCAGCGAGAAGGGTAGAACGCCAATCTCTGCAATTGATGGCAAGGTAGTTCCACCAAAACGCCAAGAAATGAAAAAGTCGATGGAAAGCTTGATCCATCACTTTAAACTCTACACTGAAGGCTTCCACGTTCCTGAAGGTGAAGTATATGCCGCCGTTGAAGCGCCCAAAGGTGAGTTCGGTGTTTATTTGGTGGCAGATGGTTCCAACAAACCTTATCGCTGTAAAATCAAAGCACCGGGTTTTGCTCACTTGCAAGCCATGGATTTCCTCTGTCGTGGCCACATGCTCGCTGATGTTTCAGCTGTGCTCGGCTCGCTCGACATCGTGTTTGGTGAGGTGGATCGCTAATGAGCCCTACACTCTACCTTTTTCTGATTTTGGCAGGCGTCGCCAACTTGGTGTTTTTGGGTTTCGTTTATTTAAACGAGAACAAAAAGCTGATTGTTGGGACAGGCCATACCATTGAAGGCATGACGCAGGTCGTGGGTGGCCGCTATTTGATGATGGCGGCATTGGTATTGGGTTTATATCTATTTGCAGATAGCGCGTCTCTTGGCGTTGCGTTTGCTTGTTTTGCAGGTGTCGCGTTGGTCGACATTTTAATTGAAAAACGGCGCGGTGGAAAAGTCTTTCCGCATATTGGTGCAGCTGTTGTGAGTGTTGTCATGTCTATCGTCTCGTTCGACATGACAGAAGCTAAGGGACTTTAAGAATGGCCGTTCGTCGAATAGCTGAGGAACAACCAGATAGTTTCGTCTTTGATAAGGGAAACCTTAAATGGGCGAAGGATCAAATTGGCAAGTTTCCAAAAGGAAAGCAGGCATCTGCCGTCATTCCATTGCTTTGGCGTGCCCAAGAGCAACACAATGGTTGGTTGCCAGAACCTGCCATGCGTTATGTGGGCGAAATGCTAGAAATGCCCTTCATTCGCGTGATGGAAGTGGCAACCTTCTACACCATGTTCCAATTGAAGCCTGTTGGTTCCGTCGCTCATATTCAAGTGTGCGGCACAACGCCTTGCATGCTGCGCGGTTCTGAGGATTTGATGAAGGTGTGTAAAAGCCGCATCTCACCAAACCAGCACGAAGTAACCGCAGACGGCAAGTATTCATGGGAAGAAGTTGAGTGCCTTGGTGCCTGTGTGAACGCGCCGATGGTGCAGATTTTCAAAGATACATTTGAAGACCTGACGCCTGAAACATTTGAGAAAATGTTAGACGATATGGAAGCAGGGCGCGAAGTGAAACCGGGTCCGCAAACAGATCGTCACTTATCTGTTCACTCAGAAGGCCGCACGCAGCTTCATGAAGGCGCGATTGAGTATGGCCCAGAAGCCAACGCCTATATTGCTCCCTATGTGATGAATGGCAATGCAGCCATGATCGCCAATGATGCGCGTGATAGCGGTCTTGCAAC
>CAZKKW010000086.1:0-10525 GCA_964553335.1 uncultured Hyphomicrobiales bacterium | reverse complement strand
GCTGGAACACCAGACTTCTCATCACCAATTGCAAAACCATCCAAAATATGAATTTGCGCTTTAACGATATCAATGCCGGTGATTTCTTCTGTCACCGTGTGTTCAACCTGAATGCGCGGGTTCACCTCGATGAAGTAAAATTCATCGGTGTCAGCATCCATCAAGAATTCAACAGTACCCGCACCGATATAATCTGTCGCCTCGCCCAAAGCGATAGCCGCATCCGTCAAGCCTTTGCGAATTTCTGGCGTTACATAAGGAGCAGGTGCGCGCTCAACCACTTTTTGATTACGGCGCTGAACAGAACAATCGCGTTCAAACAAATGAACAACATTACCGTGGGTATCGCCAAGCATCTGCACTTCAACGTGACGGGCGCGCTCGACTAGTTTTTCAAGATAAACCTCGTCCTTACCAAAAGCAGCCCGCGCTTCACGCTTGGCCTCTGTTACTTCGCGCTCAATTTCTTCCTCAGCGCGAATAACCCGCATACCGCGACCACCGCCGCCCCATGAGGCTTTCAGCATCAATGGATAGCCAACGCCTTTCGCCATCTTTTTGATCTCATCAAAATCATCTGGCAAAGGTGGGGTGGCAGGGACGACCGGCACGCCCACTTTTTCCGCCAAATTACGCGCCGATACTTTGTTACCAAGCGAGCGCATTGTTGACGCTTTCGGGCCAATAAAGGTGATGCCAGCTTCTTCACAAGCATCAACAAATTCTGGGCTTTCTGAGAGCAGGCCATAACCTGGGTGGATCGCATCTGCGCCCGAAAGTTTCGCAATGCGCAAAATCTCGTCAATCGACAGGTAAGCTTCAATCGGCCCCATGCCGCGGCCAATTTGATAGGCCTCATCAGCTTTAAAGCGATGCAGCGCCAATTTGTCTTCTTCAGCAAAGACCGCAACAGTCTTCAGATCCAATTCATTGGCTGCGCGAAATATACGAATTGCAATTTCAGAACGGTTAGCAACGAGAATTTTTTTAATAGCCATGGGGTCTCCTATCTGGGGTTGGAGAATTCAACAAACAGCTGAATCTGGCACGTTTAATTGATTAAGGAAGCTAATAGCGCACTTGTGCACCTGCGAAAAGACCCAGAAACCCGTAAAAAATAAAAATGGACAGTAAAATAATAAAAACAACAAAAGAGCGGGAAAACTCATCCTAACGGCAAACGCTATCAAACTAGGTAGCAATCCATTTTGCATCGCTCGTTAACACACACTCATCTGCATCAATTTGCAATTGATTAAGAGCATCAGCAACGCGGAAACCTCTAATGACAACATCGCTCGCAATTTCAGCAAGTGGCATAAGCACAAACACACGGTCCAGCATATGCTTATGAGGGATGGTCAAATCATCATGGGAAAAATCATGATCGCCACAATAAAGAATATCGATATCAATCAGCCTTGGACCCCAGCGGATTGTTTTCACACGCCCGATTTTATTTTCAATGGCCTGCGTCGCAACCATGAGCGCCTGCGGCGACAGGTTCGTCTCACCGATAACACAAACATTAAGAAAGGAGGCTTGATCTTCGACGCCCCAAGGGGCGGTTTCATAAAATCCAGAGGCCTTAGTCAATTTCAAACCATCGCTTGCATGCAACGCATCAAGCGCCTGATGCAATACAGCAATGCGGTCACCCTGATTACTACCAAGAGAAAAGCCCACCGGTTGCCAAGTTTTATTAGCCAAGGTCATCACGGGTCCGCACAATCTGAACACCAAGATAATCAACCACTTGGGGCACAGGTGCTGAACGTTTGCGAATGGTGACTTTGATTGAAGTTATGTCTTCATAACGCTTCAAAGACGTAATCGCTATTTCATGGCCGAACTTCTCGATCAATGCAAACGGACCGCTGTTTGAAACATCTTCGGCAATTTGGGTCAGCGAGCCATAACAAACAGCGGTTGAATAATCATCTTTTGCCGCGAAAGAACGGGTGTCCAATTCGCATTCAATATCAATATCGAACTTTTGGCCAAGCGTGTTTTCCTCTTGGAAAACCCCGTGGTGTGCATGTAGCCGCAAATTGGAAACGAGTATTTTGTCGCTCATAACTTTCCCCTGATCATCCATTCACTATGATCTTAATCGAGCTATGCACTTAACCACGTGCGGCGTCAATCTGCATGAAAACGTCAATTGCCTCGCGATGAGGCTTAACATCGTGCACCCTGATGATCGAAATGCCTTCATATATGCTGAGTAAATTAGCAGACAATGTGCCGAACAAGCGCTCATCGGCTTCCGCGTTTAAGATAGCACCAAGGAATCGCTTTCGCGATAGGCCCATTAAAACGGGAAAGCCATAGCGCTTTACGCAATCAAGATTGGCAAGCACCTTTATGTTTTGGTCAAAGTCTTTGCCAAACCCAATACCAGGATCGAGCACAATCCGCTCCTCTTTAATGCCCGCCTTGCGGGCTAATTCTAGCGAGCGCTCAAACCAGCGATCCATATCGGCCAAAATGTCGATTGAGCCATCAATGCCATCAAAGCGATTATGCATAATCACCACGTCGCAATCATGGCCTGCTGCAACATTCGCCATGTCAGGGTCGCGCTGCAAGCCCCAAACGTCATTGATTATTTTAGCGCCGCGCTCAAGAGCAAATCGCGCGGTTTCTGCTTTATAGGTATCAATCGAAATTGGAATTTGAATGTGACCAGCAAGCGCATCAAAGATCGGACCAAGCCGTTCGCACTCATCCTCGACGCTCACAGCCTCATGGCCCGGCCTCGTTGATTCAGCGCCAATATCTAAAATATCCGCGCCTTCTGCTTGCATCAGGCGAGCTTGTTCCAACGCATGTTCAGGCTCGTCAAATGCACCACCATCGGAAAATGAATCCGGCGTGACATTCAAAATACCCATTATTTGAGGGCGTTTCATGGGCGACCGTCTTTCTCAAGGCGAGGACTAGATGGCCGCTTATCCATCCATTTTCAAAGCGGCAATAAAGGCCTCTTGCGGAATTTCGACCTTACCAAACTGGCGCATTTTCTTTTTACCAGCCTTCTGCTTTTCAAGCAGTTTGCGTTTACGCGACACGTCACCGCCATAACATTTTGCGGTCACATCTTTGCGCAAAGCAGAAATCGTTTCCCGCGCAATCACCTTGCCCCCAATGGCTGCTTGGATTGGAATTTTAAACATATGACGCGGGATCAAATCTTTTAGTTTTTCACACATCACACGGCCTCGCGCTTCTGCTTGTGAACGGTGAACCAGCATGGAAAGCGCATCGACAGGCTCGGCGTTGACGAGAAGAGACATCTTCACCAGATCACCAGCGCGGTAATCCGTGATGTTGTAATCAAAACTTGCATAGCCTTTTGAGATTGATTTCAAACGATCATAAAAATCAAAAACCACCTCATTGAGCGGCAAGTCGTAGGTCAACATGGCGCGGGTGCCGACATAAGTCAGCTCAATTTGAATGCCGCGACGCTCTTGGCAAATTTTCAAAATTGGTCCCAAAAACTCATCAGGCGTCAAAATCGTCGCCCTAATCCAAGGCTCCCGTACTTCGGCAATCTTCACCACATCAGGCATATCCGCTGGATTATGCAGCATCAATTCAGAGCCATCCGTCATGGTCATTTCATAAACCACACTTGGTGCTGTCGCGATCAGATCAAGATTAAACTCGCGCTCCAACCGTTCTTGAATGATTTCCAGATGCAAAAGCCCCAAGAAACCACAGCGGAATCCGAAACCAAGGGCGGCTGACGATTCCATCTCAAATGAGAAACTCGCATCATTCAATCGAAGTTTGCCGGTGGCAGCACGCAGTTCTTCAAAATCATTGGCATCAACGGGGAACAAACCACAAAACACAACAGGCTGCGCTTCACGGAAGCCACCAAGCGGCTCAACGGTGCTGCCCTTTGCATCACAAATCGTATCACCCACGCGGGTATCAGCCACTTCTTTGATGGATGCGGTAATAAACCCAATCTCACCGGGGTAAAGCGTTTCCATTGATTCCATTTTTGGCCGGAAGACACCCATGCGCTCAATGCCGTAAGTGGCATCGGTGCCCATCATTTTAATCTGTTGGCCCTTTTTCATGGTGCCATCAATAATGCGAACAATCACGACCACGCCGAGATACACATCATAATAAGAATCAACCAGCATCGCTTTAAGCGGCGCATCGCGGTCCCCTTCAGGAGACGGAAGCCGCTCCACGATTGCATCCAACACTTCTTCAATGCCGATACCCGTTTTTGCAGAAATCATCACCGCATCAGACGCATCAAGGCCGATCACATCTTCAATCTGCGCTTTAATCCGGTCTGGTTCCGCCGCTGGCAAATCTATCTTATTGAGAACAGGGACAATCTCATGATCCACCTCAATTGCCTGATACACATTAGCAAGGGTCTGCGCTTCCACACCTTGTGAGGCATCCACCACCAAGAGCGACCCTTCACAAGCAGCAAGTGAGCGGTTCACCTCATAGGCAAAATCCACGTGGCCTGGCGTATCAATCAGGTTCAACACATAGGTCGAGCCATCGCGGTGCGGATATTCAAGCCGCACGGTCTGCGCCTTAATCGTAATGCCGCGTTCGCGTTCAATATCCATATTGTCGAGCACTTGATTGGTCATCTCACGCTGAGTTAGACCGCCCGTCACTTGGATCAAGCGATCAGCCAATGTGGATTTGCCATGGTCGATATGGGCAACAATCGAAAAATTTCGGATTTTGGATAAGTCTGTCATGGGGGTCAGATAGCATCGGTTGCAGCGACTGAAAAGGAGATTTAACCGCAAAGGCTAATTCTTCTTGCAAGATCGTGTTTTTCTCAAGGTAATTACACTTAAAAACGCTTCTATTCAGACAGCGCTTTAACCAACCAAGGTACGCTCACCTCATATCGCGGGCCGATGGTGCCATGACCACCGTCAAACTCTTCAAAGCGACCGTTGACGTTACTCTCTTCCATCATTTGGACAATACGCCGTGTACCATAAAGAATGTTATATTCATCCTGACGACCACAATCGACATAAACGGCTTTTGCCTGTTTAAACGCATCCATCGCATCAGGCACAAATGTCAGTGGATCAAACGCTAGCCACTTTTGCCAATGCTCGTTGATGAACTCACAAGTGTCATGGGTCACGGGTAGTCTTACATCAAGCGGCGCCCCTTCGCGACCAACAGGATCATAACTTGCAGCCATCGCCAACATCATCAGCGCTGAAATCTGCTCGCCTTTTGGTTTTTCTTGGCTCCAAAACGCATCAAGAAACGCCTGCGCATTAAACTCATAAACACCAAGTACACGCAGCGCCTTTGGTAATTCGCCGCGATAGACAAAGTCAAACCCGCAATCGCCAGCATGACTACCAGCGGCAGCCCAGATATCTGGTCGTTTCGCCAGATTATAAAGCGCGCCATAACCGCCCGATGAATGGCCAAACAGCCCCCGACGCCCCTCACCGCCGCAGCCGTATTTCTCTTCAAGGGCCGGCACAAGATCGTCAGCCAATGCAGAAGACCAATTGCCAATAACAGAAGAATTCACAAATTGCGTGCCACCGAGCCGATTATAGCTGTCCACAAAGGCCACCACACAAGGGGCAAGCTCGCCACTTTCAAACAGACGATCAAGGCGCTCTGGAATGCTCTCACCAAAATTGCGCCAGCCCGTTAAAGATGGCCCGCTGTTAAGATAAGAAGCAAGGCACACAAGAAGCGGCAATCCGGTTGTTTCATGGCCGTTTGGATACCAGACCTCGACTTGCTTTTCAGCACTATCACCAAGCCAATTGCCATCAAGCGATTTCAAGTGAACCGTCAATTGATCAAGGTCAGAAACGGGTCCGCAATTAGGACGTCGCATTTTGTTTTTCTTCTGCTGCTTCTCTTGTGTGTCGCTTATTGAGTGGGTCAAAGGAAGCAACCTCCCCACTCCATTCAAATGATTTGTAATCAAAGCCCTTAACAAGAGTAGGCTTCACCACCATGAAATAAGGCGATAAATCAAAATCGCGCGGCGCAAACAAAGAGTGATGGCGGATATGCATGACTTCTGAATGACAATGCCCTTTAGCGCAGTCCTTGCTTTCAATATCTTCAAAGACTGGCAAAATCGGATAACCCACTTCTTGAAAAGCTAGTGCGATCAACGTGGAGCAAATTGCACGGCTCGGATCACCAGACCCAAGGGAAATCATCCGTCGGCGAATGGGCGCGGGGAAGGGAACGGGAAAGAAATAGCGCAACATGTCAAAAATGTTGGAATGGTCATATTGCGTGCCAATTCTGGAAATCGCAAATTGGATTACTTTTTCCGTATCTTCATCGCTCAATGAAACGGGCCGACAAATCCGCGTATTGTAGGTCTCATATTTGGATAGTGGCACCGCGACACAGCCCTCACCCAAATTCACCTCAACCAGACAAGGCCGATCTTCAGGGTCATCATTTTGATCAATTGGAACGCTGATGGCATCCCCCACATACAGGGCCGCATGAGACCATGTCGATTGCGTCAAATATTTGATGGCTGATGAAACTTGTCGGTTTCCTTCAACCAGCACAACATCACCCGGGCGCAAAATTTCGCGCATAGTTTTAAGATCAGATGGCGTAAACGGCACATAGCCGCTCTTTTCCATATTCAAACCCTTGGCAATAAAACGGCCAATGCGATCAAAAATTGAATCTTTCCCAGTCTCAGTCATATCTATTTCATCGAATTTTTCAGTTACCCAACACAACGCTAACCATGCATAAGATGCAAGCAAGATATCATGTAATCAAAAATCTTCACATTCTCCAGAGCAAACGACCATCAATCACGAAACTGTTGACGGCAAACCACCTGAGGTTTCGTTTGACAAGAATGGCTTATTCCCCTTATAACCAGCCAAATTCAAGGAAATGGCATCATTTCCGGCTGACCATGGTTACGATCATGGAGGTTAACACCAGACAGCGCGTTGCGCCCTCTGGTGTATTTTTGGTTTGTTGGTCTACACCAACGGGTTTGTTTTGTTGGTGGTATCCACCTTAAAGTGAGGGAACGCGATGTTTGAAAGTCTGTCCGACCGCCTTGGCTCGATATTTGACGGCCTAACAAAACGTGGCGCCCTCTCAGACAAAGACGTCAACGAAGCCCTTCGTGAAGTGCGCCGCGCCCTAATCGAGGCCGACGTAGCGCTGGATGTTGTGCGCTCTTTCACAGATCGCGTGCGCAGCAAGGCCGTTGGTGCGGATGTCGTAAAATCGATCAAACCGGGCCAGATGGTCGTGAAGATCGTCCATGACGAATTGGTTGCAATGCTCGGTTCTGATGCAGAGCCGATTGACCTTGCCTCAACCCCGCCTGTCGCCATTATGATGGTTGGTTTGCAAGGGTCGGGTAAAACAACAACCTCTGCCAAAATCGCTCGTCGCCTGCAAAACCGCGACAAGAAAAAAGTTTTGATGGCGTCCCTCGATGTGCGCCGTCCTGCCGCTCAAAAGCAGCTTGCCGTTTTAGGTGAGCAAAACGATGTGGACACGCTGCCAATCGTTGAAGGCCAAATGCCAGTGCAAATCGCTGAGCGCGCGCAAACAGCAGCACGCCTTGGTGGTTATGATGTCGTAATCCTCGACACCGCTGGTCGTCTCGCCATTGACGAACCGCTTATGCAGGAAATGGCCGACATCAAGAAAGCCACCAACCCGCATGAAGTTTTGTTGGTTGCCGATAGTCTCACAGGTCAAGACGCGGTGAACCTTGCCAAGAGCTTTAACGAGCGCGTTGATATTACCGGTATCGTGCTTACCCGTGTTGACGGCGATGGCCGTGGCGGTGCAGCACTTTCCATGCGGGCAGTGACCGGCAAGCCGATCAAGCTTATTGGTGTTGGTGAAAAAGCCGAAGACCTAGAAGATTTCTACCCCAACCGAATTGCCGACCGCATTCTTGGTATGGGCGACATTGTTAGCCTCGTTGAAAAAGCATCCGAGGCAATCGACCAAGAAAAAGCCGCCGAAATGGCCGCGAAGATGCAGAAAGGTCAGTTCGACCTTAACGACCTGCATGAGCAACTTGAGCAGATGAAGAACCTCGGTGGCATGGGCGGCATTATGTCGATGATGCCCGGCATTGGCAAAATGAAGAAGCAAATGGATGCCGCAGGCATGGACGACAGCATCTTCAAACGTCAACAGGCAATCATCACCTCCATGACCAAAAAAGAACGGGCGACACCGAAACTTTTAAACGCCAACCGCAAAAAGCGGATTGCGAAAGGCTCTGGCACGGAAGTATCCGAGATCAACAAACTCCTCAAAATGCACCGCCAAATGGCCGACATGATGAAAGCTATGGGTGGCAAGGGTAAGAAAAAAGGCATTATGGGCGCCCTCGGCTCCATGATGGGCGGCGGTATGCCAGGTGGCGGAATGCCCGGCATGCCTCCTGGCATGGACCCATCGCAGATGGACCCGAAAGAACTTGAAAAAATCGCCAAACAAATGGGCGGCGGTATGCCAGGTGGCATGGGCGGCTTAGGTGGCATGCCCGGCGGCATGCCAAAACTGCCAGGCCTTGGCGGCGGCGGACTTCCCGGCATGCCGAAGGGTCCGAAAAAGAAATGACCACCTTCGCAACCATTCCAACACTCGAGACCGAACGTCTCATCTTGCGCGGTTTCCGCGAGGATGATCACGCGTCTTTATGTGTGATTGAGAGCGACGAAGAAATGACCCGCTTTACAGGCGGCGTTCATAATGAAGATCAAGCATGGCGCTACATGGCCGTGATGATTGCCCACTGGACCTTGCGCGGCTTCGGCCCATTTGCGCTGGAAGAAAAAGCAACCAATGCGCTCATTGGCTATTGCGGCCCATGGGCGACCCCGAAATTCCCTGAACCAGAAATTTGCTACACGCTAGCACGCACGGCACAGGGTAAAGGCTATGCCAGCGAGGCGCTGAAAGCGGCTCTCAGCTTTGTCTATTTTAATCTCGGTTGGGAAACAGCAATGAGCTGTATCGACCGCGACAACCACGCCTCTCAAGCTGTCTCCCAAAAAATGGGCGCGGTGAAAGAACAAACTGATGTCCCACTTGCCGACTACAAAGTCGACATTTGGCGTCATCTTCCCCCTCAAAAATTCAAAGAACTTCACTAAAGGAAAAAAACAATGGCTACTAAAATTCGTCTTGCCCGTGGTGGCTCAAAAAAACGTCCGTTTTACCGCATCGTCGTTGCAGACGTTCGCGCACCACGTGATGGTCGTTTCATCGAAAAGGTTGGCTCATACAACCCAATGCTGTCAAAAGACTCAGAAGATCGCGTGATCCTCAACGAAGAGCGCATCAAGCATTGGCTTGGTGAAGGCGCACAACCAACTGACCGCGTTCTTCGCTTCCTTGATGCGGCTGGCCTCGCGAAACGTGACGCACGCAACAACCCGAAAAAAGCGTTGCCAGGCAAAAAAGCTCAAGAGCGTCTTGAAGAAGCTAAGCAAGCTGAAGAAGATGCAAAAGCTGCAGCCGAAGAAGCAAAAGCCGCTGAAGCTGCCGCTGCTGAAGCGCCTGCAGAAGAAGCACCAGCTGAGGCTCCTGCTGAAGAAACTGCAGCTGAATAGTTTTACGCCAACAAGCGTACTCGACAATAAGCAATGCCGGATCATGCCGGCATTGATTGGCGAGGGAGATCAGCGATGACACAAAAACGCATCTGCCTCGGCCAAATTGGCAAAGCCAACGGCATTCAAGGCCATGTCCGCGTCAAACCGTTTACCGGCGAACCAGAAGCCTTTTCCGATTACGGTATGCTGGAAGACGAAAGCGGCAAAACAAGCTTCAAAGTAGCAAGCCTTCGCGCCATTAAAGGCGGCATGCTTGTGGTTAAATTTAAAGGCGTGAACGACCGCAACGCGGCAGAAGCGCTAAACGGCACCAAGCTCTATATCGACCGCGACAAACTTCCAGACGTTGACGACGAAGATGATTTCTACGTCGAAGACTTGCTTGGCCTCGATGTTGTAACCACCACGGGCGAAGCCTTCGGGCGGGTTGCCAATGTCGATAATTACGGCGCGGGCGATTTGATCGACATTAAACCAGATAATGGTCCTAGCGTGCTGGTGCCTTTCACCAAGGACGCGGTGCCTGAGGTTGATTTAGCAGGACGCAAAATCACCATTGATCCAGACGCTTCTGGTCTGAACAGTGACAATAAGGTGCGTGGCGATGTCGGATAAACCGTGGCACGCAAGCGTGCTCACTCTCTATCCTGACATGTTCCCCGGCCCACTCAGTGCCTCCCTCTCAGGCCGCGCGTTGGAAGCGGATAAATGGGCCTTCGATACAGTCAACATTCGCGACTTTGGTGACGGCAAACACAAGAATGTAGACGACACCCCCGCAGGCGGCGGCGCTGGCATGGTGCTGCGCGCCGACGTGTTGGGTGCAGCAATAGACAGCATACCCGACGACCGCCCCCGCCTCCTCATGAGCCCGCGCGGCAAACCGCTCACACAAA
>CAZKKW010000085.1:0-10535 GCA_964553335.1 uncultured Hyphomicrobiales bacterium | reverse complement strand
GATATTTTGTTGGGCGATCAACCCATCAACAATATCCCACCGCATAAACGCGGCATTGGGATGGTCTTTCAAAACTATGCGCTTTTCCCACACATGACGGTTGGTGAAAACCTCGCTTTCCCTCTGCAGGTTCGCAAAATGTCGAAAGCTGTGCAGGAAGAAAAAGTGAAGCGGGCGCTTGATATGGTGCAGATGGGCGATTTCATTGGTCGCCGTCCAGCCCAACTTTCAGGCGGTCAGCAACAACGTATCGCGCTTGCGCGTGCCTTGGTGTTTGAGCCAGAACTGATCTTGATGGATGAGCCACTCGGCGCGCTTGATAAGCAGCTGCGTGAGCATATGCAGTATGAAATCAAACATATTCACGAAAACCTCGGCGTGACCGTTGTTTATGTGACGCACGATCAATCTGAAGCCTTGACCATGTCTAACCGCGTTGCGGTGTTTAACGACGGTGTTGTGCAGCAGCTTTCATCCCCTCAGGCGCTTTATGAGCAGCCAGAAAATAGTTTTGTCGCCCAGTTCATTGGTGAAAATAATAAACTGAACGGCAAGATTGAAGGTAGAGATGGCGACATTTGCGCTGTTCGCTTAGCCGATGGAAATTCGATTTCTGCTCTTGGTGTGAACGCGGAAAACGATGGCGATACCACTTTGTCTATCCGGCCTGAGCGCATTGTTGTTAATCCAAGTGATGACCAGGTGGATAGCAAACTCAGCGGTAAAATCGCTGAATTGATTTATTTAGGTGACCATATTCGCGCCCGCATGTCTGTGAGCGGGAATGATGAGTTCATCGTAAAAGTTCCAAACAATGAGCATTCTGTTTCATTGGCGGAAGGAGATGAGGTTGTCGTGGGATGGCGTGCGAGTGATTGTCGTGCGTTGGACCCGATTGCCTTTTAAATTGCTGAGTGCCACACTCAGTGAATTGCCCAAAATTCGGGCTTACTAGGGAGAGTTGAAAAATGAAAATGAAACTTCTTTTATCAGCAGCCGCAGCCCTCGCGATTACCGCTGGTTCTGCATCTGCAAAAGACCTAACTGTCGTATCTTGGGGTGGTGCTTACACCAAGTCTCAAGTTGAGGCTTACCACAAGCCATGGCAGTCAAAAACTGGTAAAACCATCACATCTGAAGACTACAATGGTGGTATTGCTGAAATTAAAGCACAAGTTGAAGCTGGTAACGTGACATGGGATGTCGTTGACGTTGAGCTTTCAGATGCTGTTCGTGCATGTGACGAAGGTTTGATTGAACCAATCGATCCATCAATCTTGCCTGCTGGTGCAGATGGTTCAGCTGCTGCTGATGACTTCTTGCCAGGTACATTGCATGATTGTGCTGTTGCCAACATCGTATGGTCAACAATCTTTGCTTATGACAGCTCAAAAATCGCAAATGGTCCAAAGACTATTGCTGATTTCTTTGACACATCTAAGTTCCCAGGCAAACGCGGCCTTCGCAAAAACCCTAAAGCTAACCTTGAGATGGCTTTGATGGCTGACGGCGTTCCTGCTGCTGACGTTTACAAAGTGCTTGGCACTGCTGAAGGCGTTGATCGTGCATTCGCTAAACTCGACTCTATTAAAGGTGACGTTGTTTGGTGGGAAGCTGGTGCTCAGCCGCCACAACTTCTTGCTGATGGCGAAGTTGCGATGACAACTGCTTACAACGGCCGTATCTTCAATGCTGTTGCTGGCGAAGGTAAGCCATTCGAAATCGTTTGGGACGGTCAAGTTTGGGATTTGGATCTTTGGGTCATTCCAAAAGGTTCTAAGAACAAAGAAGCTGCCCTTGATTTCGTGAAGTTCTCAACAGCTACAGAACAACTTGCAGCTCAGGCTTCATGGATTTCTTATGGTCCAGCTCGTAAGTCTTCAGGTGCTCTTGTTGGTAAGTTCCACAACAAAGACATCGATATGGGACCACAAATGCCAACAAACGCTGCTAACTTGAAAAACGCTACACAGAACAACTTTGAGTTCTGGGCGGACAATCAAGATGAGCTTAACGAGCGTTTCAACGCTTGGCTTGCTGGCTAGTCCACGACACAGACATGCGGGAGGTCTTTTGGCTTCCCGCATTTCTCTTAATTAACTTTGGAAGAAATTTATGGCCGATAACGCGCTTTCATCGCAACGACTTCACGATGTACCAGATCAGCTCACAACTGATGACGGCATACCATTAAAGCGCAAACTTGCAATCTCAATGCGCCGCGCACGCTGGCGGGCATTTTTGATGACGGCACCGCTTGTCGTCTTCATGTTGATTTCTTTCGTTCTACCCATTGGGCAAATGCTGACACGAAGCGTCCACAATGACAGCTTCAGCAAAGCCCTTCCAAATTTTTCGCAAGCACTACGCGATTGGGATCAAAAAGCATCATCAGATGGTTTGCCCGATGAAGCGTTGTTTAAGCTGCTTGCAGAAGATATGGCTGTCGCCCGTGAGGAACGCACAATTGGACGTGCTGCGACCCGTATCAATTATGATCATTCCGGCACGCGCTCGCTCTTCATGGGGGCGGCGCGAAAAGCTAAGAAATTTGAAGAGCCTTACAAAGAAACCTTTCTCGAGTTGAAGCCAAAGTGGGCAGATGTCGAGATGTGGGCTGCCATGAAGCGAGTGGCAAGTGACACGACGACGGGCTTTTATCTTGCAGCCGTTGACCGCACTTATGACGCGGAAAATAACGTTGTTGCACAAGATGAAGTGCGGCAAATTTACGTGAAGCTGTTTTGGCGTACACTCTATTTGTCCGGCATTATTACCGTTTTGTGCTTCTTCCTGGCTTACCCAGTTGCCTATCTTCTTTCGGTCTTGCCATTGGCAAAATCCAACTTGTTGATGATCCTCGTGTTGTTGCCATTTTGGACATCTTTGCTTGTGCGAACGACGGCATGGATTGCGTTGTTGCAGACGCAAGGCATCGTCAATGATGTGATGGTTTGGCTTGGTATCATCGGTGAAGATGGCAGGGTCCAGATGATTTATAATCAAATGGGTACGGTCATCGCGATGACCCATATCTTGCTACCATTTATGGTGCTGCCACTTTATTCCGTTATGAAGACGATACCGCCAAGTTATATGCGTGCAGCGCGTTCTCTCGGTGCGGATCAGTTTACTGCCTTCGTGAAAGTGTATTTCCCGCAGACGATACCGGGCATTGCAGCGGGTACATTGCTCGTATTCATTCTTGCGATTGGTTACTACATCACGCCCGCTTTGGTTGGTGGACAAGATGGTCAGTTGATTTCCAACATCATCGCTTTCCATATGCAAAAATCGCTTAACTGGAGTTTGGCAGCCGCCCTTGGTTCCATCCTGCTTGCAGGCGTACTCATCCTCTATTGGCTCTACAATAAGCTGATAGGCATTGATAACTTGAAGTTTGGGTGAGGGCACAATGGCACTACCAGCACACGCAACACCGGTCGAAAAAGTCTGGCATTACACTTATCTCGTGATTTGCGCACTGATCTTTGTTTTCCTTATCGTGCCGATCATCATCATCGTGCCGTTGTCATTCAACACAGAGCCGTATTTTACGTTCACTGAGGGTATGTTGGCTTTTGATCCAGATGCTTATTCAACGCGTTGGTATCAAGATATCTTCAAAAATGGGATGTTGAACCCTGAGGCTCCGCTTTCATGGGCTTGGTTCTCTGATGCTTGGAACAATGCACAATGGCTTCGTGCGACGCGCAACTCATTCTTTATCGCGACGATTTCAACAGTGGTTGCTACCACGTTGGGTACATTAGCAGCCCTGGGCCTTTCGCGCCCTGAAATGCCGGCCCGTTCATTCATTACCGGCCTCTTGATCTCACCAATGATTGTACCGCTGGTTATCACTGCAACAGGCATGTTCTTCTTCTACTCTGATATTGGCCTTGCAAAGACCTACACAGGCGTGATCCTTGCGCATGCGACACTTGGCATTCCGTTCGTAATCATCACGGTGACAGCGACGCTTTCAAGCTTTGACACGAGCCTTATTCGTGCCTCGGCTAGTTGTGGTGCAACGCCAACAACCACCTTCTTTAAAATTATCATGCCGCTTATTTTACCGGGCATGATTTCAGGTGCTTTGTTTGCTTTCATCACATCGCTTGATGAGGTTGTGGTGATGTTGTTTGTGGCAGACGTTGAACAGCGCACCATTCCGCGCCAGATGTTCTCTGGACTGCGTGAACAGATCTCGCCGACCATTCTTGCAGTGGCGACGGTTCTTGTCATGATTTCGATTGCGCTGCTTACAACAGTAGAATTGCTACGCAGACGTTCAGAGCGCCTGCGCGGTCTATCGCCCGGCTAAGCGAAAGATTTAAACAAGGGGCGAACAAGGAGTGCAAGCTTTACCGTTTGCAAGCTGCCCCATGTTTGCTTCATTACGACCCTCACTCCATGATTTGATCACACGGGTTTTGACGGTTGTTGTTATCTTAGCGACAATTGTTAGTTCACTAGTGGTGAGCCAAAACGCGCGGGCGCAGCTTACAAAAACTGACGTTAATTTGGTCCTTGCCATTGATTGCTCTTATTCCGTGAATAAGGCTGAGTTCGACCTGCAAGTTCAAGGCATTGCCGCCGCTCTCACATCAAAGGAAGTGATTGAGGCGATTGAAGGGGGACAGCACGGACGGATCGGACTGTCTGTCTATCAATGGTCAGGGCCGCAGAACCAAGTGGTTGTGATGCCGTGGACAGTTGTGGGCAATGAGCAAGAAGCCCGCGCCTTCGCTGCTCGGCTTTTGGCGGAGCCTCGACAGACCGCGGAAGGGGTGACTGCCATTGGCAGTGCTTTGTCTTTTGCCGTTGACCATCTAAACACAGCACCATTTCCTACCGAGCGCAAAGTGATCGATATGCAAGCAGATGGTGCCAGCACATGGTCGCGAGGTTTACCCATTCGCGCAGGGCGCGATAAAGCTGTGGCGCAAGGCATCGTTATCAACGGTCTGCCGATTTTGAATGAAGTCTCTTACCTTCACTACTATTTCGAAAATCATGTGATTGGCGGCGAGGGCGCTTTTATCGAGATCGCGAAGGATTACAAATCCTTTGCAAAAGCGATTAAACGCAAGCTCTTGCGTGAAATACAAGGCCAGTTCATTTCTTAGGTGGATGAGTGCTTAGATAGTTGAGTGCTTAGTTGATCATGCTGTGGCGTGCTGCAACATCGGCAACGCTGACACGTTTTGCAAAAATCTCACGATCAAGTTTCGTATAGCCGAGCGCCAGCAAACCGCTTTCTATCAAGTCACGTTCATCATCAATCAACGACATGTTGGGTTGATGGCCATTTTTTGCGGCATGTTCGAGCGCTTTTTGGATTGCAGGTTCCAACAGATCGAAATGCTTGATGCTTGGCCCCGTGAAAAGAATATTTTTAGGGTTCGCCAGCATGATCAAATTGCCAAGACCAGTACCCAGTGCTGAGCCCGCTTTATCAAAAGCTCGTTTGGCCGACGCATCGCCATCGCGCGCGAGGTTTGCAAGCTTTTCCATATCTTTGTCGCTTGGCGTTATGTCTGCAGGATCAACGTTTTTAAGCTGTTCATTTGCAAAGCGCATAATGCCGAAGTCAGACGCATAAGCCTCGATGCATCCTCTGCGACCACAACGGCAAAGAGCGCCGTCGGCTTCAAGCAACATATGGCCAAATTCAGAAGCAGACCCTTCTGCTCCTTCCAACAGGTCACCGTTGACATAAAGGCCCAAGCCGATGCCGGAACCTAAATAAAATACCGCGAATGAATCGTCCAACGCGTCGTTTTCAACATGCAGTAGGTGCGCGATTGCATTGGTATCATTAGCAACTAAACAGGGCGCGTTGAGGGCATCGGTCAAGGGGGCTGCGACAGGAATGTTGCGTGCAGAAAAAGCCGGACTCCAGATGATCGAGCCACGTTGTGCATCAACTGAACCCTGACAGGCGACACTGATGATTGAAACATGCTGGGCCGTGAGCTGGTTGCTTTCCAAAAAGGCGAGGGCGTTATTTACAATAAGAGTGCCAAAAGCATCGGCGTCCAAGCTCGCCGTTTCAATAACATCGCTGTGGCGTGCAAGGATATTGCCGCAAAAGTCTGCAATGGTGAGCGAAATCGCGTTGTGGGTCAGGCGTATACCCAGCAGGCGGGCGGCATTTTCTGCAAGCTTCAGTTTAACTTTTGGTCGGCCACGCTGGGTGTTGCGGTGTTTTTCGGTTTCTAACTTGTCCGTTTCAATAAGCCGTTCTGCAAGCATATCATTGGTAATGGCTGAAATTGTCGCGGGGCTAAGGCCGGTCTTTTCTCCAAGCTCGATACTTGCCAACGCGTCACTATGGCGCAGTGTTTCCAAAACCAACGAGCGGTTTTGTTGTCTTACAAGTTCTGTATCAGCTTTGTTACGTGTGTTTTTCATGACAGCCCTGATGTTTGTATAGACTCGCGTATCAATTCTAACGTTACAGTGCAAGTGATCGGGTTACTTCATCGTCATAAGGTTGTGTTAGACTGGTGATAATCGCGAATCGAGAGGCCTAAATAGAATGAAACAGTATTCTGCTACCACCACTTTGGACAGATTGACCGACTCAATGGCTGGTTCTCATATGCGAGAGCTTTTTGAACAAGACAGCGGGCGATTTGACGCCTTTTCGTTGAAGGTTGGCTCGTTTCTGCTTGATTATTCAAAGAATCAAATTGATCAAGCGGTTGTGGATGCGCTGATAACGCTTGCCCATGAGGCGAAAGTTGATGCAAAGCGCGATGAGATGTTTGCAGGTCACCTGATCAATGCAACTGAGGGGCGGGCAGTATTGCACACGGCCTTGCGGGCGCCAGCAGATTACCCCTTAGTACTCGACGGTGTTCGCATTGCGGATGATATTCACCGTGTGCTCAATGCTATGAGTGCATTCGCGCGGGACGTGCGCCTTGGTGCTTTGCGAGGCTCTGGCGGCAAGCCCTATACAGATGTCGTCAATATCGGGATTGGTGGTTCTGACCTTGGCCCTGTCATGGCGGTTGGTGCATTGGCCCCTTACCATGACGGCCCGCGTGTTCATTTCGTCTCCAACGTCGATGGCGCACACCTTACCGATACGCTGAAATCACTTGATCCTGAAACAACGCTTTTCTTGGTTGCGTCTAAAACATTCACCACACAAGAAACCATGACCAATGCGAATTCTGCCCGCGCGTGGATTTTGGGCCATCTTGGTGAGCAAGCGGTTGGTGATCATTTCGCCGCGATTTCGACCAATCTTGATGCGGTCTCCAATTTCGGTATTCAGCAAGAGCGAGTTTTTGGGTTTTGGGATTGGGTTGGCGGGCGCTATTCAATCTGGTCTGCCATTGGGCTTCCTTTGATGATTGCGATTGGTCCAGAGAATTTTCGCCAATTTCTCGATGGCGCCCATGAGATGGATCAGCATTTTCAAAAAGCGCCGCTGGATAAGAATATGCCAGTGCTGCTTGCCATGCTGGGTGTTTGGTATCGAAATTTTGTCGGATATCCAAGCCACGGCGTGATGCCCTATGATCAGCGGTTGGCGCGTTTTCCAGCCTACCTTCAGCAGTTGGACATGGAGAGCAACGGCAAGCGCATTCGGCTTGATGGTACTGCTGTGGAAGGTGACAGCGGGCCAATTATTTGGGGCGAGCCTGGGACCAATG
The DNA here is from genome assembly GCA_964553335.1 of uncultured Hyphomicrobiales bacterium. Lineage (GTDB taxonomy): Bacteria > Pseudomonadota > Alphaproteobacteria > Rhizobiales > JACESI01 > JACESI01. Next base: position 2,859 of record CAZKKW010000085.1, on the reverse strand, counting down.
GCCAACACGCATTTTATCAATTGATCCACCAAGGAACCACAACGATCCCATGTGACTTCCTTGTTGCCGCTCATCCACAAGAAGCTCTTGGCGATCATCATTCGATATTGGTGGCCAATTGTTTTGCTCAATCTGAAGCACTGATGCGCGGTAAAACACTGGAAGAGGCAACGGCAGAACTTTCAGTCGCTGGCATGAGTGAAGACGATATCGCGCGCCTTGCGCCACACAAAGTTTTTCCGGGAAACCGCCCGTCTAACACGCTTTTATATGACTGCCTTGATCCGGCAACGCTCGGTGGTTTGATCGCGCTTTATGAGCATAAGGTCTTTGTGCAAGGTGTTGTTTGGGGCATCAATTCCTTCGATCAATGGGGGGTTGAGCTTGGTAAGCAACTCGCAAATACACTGCTTCCAATGGTCAAGAGCGAAAAGCCGGTGAGTGATAAAGACAGTTCAACCGCTGGACTTATTGAGGCTTATTTAGCGCGAAAATAATCGACCAAGCTCAAGCCTAGTTATAGGTCCGTCCTTCTTTAGAGCGAGCAAGGGCTTTGCCCTGCTGCCCTTCGCGGTGCAGGGTGTAAAGTGATGCGGCGATAATGACGAGAGCGCCAATCATCGTGTTGAGGTCTGGGATTTCTGCGAAAATCAGAAAACCTAAAATCGAAGCGTAGACCAAGCGGGTATAATCGATGGTGGAAATTGCCGTTGCCTCGCCCGCTTTATAAGCACGGATATTGGCGGTTTGAGCAATCACTGAAACAAGACCCAAAAGCCCCATCCATAGCCATTCTTCTAATGTGGGTGTGACCCAAAAATAGAGGGTTGGAACAATCATCAAAAGGCCGACGAAGATTGCTTGAAAAGACAGGATGGTGATCGCCTGATCGACTTGAGAAAGGCGTCTGATTATCACCATAACAAGGCCAGCGCATGCCGCACTTGCCAAGGCGGCGAGCGACCAGATGTCGAAATTTGCAAAGCTGGTCCAGCCGTCTTCTGGCGCAATCATAATGATGACACCGATAAAACCGACCACCACCGCACCCCAACGACGAATGCCGACCGTCTCTTTTAAAAAGATGATCGCCAAAATGGTGATGAACATGGTCTTTGAAAAACCAATGGCGGTCGCCGTTGAAAGAGGTAAATGGATGAAGGCTGAAAAACCCATGATCATCGCGGAGGTGGCCGCTACCACGCGCAAGGCTTGAAGCCCTGGCATTTGCGTTTTCAGCGAGTTTGGCAGGCCGCGAATGATGACGGGGGCAACAATGATGGTCATGGCCAATTGTCTGAAAAACAAAATCTCAAAAATGGATATGCGCGAACCAATGAATTTGATGATCGTTATCATCACAGAAAACATGAAAGCGGCCATCAACATCCATATCCCACCGCGGACATTGGGGTGTTGTCTCTGCCACCAAGCGTTGAAACTCTTTGGCAAAAGGCTGGATTGTAAGTTGGACATATCTCAGATGTGATGCAAATTGCGGGTAAGGTCAAACTTTAACCATTGCTGCCGCCCCAAAAAACGATAAGTTCCAAACATAAACTTCGACTCTATCACGACGACGGTGCACGACATGAATGATCTTTCTCTTCTCAAGTTTGGCCAAAAATCCAATGTTGGTGCATCTGTTGCACGCAAAGAAGATGATCGATTTGTGAAGGGTGAAGGGTTTTATCCAAGTGACCATATGCCGGATGATTGTTTGAGCGCCTATGTGGTGCGCTCTCCTTTTGCCCATGCACGATTTGAGATTAAAGACATCAGTGCAGCGCTTGCGATGGATGGTGTTCATTTGGTGATGACCCATGCGGATATTGCAGAGTTCGGGTCTTTGCCAAATGTCGTTCCACGCGGGAAAAATGCAGATGGTAAGCCCTATGAGCAACCACCTCGTTTAGCGCTTTGTGAAAATACAGCTCGTTATGTTGGTGATCCGATTGCATTCATTGTGGCTGACAGCAAAGCAATTGCAGCAGATGCAGCTGAGCTTTTAGACATCGATTATCAATCACTGGATGCTGTGGTTGGTATTGAAGCTGCAATGGCTGACGGTGCACCGCTTGTTTGGGATGGGTTTGAACCAAACAATATGGCGTCACAATCCAAGGCTGGTGACGCGCAAGCAACAGCGGCTGCGATGGCAAAAGCAGACCGAATTGTTGAGCTTAAAGTCGTCAACAATCGCTTGGTTTGCAACTATATGGAAACCCGCGCCTGCGTTGCTGAATACAGCGCCGATGACGATATGCTGACCCTGACACTTGGAAGCCAAGGGGTTTATTCAATTAGGGCGAAGCTGTGTGATGCGATTATGGGCATGAACGCTGACAAATTGCGTGTTGTAACACCTGATGTTGGCGGCGGGTTTGGCACGAAACTATTCATGTATCACGAGTATCCGCTTTGTCTTGCAGCTGCAAAAAAACTGAAGCGCCCCGTTCGTTGGATTGGTGATCGCACGGAGCACTTTTTAACGGATGTGCATGGGCGCGATAATATCTCAACGGCGCGTTTGGGGCTTGATAAAGACAATCGGTTTGTCGCGCTTGATATTGAAATTTTGGCGGATATGGGAGCCTATCTTTCTGATTATGCTCCTTTGATACCATGGTTTGGCGCCAGCATGGCGACTGGCCTTTATGATATTAAGGCAGCCTTTGGCAATGTGAAATGTGTTTACACCAATACAACGCCGACTGATGCGTATCGCGGGGCGGGGCGTCCAGAAGCTGCTTATTTGATGGAGCGTTTGGTTGAATATACAGCCCTTGAAATTGGCATTGATGCAAACGAGCTGCGTCGGATCAATTTCATCAAGCCGGATCAGTTTCCCTATAAAAC
>CAZKKW010000084.1:0-10632 GCA_964553335.1 uncultured Hyphomicrobiales bacterium | reverse complement strand
TATGACGATCAAGTACCAGCGGCTGGTGTGGTCGCAGGTGTTGGCAAGGTTTGCGGCGTTGACTGTATGATTGTCGCCAACGATGCAACGGTGAAGGGTGGTACGTATTTTCCCCTCACGGTGAAGAAGCACCTTCGCGCCCAAGAGATTGCAAGCGCCAATAATCTGCCTTGCGTCTATCTCGTTGATAGTGGCGGTGCGAACCTTCCAAACCAAGATGAGGTCTTTCCAGACCGCGATCATTTTGGCCGTATCTTTTTCAACCAAGCCAATATGTCGGCCCAAGGCATTCCGCAGATCGCGGTTGTGATGGGGTCATGCACGGCAGGTGGTGCTTATGTGCCTGCCATGTCGGATGAAGCGATTATTGTTAAAGAACAAGGCACGATCTTTTTAGCAGGCCCGCCCTTGGTGAAGGCTGCGACTGGAGAAGTGATTTCTGCTGAAGAGCTTGGTGGCGGTGATGTGCATACGCGCCTTTCTGGCGTGGCAGATCATTTGGCAGAAGATGACGTCCATGCCCTCCATTTAGCCCGTCAAGCGGTTGCTAATTTGAACTGGTCGACTGAGAACAAAATTCAATTGATCGAACCTGAACTTCCAGCACTCGACCCAGAAGAATTGCTCGGCCTGATCCCCGTTGATAGCCGCAAGCCTTTCGACATCAAGGAAGTGATTGCCCGCGTGGTGGATGGTTCGCGCTTTGATGAATTTAAGGCGCGGTTTGGTGAAACCTTGGTGACAGGTTTTGCCCATATTGACGGCATTCCCGTTGGTATCCTTGCAAACAACGGCGTGTTGTTTGCTGAAAGCGCCGTTAAAGGCGCACACTTTATTGAGCTTTGTTGCCAACGAAAAATTCCGCTCGTCTTCTTGCAAAATATCACAGGCTTCATGGTCGGTCGTGCGGCTGAAAGTGGCGGCATTGCCCGCCATGGTGCGAAGATGGTGACGGCAGTTTCCAACGCGCAAGTGCCAAAAATCACGATGATTGTCGGCGGCTCTTATGGCGCGGGAAATTACGGCATGGCGGGCCGCGCTTATGATCCGCGCTTCTTGTGGATGTGGCCAAATTCAAAAATCTCCGTGATGGGCGGTGAGCAAGCCGCTGGCGTGCTGGCCGATGTGCGCCGTGCCGGAATTGAGCGCAAAGGCGGCGAGTGGTCTGAGGCAGAAGAAGCGGCCTTCAAGCAACCGATGATCGACCAGTTCGATGAGCAATCCGCAGCGCTCTATTCCTCCGCCCGCCTTTGGGATGACGGCATCATCGACCCCCGCAAAACCCGCGATGTTTTAGGGCTTAGTTTGCGGGTAAGCCTGAATAAAGAAATCGGGGAGACACGCTTTGGCGTGTTTAGAATGTGATGTCCATGTTCACTAAAATCCTCATAGCAAACCGTGGTGAAATTGCTTGTCGTGTCATCGACACGTGCCGTGAGTTGAATGTTAAGACGGTTGCAGTTTTTTCTGACGCAGACAGAGCCTCGCGCCATGTTTCGATGGCTGATGAAGCGGTGCACATTGGTTCATCTTCGGTGGCGGAAAGTTATCTTGTGGCAAGCCGTATTATTGAGGCGGCGAAAGCAACGGGGGCGGAAGCAATCCATCCGGGTTTTGGCTTTCTTTCAGAAAACCCTGAGTTCGTTGAAGCGGTTGAAGCGGCGGGTCTCACCTTCATTGGACCATCGGCAAAATCTATTCGCGCCATGGGCTTGAAAGATGCGGCGAAGGCGTTGATGGAAGCGGCCAATGTTCCGGTTGTGCCGGGTTATCATGGCGATAATCAAGACGCTGATTTTCTCGCTAACGAGGCAGAAAAAATCGGCTATCCCGTTCTCATCAAAGCCCGCGCTGGTGGCGGTGGTAAGGGGATGCGGCTTGTTGAACGCGCTGAAGATTTTGCTGAGGCTCTAGAAAGTGCGGCCCGTGAAGGCCTTGCAAGTTTTGGCGATGGTATGGTGTTGGTTGAAAAATATATCAACGCGCCGCGCCATATTGAGGTGCAAGTATTTGGCGATAGTCATGGCGACGTGGTTCATCTTTATGAGCGTGATTGCTCGCTGCAGCGCCGCCACCAAAAAGTAATTGAAGAAGCGCCAGCGCCCGGTATGACTGACGAGATGCGCGCGGCCATGACGAGCGCTGCTGTAACCGCTGCCAAGGCGATTGATTATGAGGGTGCCGGCACGATTGAGTTCATCGTTGATGGCGCGAAAATGTCGGCGGATGGGTTCTGGTTCATGGAAATGAACACCCGTCTTCAGGTGGAGCATCCAGTGACAGAAGAGGTCACGGGGTTCGATCTGGTCGAATGGCAATTGCGTGTGGCATCTGGTGAGCCTTTGCCGGTGAAGCAAGAGCATATCACGTTGATGGATCACTCGTTCGAAGCGCGGCTTTATGCTGAAGATCCGGCGAATGACTTCTTGCCAGAAACGGGAACACTCACCCATCTTCATTTTCCTGATGACGCCCGTATTGAAACGGGCGTGCGTGAGGGGGATACGATTACAGCGCATTATGACCCGATGATTGCTAAGATCATTACCCATGGCGAAACCCGCGATGAAGCGTTGAAAAACCTTCTTAGCGCGTTGCAAGAAACGCAGGTGATGGGCTGTGTCACCAATGTTGATTTCCTCGCACAATTGGCAGCACACGAAGGTTTCGTTCGTGGTGAGGTGGACACGGGTCTGATAACCCGTGATCTTGAAGCGCTGACAAAAGCGATCGTGCCAACCTTGCAGCATGACGTTATCGCCTGCCTTTGTGTCTTCGGTGCACTGGATAGTGAAGAGGGGCTGGGTGCTTGGCAGCTTTGGGGGGCGCCGTCGCGGCTTGTTGATGTGAACCGCATGGGAGAAACGATTGCGGCGCGTGTCAGTCAACTTAAGCAAGATTGCTTTCAGATTTTATTTGATGATCAGACAATCGAGATTGAAAGAATGGACGACACCGAGGACGGTCGCTTCCGCTTCATGATGGACAGGCGACAATTTGCAGCTGACATCATTGTTGATGAGCAAAGCGCGCGCATTGTCATTGATGGCGAAAGTGTCGATTACATTCTGCAAAAATCTTATGATGGCGGCAACGACAATGCTTTTGCCTCCAACCAAATCGTCGCCCCAATGCCGGGTGTTATTACGACGTGCAATGTGTCGGTAGGCGATGTGGTGAAAAGCGGCGATACATTGTTGGTGATGGAAGCCATGAAAATGGAACACGCGCTTGAAGCAACCATCGATGGTGTTGTTGAAAGTGCCGATGTTGCTGTTGGCGAGCAGGTTGAAAAAGGCTCTATCTTGATCGTTTTGAGCGAGGCTGAATGACGGACTTCGTTTCGATCTTTGAAGTTGGCCCGCGTGATGGCCTACAAAATGAGAAGACATTTGTTTCAACTCATGACAAAGTGACACTTGTTGATAGTCTGTCCCTTGCCGGATTTCAAAAAATTGAAGTTGCAAGTTTTGTGTCGCCCAAATGGGTTCCACAAATGGCTGACGGCGCTGCTTTGCTGGGGGGTATTAAGCGGTTGCCGTCGGTAACTTATGCGGCACTTACACCGAACTTAAAAGGCTATGAAAACGCTCGCGCTGCGAAGGCAGATGAAGTGGCGATTTTCGGCTCAGCTTCTGAGGGCTTTAGTCAGAAGAATATCAATTGTTCCATTGCTGAAAGCTTAGAACGTTTCAAACCATTGATGGAATTGGCGCTTAAAGACGGCGTGCCCGTTCGCGGTTATGTGTCTTGTGTTGTCGAATGTCCTTATGACGGCATGACCAAACCTGCCAATGTCGCCCATGTGGCAAAGGCATTGTTTGATATGGGGTGTTATGAAATCTCTCTCGGCGATACGATTGGTAAAGCGCAACCATCTGAAATTGCTGCAATGCTTGATGCTGTATGCGATTTCGTGCCGGTTGAAAAACTCGCAGGCCATTATCACGATACGGCCAATCGGGCGCTTACCAATATAGAGGTGAGCCTTGAAAAGGGTGTTCGGACTTTTGATAGTGCCATCGGCGGTTTGGGCGGTTGTCCTTATGCACCGGGTGCGAAGGGTAATGTGGAAACGCTCGCGGTTTTTGATCGCTTGACTGAGCTTGGTTTTGAAACTGGGATTGACCGCGATCAATTGATTAAAGCGGGTACCTTGCTCACCGATATTATGGGAAAGCTCAGCCATGACTGACTTTGAAACGATCCGATTGGAAGAGGCTGACACTGGTATCGCGACACTTACTTTAGCGCGGCCAGATAAGCACAATGCGTTAAATGCTCAGATGATTGCAGAATTGACGCAAGCAGCTCACGAAATTGCTAAGAGCGAAACAATTCGCGCGGTGATTTTGACAGGTGAAGGTAAGAGCTTTTGTGCTGGTGGCGATCTTAATTGGATGCGCGAACAAGCAGAAAAACCAGACGTTGAAAAAGTCGCCGAAGGCATGAAGCTTGCGGCTATGTTGCGCGCGCTTGATGATTTGCCAAAGCCGTTAATTGCAAAAGTGCAAGGCAATGCCTTTGGGGGTGGTGTTGGCATGATGTGCGTTTCTGACATTGTGATTGCGGCAAGCTCTATTAAGTGGGGTCTAACAGAAACCCGGCTTGGTCTCATCCCCGCGACGATTGGGCCTTATGTGGTGCGGCGTTTGGGTGAAGGTCATGCTCGACGTTGTTTTATGAATTCCAAAATTTTTGATGCCGCCGCTGGCGAGAAACTTGGGCTTATCTCTGATGCGGTGGACACCGACGTGCTGGATGATGCGGCTTTATCAGAAGCTCAAGCGTTTTTAAATTGCGCGCCCGGTGCTGTGGCATCAAGCAAAGACTTAGCCAAACATTTAGCCCGTAGCACGGACGACCCGATGGAATACACCGCTGACAGACTTGCTGAGCGTTGGGCCAATGAAGAATGTGCGGATGGAATTGAGGCCTTCTTCAATAAATCAAAAGCGCCTTGGGTCACCTAATAAATATTGGGAAGAATATGCCCCTTGGTTGAGGGTTTGGCGTTGTGATGTTAATCTGTGATATATTTGTTCAAGGGATAGATTGAGGCTGATTTGAAAACTCAATTTCTTGCAAGAGTGACAATTTTATTTTTGGCGACATTTTTGTCTGCCAATTTTTTGTTGCCCGCTCGCGCAGATGAAAAACCTTTATTGGTTTTTGCCGCAATCAGCATGAAAGCAGCATTGGAGCCGATCATTGCTGATTATGAGCAAGAAACCGGTCGCAAAGTAACGCTCTCAGCCGCAGGAAGCTCAACACTTGCCCGTCAAATTGTAGCAGGTGCGCCTGTTGATGTGTTTATTTCGGCCGATGTCGATTGGACGATGTGGCTTAAAACTCAGAATTTAATTGACCCTGAAAGCAGCCGGATCGTTGCCCGCAATCGATTGGCGCTGGTTGTTCCTCAAGAGGCTCCTGTTAAAGACGGTCAAAAGGTGGTTGGGATTTTAAAAGCATGGTTGGCTGAAAAAGACAGCCGCATTGCCGTCGCAGATCCGGATCATATTCCTGCGGGTCGTTATGCAAGAACCGCATTGAAGAAACTAGAAAACGGCATTGGGCCTTACAAAGAGGTTGAAAAACGAATGGCGATCACGGGTAATGTCCGTCTTGCTTCAGTGCTTGTTGGGCGTTCTGAAGTGCCGCTTGGAATTGTCTATCGCTCGGAAGCAGTCAACGATCCTGATATTAAGCTTGTTGGCCTTTTTCCAAGTAAAAGCCATCCAGATATTGTATACCCCGCAGTAAAATTGCTAAACGGTCGCAGTGATGCTGCCACATTTCTGGATTATCTGGGAAGTTCATCAGCAAAGATGCATTTTGTAAAAGCGGGATTGTTTGTCCCGAATTAAGGGACTGTCTTGGACGCTATCCTTTCTTATATCTCTTTATCCGATGTCGAAATCTCGGCGATTTTATTATCGTTGAAGGTGGCGGGCGTTGCGGTGCTTATTGCTTTGCCGCTGGCGCTATTAGTGGCGTTTTTGCTGGCGCGTTATAAATTTCCCGGACGCACGGCATTGAATGTTTTGGTGCTGTTGCCTTTGGTGGTGCCGCCAGTTGTGACGGGTTATATGCTTTTGGTCGCATTTGGCCGCCAAGGTTTTATTGGCAAATTTCTGTTTGAAACCTTCGGTTTTTCTTTTGCCTTCCAATGGACGGGTGCCGCATTGGCGGCTGGCGTTATGGCGTTTCCTCTTATGGTTCGCCCCATCAGGCAGGCGATTGAAGCGGTCAATCGTGATTGGGAAGTGACCGCACGCACCTTGGGTGCTGGTCGGTTGACAGTGTTTTTCACGATCATTTTCCCGCTCGCAATGCCCGGTTTAATTGGTGCATTAATTTTGGGATTTGCAAAGGCGCTCGGAGAATTTGGCGCCACGATTACTTTCGTTTCCAATATTCCAGAAGAAACCAGAACCTTGCCGCTTGCCATTTATTCATTGCTGCAATCGCCTGGTGATGAAGCAGGGCTTTGGCGGCTCACAATTTTCAGCATCATTTTAGCAATTGGTGCGGTTGTGTTGTCCGAAGTGATGGCGCAACGCTTGAAACGACTTGCAGGAGAGAACGATGCTTGACGTTGATATTGCAGGCCAACGCGGCGATTTCAATTATGCGCTCTCCTTTAAAAGCGATGCTAATGTTACGGCTTTATTCGGCGTTTCGGGCGCTGGTAAATCGACATTGATTGATGCCATATCCGGACATGTGCAGCCGGAAAATGGGCGTATTGCGGTGGGGGATAGCGTGTTCTTTGACACGGTCAACCGCCAGAACATCAATGTTCGAAAGCGCCGCGTCGGTCATATCTTCCAAGACCCTCGATTGTTTCCGCATATGAATGTGCAGCGTAATCTCACCTATGCGCGTTGGGCTGGATGGCGTAATAAGAAGGCGGCAAGTTTTGATGATATTGTTGAGATGTTGGGTTTGGGCGATTTGCTGACACGAATGCCTGCGAACCTTTCAGGGGGTGAACGCCAACGGGTGGCGATTGGACGCGCTCTTCTTTCAGACCCACGTGTCTTGTTAATGGATGAACCGCTTACCGGCTTGGACCATTGGCGTAAAATGGAAATCATGCCTTATTTTGAGCGGATCGCGAATGAAGGCGGTGTGCCTATCGTTTATGTGAGCCACGACCTTGATGAAGTGGTGCAACTTGCCGATCATATGGTGCTGATGGATGAAGGCCGCGTAAAGCACCACGGTGCTTTGGCAGAAGTTTTGCCAAAAATTAGTGGTCAGTTCGATCAAGGCAAACACGCGCCAAGTTCCTTGATTGATGCGCAATTTGAAACCATTGATCCGACTTGGGATATGACATGGTTGAAGATTGGTCGACAAAATTTCGCTTTGCCTGAAAAACTGAAACCACGCGATGAACCATATCATGTGCGGATTGACGCAAGTGATGTTGCGGTTGCTGTGAATAAGCCACGCGGGACGAGCTTCCAAAATGTTTTGCATGGCCGTGTATTGGCGATTGAGGAAATGGGCGATGCTTATTGCGATGTGACCCTTAGCATTGACGGCCAGCCGATTATTGCAAGGGTAACAAATAAAGCGCGCAGTGAACTTTCTCTTGCCGTCGATTTGCCCGTTTTCGTGATGATCAAATCAGTCGCAGTTGAAGGTGCTCGCTAGATTTTTGCCTCTTTAGCAGGTGTGCTTTCGCACTTTTTACTTATTCAAGAAATCAGAAATTCGCACCAAGGCCCGCTCAATATTCTCCGTGGAATTTGCATAAGAAACGCGAATATAGCCTTCGCCGTGAATCCCGAAATCAGGTCCGCCGATTAAGGCAGTGCCTGTTTCTTCCAACAGCGCGGAGGCGAGTTCTTTTGCTTTCCAGCCTGTCGCTTTGATGTTGGGGAAAGCGTAAAAGGCACCCTTTGGTGTGACGCAGCTGATATTTTCAATAGCGTTTAAACCGTCCGTCACCACTTTGCGCCGTTCATCAAAAGCGGCCATCATGTGGGTTACTTCATCTTGCGGACCAGTAAGAGCGGCAAGGCCTGCATGTTGGGCAGGCGCGTTGACACAGGACCAGCAATTAACAGCCAGCTTGCGCACTTTGTCATAGAGTTGATCTGGCCAAACAGAATACCCCATCCGCCAGCCTGTCATGGCGTAGGTTTTTGACCAACCGTTGAGCAGGATTAAGCGGTCGCGAATTTCAGGATAAGCCAGAAGTGAAACGTGTTCTTCGCCGTCATAGGTCATACGATCATAGATTTCATCAGACATGATCGCGACATTTGGGAACTTCTCAAGGCCTGCCACCAATTTATCAATTTCAGCTTTTGGCGTCACACCACCACACGGATTGGCGGGTGAATTGATGATGACTAAGCGGGTTTTATCATTGATTAGCGCCAATGTTTCATCAGCAGAAAAGGCAAATTGATTTTCCTCACGAATTGGAATTGCAATAGGGGTGGCACCTGTAAACTCAATCATGGAGCGATAAATCGGAAAGCCTGGATCGGGATATAAAATTTCCGCACCGGGCTCACCAAACATGACGATGGCCGCATACATGGTGACCTTGCCACCGGGTAAAATGATCACGTTGTCTGGATTGACCTCAGCGCCATATCGTCCGTGCAAGTCAGCGGCCACTGCTTCGCGTAATGGCAGAATGCCATTGGCGGGGGTGTAACCGTGATGCCCATCTTTGAGCGCTTTAACTGCCGCTTCCACGATATGATTGGGGGTTGGGAAGTCAGGTTGGCCAATGCCCAAATTGATGACATCCATACCTTCGCTTGCAAGTGTTGTCGCGCGTGCCAATACGGCGAAAGCGTTTTCTTCGCCAATGCGATCAAAGCCTGAAATGGTTTTCATGTAACGTCCCATAGTGATTGTGTTGGCGTCTAAGAAACGGGCGTCTCAGGCACCGGTGTGATGAAGCTGCGGTTTGTTGTATATGCTTTCACATTATCGACTGTCAGCTGTGCCATCAAGCCGCGTGTATGTTTCGATGCGGATGCGACATGCGGTAAAAGGACGACACGGGGATGGTTCATGAAATTTGCCGGCACATAGGGTTCATCGGCAAACACGTCGAGACCTGCACCGAAAATTGTATTGTTGCCAAGCGCTTCGCCCAACGCCTCTTCATCAATGGTGGATCCGCGCCCAATATTGATCAACAGGCCATTGGAACCAAGAGCCTCCAACACTTCCGCATTGACCGCGTTTAACGTGCCTGCTCCACCTGGAACGGCAACCATGAGTGTGTCGACAGATTTTGCAAGGCTCAACAGACTGTCGTGGTAGGGGTAGCTAACATCGCTCTTTTTCGAGCGGTTATGATATTCAATCGGCACCCCAAAACTTTCCGCTCTTTTGGCGATTGCCATGCCAATGCGGCCCAAACCATAAATGCCGAGTGTGCGGGTTTGAAGGGACGACGGGGTGAGCGGGTAAGGCCCTTTTGCTCCCCATTTCCCCGCTCGCAAATAACGCTCTGCTTGCGGAAGTTCGCGAACCGTCATGAGCAGCAAGCCAAGAGCGGTGTCGGCCACTTCGTCCGTTAAAACATCAGGCGTGTTGGTGATCGTGATACCATTTGATGCTGCATAAGCCGTCTCAACGCCGTCATATCCGACACCCAAATTTGCAACCAACTTGAGGTTGGGGAATTTCGCCATAAACGCACCATCGCATCTAACACCAGCAGTGGTTATGATGATCGAAACGTCTTCCTTGATGCTTGTAAAAAGCGCTTCTTTGTCGTCGCTCTCAAAAGTGCGATGGACGGTGCCGAGCTGGTCTAGCTGCTCGCCTTGAGCTTCTGGAAGACGGCATAGCATCAAGATTGTTGGTTGTGTCATATTTGGCTCTGGCAATAAAGGCTGGGCGTTGCAGTATAGGCAAGATGTCTTTGATTACCAGAAGTGATTTACGGGTCACATATCGCTCGCGAAAGTCTTATTTGAATAGGTCGCGCTAGCGCTTTATTGATGATTAACATTGGAAAGCTGAGTGATTTGATATGAAATTTATGACCCTTGCCGCTTTAGCGTTTGCGACTGTAAGTTTTATGCCCATTTTCGCTAGTCATGCAGCGGATTTATCTGGTTGTGACGAAGCGGATGGATGCCCATTGGAAAATGGACGCTCTTATCAAGTCCAGCTTCCTAATCAATGGAATGCCAAAGATAAAATGCCGCTGCTCATTCATTTCCATGGCTGGGGTCGCACGGGCAAGAATGTGCTGAATAATAAAAAGGTTGCGGGTGCTGCTAAGGAAGCTGGTGTGATGTTACTGGCACCTAACGGGCGGGGTAAGTCGTGGTCGTTTTGGAACTCACCTTCGCGCGATGTGCCGTTTGTTGAGGCGATGATTGAGGATGCCGCCAAGCGCTTTCCGATTGATCGTGAACGCATTTATGTGTCTGGCTTTTCTTATGGCGCGGCAATGGCATGGCGGTTGGCATGTGAGCGTGGCGCCGAATTTGCGGGCTTTTTGACGATGGCCGGAACGCTTTGGAATTTGGAAGAATTAGAAAGCTGTGCCTCGCCCATCACCCTTCGTCATGTTCACGGCTTGAAAGATACGGTGATGGACTTACCTGTCGACGCGGACGGCGACCCGCTTTATTC
>CAZKKW010000083.1:0-10736 GCA_964553335.1 uncultured Hyphomicrobiales bacterium | reverse complement strand
TGCTGTTGCCAAAGTGCCAGATCTTGAGCCCGAAGTTGTGCCGAAGGTTGCAGAAGAAACAAAACCGGTGACTGAGCCAGTAACGGTTGTCGAAAAAACCAAACCAGAACCTGTAGAAACAGTCGTTGCGAAAATTGAAGAAGTGGCAGAGGAAGTTAAGCCAGACCCAGTGACAATTGTTGAAGCTGTTCAAAAGCCAATAGAAGAAGCACGTGAAGAGAGCAAAAAGCGGGTCGCTCGTCTGCTCCTTGACGCGCAACCAGAACAGCCTGCGCCAAGTGTCGAAGACGTCGTAGTAGAAGCGCCAAAATCAGCAGAAGAATTAAGCCCAGAAGCACCAGCTGTCACAGCTCCCGCTGTTGAGGAGGAGCCTGTTGTTGAACAAGTGGCCGCTGTTGCCGAAGAAAAGAAACCAGAACCGGCTCCCGTTGTTGAACCGCAAAAAACCGTCTCGGTTGAAGCGGTTGAAGTTGAAAACGACACCTTGTTTGTTGCAGGTACCGCAAGTCCAAATGAAACTGTACGTGTTTATGTCGACGATAAATTGGTTGGAGATGTAAAGACTGGCGAGGGTGGTCAATGGCTCTTGGAAGAGACCAAACCGTTGGGGCCGGGTGAATATAATATTCGTGTTGATTTGCTTGAAAAAGGTAGCGGCGACGTTATCGCACGGGCCGCTGTGCCTTTTGCCGTTCAAGACCTAACACCTGCTGAACTCGCGAAAGCGGAAGTGGGCAATGTTATTATCCGCAAAAATGATAATCTTTGGACCATTGCCCAGCGCCTTTACGGTGATGGACGCCGTTACACGTCGATCTATCAACAAAATCGCGATCAAATCAAAAACCCAGAATTGATTTTCCCCGGTCAAATTTTCAAAGTACCGACCGAAGGCCAAGTGCCGGGGGCTGCAAGTACCGTGGATCAAGCCGTGGTTGTTGCACCTTTAGCTAAACCGGAAGACCAATAAACAGCACGTACCGCTGCAGGGTCTTTATAGGTGGTGACAAGTTCTACTTACTTGATTGAATAGGCGTGATTAATTCCTATTTTCAGGGTATGCAGGATAACCCGCCAAACGCGGCTGCACTCAGGGGATTTCATGGCTTCCAACTCGTCGCAAAACAAAAGCGCGCAAGAACCGAAAGCGACGCTATCTGGTGATGCACCAGCAAAGCCGACTGTTCGTGCGGATGGTGGCGATTGGCAGACCATGAAAAACCTGTGGCCCTACATCTGGCCCCAAGACCGCAAAGACCTGCAAATGCGGGTCGCGGTTGCAATGGTGTTTTTGGTGCTTGGCAAAATCGTAACCGTGCTTACTCCTTACACCTTTAAATGGGTAACTGATGCGCTAACGGGTGAGGGTGGCCTAGGTGGGTGGCCTCTATGGCTGATCACGCCGGTGATGCTGATTATCGCCTATGGTTTAACTCGCATTCTTGCCATGGTGTTCAACCAAATCCGAGATGCTTATTTCGCACGAGTTGGTCAACATGCCGTGCGGCGGTTGGCACAAAAAACCTTTGTTCACATGCATGACTTGTCGCTGCGGTTTCATCTTGAGCGGCGCACGGGTGGTCTGTCTCGCGTTATAGAGCGCGGCGTGAAGGGCATAGAGGGGATTGTCCGCTTTTCAATTCTGTCAGGCTTTCCAACGCTGCTTGAATTCGTGCTGATGGCCGTGGTTTTCTACGTTCAGTTTGGACTGTCCTACGTCATTATTCTTGCGGTCACAGTCTATGGCTATTCGTGGTTCACCATCCGCGCCAGCAATTGGCGCATCGGCATTCGCCGCGACATGAACAATGCGGACACGGAAGCAAATTCTAAAGCCATCGATTCCCTGTTGAATTTTGAAACGGTCAAATATTTTGGCAATGAAAAGATGGAAGCAGGGCGGTTTGACAACTCGATGGCGCGCTATGAAGAATCTGCCGTTAAAGTTTGGACATCGCTTGCGTGGTTGAACATTGGCCAAACCGTCATCCTTACAATCGGTG
This sequence comes from uncultured Hyphomicrobiales bacterium, assembly GCA_964553335.1. Taxonomy (GTDB): domain Bacteria; phylum Pseudomonadota; class Alphaproteobacteria; order Rhizobiales; family JACESI01; genus JACESI01. The sequence continues at coordinate 8,733 of CAZKKW010000083.1, read as the reverse complement.
TCGTGCTTTGTATGATTTTGTCAGCCCTTGCCGTGATCGACGGGACACAGACGATTGGTGATTTCGTCATGATCAATGCCTTGTTGATCCAACTTGCCATCCCGCTCAATTTCATTGGTTTTGTTTATCGTGAGATCAAACAGGGCTTGACCGACACAGAAGAAATGTTCGCGCTGTTGGATGTGCCAGCGGAGATTAAAGACGCTAAAGGTGCAAAACCGTTACAAGCAAGCCAAGGCACAGTTCGTTTTGAAAATGTGCAATTTTCTTATGATCCTGAACGCCCGATTTTAAAGGGCGTTGATTTCGAAGTGCCCGCTGGCAAAACGGTTGCCATCGTCGGCCCATCTGGTGCGGGTAAGTCGACCATTTCGCGGCTGTTATTCCGTTTTTATGAGGTAAGCGCTGGACGGGTGTTGATTGATGGGCAAGATATACGAGACGTGACCCAAACCTCGCTTCGTTCTGCAATTGGAATGGTGCCGCAAGATACGGTGCTGTTTAACGATACGGTCGCCTATAACATTCGATATGGCCGTATCGATGCGACAGAAGAAGAAGTGCGTGAAGCTGCACGCATGGCGCAAATTGCCGACTTTATTGAAACATTACCTAAGGGTTTCGATACAGAAGTTGGCGAACGCGGGTTGAAACTTTCAGGCGGTGAAAAACAACGGGTGGCGATTGCTAGAACCATCTTAAAAGCGCCACCAATCCTCCTGCTTGATGAAGCAACCTCCGCGCTCGACACACATACAGAGCGTGAAATACAAGCAGCCTTAGATGAAGTATCACAAGGACGAACAACGCTGGTTATTGCTCATCGCCTTTCAACCGTAATTGGCGCGGATGAAATCATTGTTTTAGAACGTGGCGAAATTCGTGAGCGCGGCAAGCACGATGAGCTTTTGGAACTAGGAGGCCTTTATGCTTCCATGTGGGCGCGCCAACGCGAGGCAAGTGAAGCAGAAGAAAGGCTTCGCGCGGTCCACGAGGAGGCGGGCGCGTTTATAAAAAGGGGCGACCGCGCTGAAGACCAGCTTTAGCGCGATTGTTGTTAAACAGGTGAATAGAAATAGCATTCGCTCTTTTATTCGCTGCCTTTTGATGGCAGAACCACTAGAATGTAATTTCGTTTCTCAAAGTGAGAGCCTCTATGTCTGTTTTAGACTCCGTACGCGCCGCCATCGTTCCCATACACAAAGAGGGGCACAAGTTCATCGCCATAGCAGGTGTTGCAAGCTTTGTGCTTAGTTTCTTGTGGGGGCCATTGTTCTGGATTGGCTTGATTATCACGGCGTGGGTCGCTTACTTCTTTCGAGATCCGCAACGTGTCACGCCCATTGACGCATCAATGGTGATCAGTCCGGCAGATGGCCGTGTCAGCTTGATTGGCCCTGCTGTGCCGCCAGCCGAGTTAGAACTTGGTGATGAGCCGATGATGCGTGTTTGCGTGTTTATGAATGTGTTTAACTGCCATGTGAACCGTGCACCGATTGCAGGCAACATCCATAAAATTGCGTATAAGCCTGGCCTTTTCCTCAATGCAGACCTTGATAAAGCGAGCGAGGACAATGAGCGCAATGGTCTTGTGATCGCAGGCGAAAAGGGCGCGATTGGCGTCGTTCAAATCGCGGGCCTTGTGGCGCGACGGATTGTTTGTTGGTCGCAGGAAAACGATCAAATTGCCGCAGGTGAACGCTTCGGCCTTATTCGTTTTGGCTCGCGCCTAGATGTCTATTTGCCAAGCAATGCCCAACCGCAAGTGCACATCGGTCAGATCATGACAGCGGGTGAAAGCATTCTTGCGCGGTTTGATGTTGAAAGCATCGAGCGTCCGGTAAGGATTGACTAGAATGGATACAGGTTTCCAGCCGCTTGACCCATCTGAAGGGAAAGAACCGCAAAAGCCAACACGCCAAAAGCGGCAGATCCCTTATCGTGTCATAGCGCCTAACCTTGTAACATTGCTCGGGCTTTCAGCTGGTCTCACGGCAATCCGCATGGCGATTGAAGGGCGCATGGAGCTGGCGGTGATCTTGATCATTGTGGCGGGTGCTCTTGATGCGCTTGATGGTCGTCTTGCGCGGTTCCTTAAAGGTTCGACTAAATTTGGTGCTGAGCTCGATTCACTGACAGACTTTGTCAATTTCGGCGTCGCGCCTGCGATTTTGCTCTTCATGTGGGGTTTGCAAGATTACCGTTCCATTGGTTGGATTGCCTGTTTGATTTTTTCAATCTGTGCCGCCTTAAGGCTTGCTCGTTTTAACGCAGCCCTTGAAAGCCCAAACAAACCTGTGTGGCAATCGGCCTTTTTTACTGGAACACCAGCACCTGCCGGAGCGATTGCAGCCCTTCTTCCACTTTATCTGTCGTTTCTTGATTTTCCAGTGACAGAAATCACACAAAGCATCGTCATTGCTTATGTTTTGGCCATTGCATTTTTGATGGTGAGCAACCTGCCAACATTTTCTGGCAAGACGATTGGGAAAGGTATACCGGCAGAATGGGTGGTGCCGGCCATTATTGTGTTTGTTGCTTTGGTCGCACTATTGCTGACATATACGTGGTGGTTCATGACCGCGTCAGTCATCATTTATATGATTTGCATTCCGCTTGGTTGGTTTTCTTATCAAAAGAAACTGCAACAAGACGCGGTTGAGACAACATCAAACGATGAAGCAAGTGACGCTTAAATCTTAGTCTTTAATGAGCGGTCCGGGCCTTAGATGAGCGGGATAAACGGCACGCCGCAAGCTGATAAAATTGCTGCTGTGAAGACGAAAAAACTGATGCGTGTGAATATTTTCATGACGTAACTTTCCCCATTGTTCTTTGCCCTTTAGAGCAACGCGCAAAGTATAACCATTTAATGTGTTCAAAATGTAAATAGATTGGACACATTTAAGTCTGTGGCAGTACTTTTGTTGCCACAGCTTAGTGTTTTATTCCGCCGCTTCGCTTAAGGCGATAGGGGCCTTCTGTTTGATTTGTGGTATCTCTTCGGCTTCTGGCTTAGCTGCCTGTTCAGCCATCATTTTCTTTTTGCCACGCATAAATTCTTTAGCAAAAGCGCCTAAGTTGCCAACGTTTGTCACAAAGTTCATCACGTTGCTTGGCAGTGCCAGCATGCAAGGGATGAGGACGAGGGTTAGCAGTGTTGAAAATGCAAGACCCGCGATAATGGCTGTAGAAAGCTGAACCCACCATATCGACGTAATGCTACCGACAGAGATAATCCGTTCAAAGAAATTCAAGTTAATCTGGGTCGCCATCGGTACAAGACCTGCAATGGTGGTCACTGTTGTCAGCAAAATTGGGCGCAGGCGCTGGGCCGCAGTCTTAACCACGGCATCAGGGATGCTGACGCCTTCTGAGCGCATACGGTTATAGGTATCAAGCAGCACAATTGCATTGTTCACGACAATACCAGCAAGCGCGATAATGCCGGTGCCTGTCATAATAATGGAGAACTTTTGGCCTGTTACCATCATGCCAATTAGCGCGCCGAAGACTGCCAATACAACAGTCGCGAGCGTGAGGATGGATTGATAGAAGCTGTTGAATTGCGTCAGCAAAATGATGAACATCAAGAACAACGAGCCGATCATCGCTTTGGTCAAGAACTCACCCGATTCCTTTTGCTCTTCATCCGCACCGCGAAAACGGAACTGGATGGATTGGTTCCATGTTTGATCATCCAACCACTTTTGAACTTGGGCGACTTTGTCATCAGCGGTGATCGCGCGGGTAACCTGTTCGCCCGATGCCGTTTCAACGGTGATTTGTGTATCGGGCTTTAAGTTCGCCTTTAAGTCCATTGCATAAAGTCCATCACGGCGGGTGATGGAGGACACTTTTGGTTTGGCTTCACGGGTGATGAAATTGGACAACGGCACAAGACCGCTTTCGGTGCGCAATCTTAAATCATCCAGTGTTGAGAGCGTGCGTTGTTCTTTTGGTAGACGAACACGAATATCCACCTCTTCATCGCTATCGCTTGGACGATAGGTGCCGATGAGAACGCCGTTTGATACCAACTGAACCATAGCGCCGATGGCTGCAACCGTCGCGTTGTGACGCGCTGCTTGTTCGCGGTCAATCGTCAATTCCCACGTGGCCCCGGGAAGAGGGCGGCCATCTTCTATATCAAGCAAATCAACCTGTTGATCGAGGAAACCGCGAACCTTTCCAACCGCCAAGACCAATTGGTCGTAATCGGTGGACTTGATTTCTAGGCGAACATCTTTGCCAGTTGGCGGACCGCCTTCAATCTTTTTAGGTTCAACCTTGATACCAGGAATGTTGGCCGTTTGGATACGAATTTGTTCTTGAATGAGTTTCCAACTTGGGCGGTATTTGTAATCACCGAGTTCCAGCGAAATTTCGCCAATTGTATCGCGAGGTTTGTCTTGAACTTCACCCACACCGCCACCAGAGCTAGCACCTGCTCCTGTTGGAGAAGTTGCCGTTGTAACAGCCGCCCGAATGCCATGTATATTTAAGATGACATCCTCAACTTCGCCAACAATATCACTTGCCTCTTTGACCGAGAGGTTGCCACGAGCCGAAACGAAAACGATCGCTTGGTCTGGTTCTTCATCAACGAAAAATTCAACGCCCTTAAAGCGCTCGCCAAGTTCCACGAAAGTGATGGTGCATATTGTGATTGTTACAAAGATGACCGCGATATTGCCGAGCAAATTATTCGCAAGCAGATTGATTGAGCGAGCATAAAATCCAGTCGCGCCCTTAAGCTTGTGTATTTGGAGTTTTTCGTTGCCCGCTAGAAGGGCTGCGGTTTCGTCAATTTTTGGTTTGGCGGCATTACGGCGATGCGACCAGTTAGCCAGCGGATAGATTATTATTGCAACGACAAGGGTCATCAAAGCTGTTGCCACAATGGTTGCCTGCATCTGGATGGCAGGGTCAATGCCAAGTGCACCATTCAAAATTGCTGGAGCAAGAAGATAGGTCGCAGTACCCGCTAGAGCTGCCATAAGCAGGCTCAACAAGATTGCCGAGTGACGGCCAACAAAGGCGAACACTTGCCCCAGCAAAGCGCCTGAAGCGGGCAAGAAGATCATAGCCGTCAACAAGGACGCAGAAAGTACAATGATCACCATGATAGGCAGGTAACTCATAAATTCACCGGGAACACCGGGCCATAAAAGTAAAGGCAAGAAGGCAGCAAGTGTTGTGGCGGTTGATGAGACAATCGGCCAGAACATGAGTTTCGCAGCTCTGATATAAGCCTCATTGTGGCTCATGCCTTCCGACATCTTCCGTTCTGCATATTCCGTCATAACAATCGCGCCGTCCACCAGCAGGCCGACTGTTAAAACAAGGCCGAACATCACCATTATGTTGACGGTGTAACCAGACAGACTAAGGATGAGAAAGCCCACCATAAAGGAGAGGGGGATTGAGAAGCCGACCAGCAAAGATGATCTGACGCCAAGGGTTGCGACCACCACGATCATCACCAGAAAAATCGCTGTGAGAATGGAGGCTTCCAGCGAGCCTAAAACTTCGAAAATGAAATTGGATTGATCGAGAACAAAATTAACTTTGATGGCTGTTGGCCAATCCTTGCTGAATTCTTCAACAACGGATCGCACTTCAGCGTTGTTTGCAATAATGTTTTGACCAATGCGTTTAACAACAGCGATTGCGATTGCAGGTTTGCCATTGACGCGGGTGATGCTGGAGGCGTCTTTGAAGGTTCGCCGCAGTTCGGCAACATCGCCAAGGGTAATGACAGCGTCACCAATTTGGCGAATGGGAATTTGTGTGACGTCTTTTGCATCTTCCACAAGGCCCGGCACTTTGAGTGCAAAGCGTCCGCCATCGGTGTCCAAAAATCCACCTTCAACCAGTTGGTTATTCGCCGTGACCGCGGTTACCAATTCTGTCTGGCTGATATTGTAGGATTCAAGCTTTTCAAGATCGATGATGACTTCCATCAATTCTTCACGGGTACCGCGAAGGTTGGCTTCTCGCACCGTGCTGATTGATTCAATCTCATCTTGCAATCGCTTGGCATGGCGATGCAACGCACGCTCTGGCACGTCGCCTGACAGGGTGACAAAGATGGTTGGCTGTAGTGAGAAGTTGGTTTCAGTAATCACCGCTTCATCAGCATTTGGCGGAAACTCTGCTTGGGCTTGATCTACCTTGTCTCGAATGTCGGCGAGCGCTTTGTCTTTGTCGAAATCAACATCAAATTCTAGCGTTGCGGTTGCTGCTCCCTCAAAAGCAATGGCCGTGATTTCTTTTAATCCATCAAGGCCACGCAATTGTGTTTCCAAAGGGCGCACAAGCAGACGCTCCGCATCTTGCGGTGAAATACCTTGCTGTGTAACTGAAACCGCGAAGACGGGCACATCAATGTCTGGGTTTGCTTCTTTTGGAATGTTGACATAGGTCAAAATACCAGCCGTCAGCATAAGCAGCATCATCGTAATAACGGTTTTTGGCCGCCTCAAAATGACTTCGAGCGCGTGGATCATTAGTTGACCTCCGCCGTTTTAGTGACGGGATCAACTTTCTGACCGTTGTTTACATATTCATGGCCACGAATAATCAAATTCGCGCTCGCTGGTAGGCCTGCAACCCAGACACCCTCGCGCGTGTCTTCGAGGATTTTGACAGGTGTGAAGGCAACAACATTCGGATTATGGATCATTTTCACACCGATCTCGCCAGCATCGTTCAGTGTTAGCACGGATGCGGGTAACAAATGAGACTTGTCGCCGGGCAAAACAATGCTCGCGACAGCTGTGACACCATCTCTAATTTTTACTTCATCATTTGGCAGCGCTATTTCAATGCGGAAGGTGCGGGTTTCTGTATCAGCGGATGGGGCGATGAATTTTATGGCTCCTTCCACTTGTTCGCCTGTCACAACACGCACGAGCGCTTTGCTACCAATCGTCATGCGCCCAATGTAACGTTCTGATACTTGTGCGGTCATGATAATGCTTTGTGGGTCCATCACGTTAGCGCAAATGTCACCCACCTGCAGCATGTCTCCGACCTTGGCAAATGGGTCTTGGATCAAACCTTCAACTGGGGAGCGAATTTCGACGCGTTGCAGTTCAATCTCGGCAGATTTCATTTGCGCAATGGCAGCATCAAGGCTCGCTTGGTTCTCGACCACACGATATTGCGTCGCATAGCCATCGGTTGCCAGTTTTTTAGCGGCATTCAGTTCAATTTGAGCGCTCTTCAGTTCTGCCGCGCGCTGGGAAACCAGTGCCTCGCGGTCGCCCGTTTTAAGCGAGCAAATAAGATCGCCCGCTTGAACAGTATCGCCCTTGTTAACATGGCGTTTTAACAGCAAGCCTGTGGTTTCGGCACGGACGGAAACTTTCCCACTTGCTTCAGTGCTGCCACGCACATCAATCAACGCCGTTCTCGCCTTGGCTTCAAAGACGTTCGTTTGAACTTTAAACAGCGTTTGCTCTGCTTTTTGGTTTCTCTCATTCACGGTTTCTGGCGTTGCATCTTCGCGCCCTCCCGTCACAATGTCGCCAGACAGCATCCAGCCTGCAACCACAGCAGTAAGACCAGCGGCTAAAAGATATGGTGTGGGGATCGTCATATTATTCCTGCATAGAGTCGGGGAGGGACTACTCAGCAGCCTCTTCTTTGATCGGTTGATAGATACCGGAGATTTTATTCAACGTTGGCTTGTTTTCTTCCAGATACGTCAGGGAATTCGACATGCAGTCCATGCCGTAATTCGCCGCCCAACGAACGCCTTGGGAGGCTTCTGGGTTTTCTGCGATGCTTTTAAGGAGCTCAATCTCAGATGTTAGTTGTTCGCGGCGTGTGTTGATTGCGTTTTGAACGACTTCTGGCGGCAATGATTCCGCGCAAACTGCGATCATCAAAAACTCAGAACGGAAGACATCTTTAACCGGAGGGGTCTCTAGGGACTGTAGAAAGTGAAGCCGTCCAGCATCCGTAATGGAGTAGACTTTCCGATTTGGTTTGCCTGCTTCAACGGTATCTTTGAAGGTTACGAAGCCATCGTTTTCCAGTTTATTCAAAGCGGGATAGATCGAACCAAAACTTGCGTCAACGAAATGACTGTATTTGCCATCCATCGATAGTTTGCGGATCTCGTAGCCTGTCGCATCTTGGAAGTTTAAAATTGCGAGGCAAAGGGTTCTAACATTCATGGGTTTATACCGACATTGCGATTTGATGACTGAACATGCACGTATCAAACGCCATACTCTCGTCTGATACATATCGAGCATATATGTATCAAATCGATATAAGCAAGCTTTTATTGCGCTGCACCTAAATTTTTCCGTGTTACAAATTCGTACAATAAATGAGTATGTACAAAATAACCGGTAATTCGTATTGTTTTTTCAAATATGTATTATGTACTTTGGTGGTAATTTTTTTGGTGCGCGTTTTGTTGTTAAATAACGGATGGTTGCGGCTTTTACAAATAAGCCTTCTGGTTCTTTTTGTAGACCTTTTTCCATTGGACGTTTCGCTTGCGGCCTCAAAAACAACAATAGCTAATAAGTCAGAATGCAGGTTTTCAGGGAGTAGTTATACGGAATTGCCCCGCAATGCAGGCTGTTTTGAATGGAACGGGGCCATTGAAAGTGGGGTTGCTTTCAATGATCCAACCGATGTCATTGATGGGCTTCCAACAACCCAATATACGGGACGAGCTGAAGTCGACGTTAAGTGGTTCAAGCGCAC
>CAZKKW010000082.1:0-10758 GCA_964553335.1 uncultured Hyphomicrobiales bacterium | reverse complement strand
TTAAACCGCGATAGGTCTTGCGCCTTCAGCCATTCAATCAAGCTCTCGGTCGGGTTCACGGGCGCACTCGGAAATATCGAAAAACCCGTTATCAAAACCTGCGGCTTCATCGCTTACCCCAACGCAATCCATCCATCCTTATCTAGCGCCACGCCCCAACGGAGCACAAGCGTTCTTTGTCAGCATCAAGGGTTTGATCAACGCCCTCGCCCTCCATCACCGGAAGCGCACTGTCTTTGAGCGCCGTTTTGATCGCCTGTTTCTGCTTTGCCTGCGCCTTACCCTTGGCAAGGCAAATCGCACCTTCATGGACGTAGGCATAGCACTCACCAGATTTCGGCTCGATAAACCGCACGTTCGACAATCGCTTGACGCAAGCTTCCAAGAAGGCTGCATCATTACCATCCTTTTGATCTTCAAATATCTCATCCGGCGAACCAGCCTCGATGTTGATGTCTTGAAACCGAGTAATTTGCAGCAAGGCCTCAATGTCATAGACAATCATCTCGTCATTCCAACCAAGCGCCACGGTTTTTGGCTTCGTGCCTTTCTTGACCGAGTTATCCAAGAACTCAAAATGCACCACCTTTTCCTTCGATTGCACCCAAGAAAAGAACAGGTTCGGCATGCCCGTATAGGCTTCGATATTGTGATAAAGCAGATCATCCACGGCCTTATAACGCCCCGTCACAAGCCCCCGCCCCCATGCGCGCTCCACAAGAGCTTCCGGCGGGGTTACCATGAAGAACAGGTAGATCGTATGGCCAAACCTTGTGAGCAATCGACTGCTTGCTTCATCAACAGGGTTGGTTGAAAAACTATCAAAGCGGAACCGATCAATCAGTAAATGGGAGATGCCGCGCTTGCTCGCTTTTTCACTCATATAGCGATCAAGCTTGCGGTCGATGATTTCCAATTCGCGGCCTGTTAGCATCGCGCCATATTTAAAATCATCACCGAGGCTCTCATACTCCAAAAGGTACTTGCGCCAATAATCTGGGCTAATGAGCGCGAAGTCTTCCCATGGCACACCAAGCCGTTCTGCCATGCACCGTTGCTCTCCGCGGATCGTGCTTTTGCCAGAAGCCGACGCCCCTTTCACGTTAAAGATCACCGGCTCTTTCTGGCTTGGCAGCATACGATATTGTTCGTGCCTTGCTGCCTCATCGATCAGCGGATCAAGCCTTTGGTTCATCTCTATGGCGCCGTATTGATTGAGCACCAAACGAACACAAACATCACGGATTAAATCATGGGCTGCGACGATGCGGCCGCGCTGACCGATGTGGGAACCGATGACACGGTGAAGGGCTGCAAGACATGCCTTATTTAATGCATTGGTTTCGGTCGTCAGTCTGTTTTGCCAATCATTCAATGCATTAAGTTGGCGCTCTTCTTCGCTCACACGCGGCGGTTGTTTGTCTTTTGAGGCGAAGAGTTTGAAAAATCCGCGAGGCTTCTTTTCCACCAAATCAGGTGTTGAATTACCAAATTTCCCAGCTAATTCCCTATCAATGAGCCGAGCAGCATTGCTTCTGGTTTGCTCATATTGAGTAGTAAAATCGCCAAGCTTCGGTTTAACATGCGTCGTAAAAAGTTGATCCACCATGCCGCGTAGACTTATGCCGAGGTCTTCATAAGCAGGCCCATCTTTAAGCGTGAAATCCGCCGTTATGCGAACCAGCAAGCGATGAATAATCAGTCGTTCTGGCGTAAACGTGGCAAGCGCTTCGAGCGGTAAGCCGAAGGTGTCACGCAGTTCCACCGCTTCGTCATAGGATACCTCACCATTGTCTGGTCGGTACAAGGTGACTAAAGGCATCAATCTGGTTGGAATTTCAGATTGAAGCCCAGGGTTCCACGGACCAAAGGGATCGTCAGTTGCCACATCACCCCCCTATGTCCTTAGCTCGCTGCCTGTGATCGCTTTTTTCTGAACTCATCACGGATTTTCTTAATCAATGGCAGGAAAATCAAGATAATCGCAATCACTGTAATTGGTCCTGCAATTGGACGGGTGAAGAAGATTGAGAATTCACCGTCTGACAACAGTAAAGACTGACGCAAGGTTGGCTCTGCAATCGGCCCAAGCACAATTGCAAGAACAGCTGGAGCCAACGGATAATCCAAAATGCGTAGGAAAAACGCACCAAGCCCAAAGATCAGCATCAACCACACATCAAACAGGTTTTGATAAGCGGCATAGGTGCCGACCAATGATAAAACGAAGATGAGTGGCGCCAAAATTGTAAACGGCATCCGCAGCATCCAGAGGAAAATCGGGATAAACGCGAGATTGATCACCACAGCCACGAAATTGGAAATGTAAAACGAACCAATTAACGGCCATACGAAATCAGGTTGATCACGGAACAAGAGCGGGCCCGGTTGCAACCCCCAAATCACCATACCTGCCAAAAGCACAGCCGTTGTCGGTGAGCCTGGGATGCCGAGCGTCATCATCGGCAACATGGCGCCCGTTGAGGCGGAATTATTTGCTGACTCAGGTGCAGCGACGCCATCAATGGAACCCTTGCCATATTCTTCAGGCTTTGATGACGTCATCTTCGCAACGCCGTAGGACATCAAGGCCCCCGGTGTTGCACCAGCCGCTGGCAAAATGCCGACAAAGAACCCAAGGGCCGAACCAATCGCCGTACCGCGCCACGCATAGCGGAACTCTTTGATCGCTGTAATGATGCGGTCAAAATTGATGGTCACATCCGACATGGTGTTCTTGTCGCGTGACGAGTTGATCGTCCAAATCATCTCACCTATGCCGTAAACGCCGATTGCTAAAACAAGGAAGCGAATACCGTGGGTGAAGCCCGTAATATCAAAGAAGATCAAACGCGGTTCGCCTGAGATAATATCAAAACCAACCGTTGCCATCACCAACCCAAAACAGATGGAAATGATGGTCTTTGGAATATCATCACCACCAAGTCCAACAAAGGTCGCGAAGGCCAAAAGCATCAGTGCGAAAATTTCGGGATTACCAAACTGCAATGCGACTGACGCAAGCGGTGGCGCGAAGGCTGTGAACAGAAGGTTTGACACTGTGCCGCCAACAAAGGAGGCGATCGCCGCCGTCACCAGTGCTTTATCAGCCTGCCCTTTTAGCGCCAACGGTCGCCCATCAAAGGTGGTCGCAACCGCCGTTGAGGCACCGGGAATGCCCAGCGTTATCGACGAGATCGCCCCGCCATACATGGCGCCATAATAGATCGCGGCTAGAAAAATCATCGGCGATGTCGCCGTTCCCGTCCAGCTTTGAATAACAAAGGTAAATGGCAATAAAATCGCGACACCATTTACAGAACCAAGGCCCGGCATAGCGCCAACAAACAATCCAACAATTACACCGATAATAGCCAAGCCGAGATTAACAGGCTCAAGTGCGATTAAAATTCCATCAATGAGGGATCCAATAACTTCCATGAGTGGGCTCGCGACTAGAGAAAAATATCATAAAGAGGGATGAAAAGCGGTTCCAGATAGCCTTTGGGCAGGACAATCCGCATCGCAACATCGAAAAAGAAGAAGCTTATAACGGGCACCGAAACTGAGATGATGAGGCACTTAAGCCAAGTATGGCGACCAAGAACGATCATGTAATACATCATGAAAAGTGGTATCGCGCCGTAAAAGCCAAGCACATGGATCAGCCCCATGAAGGCCAGCAAGCCGCCGCCTACCATAATCACCATTTTCTTCCCGTAACTATCCAAAAACGGTTCTTCGGATTGTGAAGGTGGCGAGGTTTTCTTATACCAATTATAGCCAACCCAGCCAGAACAAATCAGCATGACGAAGGAGAGCCAAAACGGCCAAAACCCACTACCCGGCCCCTCACCTTCGATAAAGCCCACATTGGCAAAACGTTTCACATCAGGATTCCAAGCAGGTGGCTCCCCGCTCTTCCACATCAAATAGATGGAGAGGATACCCAACAAAACTGCGGTAACAATCTCAGCCCGTCTCATTAAATATCCTCCCAGCTTCTCTTTATCCGAGCGCTTATTTAATCGCGCCAGATGCTTTTAGTATCTTCCGGTGACGCGTTACCTGAGTATCCCAATAGGAAACCAAGCCATCGCCCGCGAGGAAATCGCCTTGGAGTGATTTATCTTTCTTATATTTCTGCCAATCAGCTGAATTGAACACTTTGGTGAACAAGTCGCTGTAATAAGCAGTCGCCTCAGCCGACATGCCCGGTGCACCAACAACAGCGCGCTGCATGAAGTATGAGAAGTCTGCACCTTTTTCTTTGGCAGTTGGTACATCTGGGAACAGCGGAAGACGCTCATTCGTAAACGCAACCAATGGGATCACATCACCAGACTCGAAAAAGCCCAGAGCTTCTGATGGGTTGTTTACCGATGAGGTAATTTGACGACCCGCCAAATCTTTCGCAACAGCGCCACCGCCCTTGTATGGGATGTACTTGATAGACAGCCCGAAATTATCGTTCAGGAAGTCTGTAATGATGTTGTCTTCTGAGTTTTTGCCAGTTCCGCCCATAACCCAGCCAGAGCCGCGTTTTTCTGCTTCCGCAAGGAACTGTTCGAAGGTTGTGATGCCTTCATCTTTGTGGACCCACAGCAAGAAAGTATCTTCTGCCATGCGGCCAACAGGTGCGAACTTCATCACATCAACGCCGAGACCAGGCTGACGAAGGGGTGTTGTGAAGAACGAGTTCAACGTCACCATAATTGTGTGGTTTGGATCACCAGCGTTTTTCATGTGCACCAATGCTTCAGCACCAGAACCGCCGGATTTATTAGTTGGCACGAGTGGCCGTGTTGCAAGGTTTTCTTTTTCGACAATGGCTTGCATCAATCGAGCCATCTTATCAGCGCCGCCGCCTTTACCGGCCATAATAACAAAATCGATAGGCTTATTCGGTTCAAAGGCGCTTGCAGCCCCTATGAATAGTGTCGCTGTTGCTGCTATTGCACCAACAATTCCTCCCAATAGTCTTTTCGTTTTAGCCATAATATCCTCCGTGGCTTATTGGCAAAACACGGTAACCCTTGGATCTCAAAATCCACCTTTGGGTTTTGTGTTCAGCCGTTTTCTAGTTTTAGTATTCCCTTCATCTTATGCTCCTGTTTCCGCCTCCCAACGCAAACATTCGCCTTTCAAATCATCTGCCTAACCAAGCAGATCTCTACTCAATCAGATAACTGATCGAATTCAACTTCCCAAAAGATCACCTTTGGACAAATTTATGCTAGCAGCCCATTCGGCCGCTGGAATTTTCCCGCCTCCTGCTGGTTTAACGCGCTTAATCAAAATGCGCCCACCAATGGCTTGAACTTCAACACCCTTGTCAGAAACACTTATCACTTTGCTTGAAATACCGTCGCCAGCAACACGTTCGCAGTCATATATGCTGACTTCATCACCGTTGAGTGTGGTCCATGCTCCCGGCGCTGGGTTGGTGCCTCTAATCAAATCATAGACATGTTTGACGGGCTTATTAAAATCGACCCGCGCATGCTTTTTGATACAACGCCGCTCATATGTCGCCTTGCTTTCATCAGGCGCAATGCGTGGTGGATTACCCGCGCGGAACAAGTCGCAAACCTCAAGCACAGATGAGACGGCCACTGGATAAATCTTCTTAAAATAAAGATCGATCACCGTGTCATCAGGCCCAATCTCACATTCCCACTGTAGCAGACTATCGCCTTCATCAAGCCCATCAGTTGGATAAAACCACGAAAACCCTGATTTCACCTCACCCATAATGATCGGCCAATTAACAGCGGATGGCCCGCGATAAAGCGGCAAAAGCGATGGATGGAAGCAGATAGAGCCAAGCTTTGGCGTTTCGCGTGCAGCCTCAGGCACAAAGACATTCACAAACGCCATCACCATAAGATCAGCCTCATGAGAGGCAAGTGTTGCTAAGGTTTTCGCATCATCAAAATTGGCAGGCTGAAAGACGGGCAAACTCTTTTCAAGTGCAAATTCTTTGATCGGATCGACGGGTTTTCCCTCGCGGTCAGGCTCGCAATAAACGGCAACCACGTCGTCTGTTCCCGCATCCAATATTTTCGCCAATGCATCTTTGCCAAAGGCCTGTTGTCCCATCACAATTACACGCATGGCAAAACCTCTTTTATGGATTGATAAAACAACACTACTTCACCTCACCAACAGCACCAGAAGCGATGATCTCTTCCAACGCCTCACCTTCAAAGCCGAGAACGTCTTTTAAAATCTCTTTGGTATGTTCACCCAACAACGGCGAGCGTTCTACTTCCACATCACTGTCAGACAATTTAATTGGGCAACCAACAGAAAGATATTCGCCACGCTCAGGGTGCGGCACTCTCACCATTGTGCCTGTTTCATAAAGGCCCTCGTCTTCCGTGATTTCCTTCATGGAAAGGATCGGGCCGACTGGAATATCAAGTGGATTGCATAGGTCCATCACTTCGAACTTCGTCTTGGTCTTGGTCCATTCTTCGATCGTTTCAAAGATATGGTTCAGCTTATCAAGCCGTGCAGGCGGTTTGGCGAAACCTTCATCCGTTTTCCATTCTGGCTTGCCAATAACATCGCAAACCTTTTCCCAAACGGCGGCTTGAATGATGAAATAGGTATAAGCGTTCGGGTCCGTCTCCCAGCCCTTACACTTCAAAATGCGGCCCGGTTGACCTCCCCCTGAATCATTACCCGCACGCGGTGTTGCATCACCAAACGGGATGCCTTCACCAAACTGGGAATATTCGTTCAAAGGACCAGCCGCAAGGCGTTGCTGATCACGCAATTTCACCCGCGAAAGGTTCAAAACGCCATCTTGCATCGCGGCGGATACTTTTTGACCACGCCCAGATTTTTCACGCTGGAATAAAGCCGTGACAATACCAAGTGCTAAATGCAGCCCTGTTCCGCTATCGCCGATTTGTGCACCTGTTACCAAGGGCGGACCATCAAGGAAACCCGTCGTAGAAGCCGCACCGCCCGCGCACTGCGCAACGTTTTCATAAACCTTACAGTCCTCATATTTACCTGGTCCAAAACCTTTAATGGAGGCAAGAATAATTTTCGGATTGATCTCTTGGATACGCTCCCAAGAAAAGCCCATGCGGTCCAAGGCACCGGGCGCAAAATTTTCAACCAGCACATCGCATTCTTCGATCAAACGGGTCAGCACTTTTTTGCCGGTCTCGTTTTTAGAGTTCAGCTCAATGGACCGCTTGTTGTGGTTCAACATGGTGAAATAGAGACTATCAGCACCCGGCACATCAACGAGCTGTTTGCGGGTTGCATCACCGACACCGGGGCGTTCTACCTTCAAAACATCCGCACCAAACCAAGCAAGGAGCTGCGTACATGTTGGGCCTGATTGCACATGCGTGAAATCGAGAACTTTGATACCGTCTAGAGCTTTCATTCGCTTATAAACCTATTGTTTTGTTTCATTATTTCTTTTTACCAACCACGCTTTGCGGGTTGAGATTACCGATGCGGCCACTTTCAGTGCCTGCATTCTCATCAATCACCGCATTAACGAGCGTTGGCTTGCCACTATCAAGCGCATCATTGACCGCTTTAGCGAGTTCATCAGGTGATGTTGCATAGATGCCGACACCGCCGAAGGCTTCCATCATCTGGTCATAACGGGCATCTTTAACGAACACCGTTGTTCCTGGATCGCGCCCTGTTGGGTCTTGGTCCGTCCCGCGATAAATGCCGTTATTGTTGAAAACCACGATGCAAACGGGCAAATGATAACGGCAGATGGTTTCAATCTCCATGCCGGAGAAACCAAAGGCGCTATCACCTTCAACAGCAAGGACTGGATGGCCTGTTTCCATGGCAGCTGCAACGGCAAAGCCCATGCCAATACCCATCACACCCCACGTGCCCACATCAAGGCGCTTACGTGGTTTGTAGATATTGATGATAGAACGGGCGAAATCGAGCGTATTAGCACCCTCATTCACAAGGATCGTGTCTGGTCGCTCTTCCATAATTTTGCCCAAACGACCAAGCGCACCATGGAAATCCATTGGCACATTGTTGTTCATCAATTTCGGCTCCATACGAGCAATATTAGTCGTCACCTTTTCGCGGATGGCATTGGTCCATTGCTCTGGCGGCTGTTTCCAGTCACTGCCCATTTGATCTTTAAAGGCTGAAAGACAAGAACCAATATCACCCACCACTGGGGCTGCAATTTCGATGTTGCTATCCATCTCGGTCGGCTCAATATCCAACTGAATAAACTTCTTAGGCGAAGTGCCCCATTGTTTGCCCTTACCATGCGACAAGAGCCAGTTAAGGCGTGCACCAACGAGCATCACAACATCAGATTCTTTAAGCGCCAAAGACCGCGCAGCACCGGCTGATTGTGGGTGAGAATCTGGCAATAGACCTTTCGCCATACTCATCGGCAAATACGGAATGCCTGTCGTTTCAATGAACTCACGAATTTGCTCATCAACCTGCGCGTAAGCTGCACCCTTGCCCAAAATGATCAGCGGGCGTTCAGCGCCTTTCAGCACATCAAGCGCGCGGGCAATGGCGCTTGGAGCTGGAAGTTGAGCGGGGGCTGGGTCAATCACTTTCACAAGTGAATTTTGCCCTGCATCAAGATCCATCGTTTGGGAGAACAGTTTTGCTGGTAGATCGAGATATACCCCGCCCGGACGCCCCGAACACGCAGCACGGATTGCACGCGCAATACCAATACCAATGTCCTCAGCGTGTAGAATTCGGAAGGCAGCCTTACAAAGTGGCTTTGCAATAGCCAATTGGTCCATTTCCTCATAATCACCTTGTTGAAGGTCAACAATTTCACGTTCAGAAGAACCTGAAATGAGGATCATCGGGAAACAGTTCGTCGTGGCGTTGGCAAGCGATGTCAGACCATTCAAAAAGCCCGGTGCAGAGACGGTTAGACAAATCCCCGGCTTTTGCGTGAGGTAACCCGCAATGGCCGCCGCATTGCCTGCATGTTGTTCATGTCGGAAGGACACAACACGCATCCCTTCCGCCTGCGCTAACCGACCAAGGTCGGTAATTGGAATACCAGGAACATTATAAATTGTGTCGATATCATTGAGCTTTAAAGCATCGATGACGAGATGGAAGCCATCAGTCAACGCTTGTTCATTATCTGCTTCAGAGTTTTCAGTCTTCGACATTTCGCCGTCCTTATCGTTGTCTTAGCACCAGCGTTAGCTGGCTGCTTTTGTTCGTTCATTCATTCGTTCTAAAGTGATCCACGTGCGGCGGATATGCTGGTGCAGGCGCATGGTGTGTTCCCGCACCAAACGACTTGCAAGATCACCATCTCTCGCTTCCAACGCTTCAATAATGTGCATATGGTCAGCGACAGAGCGTTCCGCCCGATCATTTTCACCCATGGCACGCCGCCTCACCGCATGCATATGCAAAAACATTCCATCCGCCGTCTCTTTCAAAAGAGCGCATTGTGAAAGTTCCAAAATACGTTGATGAAATTTGATGTTTGCTTCTGAATATTCTTCGATATGGGCACTTGCAGCACTGACTGAATAATGGGCTGCAAGCTCACGCAGGCTGGCGATATCTTCGTCACTTGCAACGTCGCTCGCAAGCCGGATCGCCATGCTTTCTAAAGCCGCCCAAAGAACAATCATTTCAAGTATTTCGTTCATTGATTTACGGCGAACGAAGACACCTTTGCGTGGCTGTATCTCAACAAAACCGTCCATTTCAAGACGCGTCAACGCTTCACGCACAGGGGTTCTGGAAATGCCGAGTTGTTCCGCAAGCTTGCGCTCATCAAGTCGCAAGTCTGTTGCCTCATCATAGATATTCATATCCATGATCGCCTCTTGCAGCACCTGATGAATATGATCCTTCAGCGTGAAAGTTGACGGTATTGGTTTTAGTTTTTCACTAATAGACAACGCGAAACGCACCACAGATATTAATAATAGTTAATGTGGTATACCACATACACAGAGCCTGGATGTCAATATCTTATCGCAGGATTTGGCTTCAAATTTTCTGTTTGGGTCAAAACCAGACCTTTTAATGAAGCCCAAATGACACTACATTTGACCTAGAGGCTACAAGTTGGCACAAGCAGAAACGAGAGTTTCTTGAAGGACTTAAAATGTCAAAAGGCCGCAATTTCTATAACTTACACGAGCATGGCTTTTTGCGTGTGGCAACGGCAACGCCCAATGTGGTGGTGGCTGACCCTGAAGCCAATGGCGCGGCAACGCTCGAGCTATTGGAAAAGGCGCATGATGACAATGTAAGTCTCGTGATTTTTCCAGAGCTTGGCATTAGCGGCTATACGCTCGACGATCTCTTCTTCCAAGACGCCGTGCTGGATGCGTGTGAGGCAGCGCTCGGAGAACTCGTCGAAGCGAGCTTAAAGCTTGCCCCCGTCTTCGTTGTCGGCATGCCGTTACGCGTTCATTCGCTGCTTTATAATGTAGCGGTCACAGTCCATCGCGGCGTTATTTTAGGCGTCACACCCAAGATGTATTTGCCGAATTACCGTGAGTTTTATGAACACCGCCAATTCACAGCAGGCACGAACATCAACGCAAATGCAGTCTTGCTCGCGGGACAAGAAGCGCCGTTTGGTGATGATCTCATCTTCCAAGCAAACGATGTTGCAGACTTCACCTTTGGCGTTGAAGTTTGCGAAGATGTTTGGGTGCCCGTGCCACCGTCGTCTTATACCGCCATGGCAGGCGCACATATCATTGCCAACCTATCAGCGAGCAACGTGAC
>CAZKKW010000081.1:0-10792 GCA_964553335.1 uncultured Hyphomicrobiales bacterium | reverse complement strand
GTTTGGTCAGGATATTGAAAAACCTTGGCTTTTTGCAAGAACACAGGACTTCTCAAACCAGAAGACAGAATGAAATGCCCTTCAAGGATAGCGCCAGCTTTGCGGAAAATCGCTAAAACTTCATCTTGCGTCATTTATAGTTCCTCTAAACTCTACTTATTTATTCTTCTCACGGTACTGACAACAGAACACCGCCGAATATCAGCCATCACGCCACTAAGCGCCTTTAAGTCCTTAACAAGTAGGTCGACCTCAATATCGGTGAAATCTGCAGCCCCTTGCAACAACTCGATACGCTCAATGTTACTGCCGTGGTTTGCAATGATTTGGGCAATCTGTGCAAGCGCTCCAGGCTCATTCATTGCACTGGCCACAATTCTCGCGGGGAAAAGTTGGTCAGCCACCCCTTCTGCATCCCAGCGCACATCAAGCCAGAGGTCTGGCAGATCGTCAAACTGGCTGAGGGAGGCGGCATGAATTGGGTAAATGGTGACACTGACGCCCGGCTCTAAAATACCAACAATGCGGTCGCCTGGAACAGCGCCGCCATCAGGAGCAAATTTGATCGACATATCAGAGGTGAAACCACGAACAACCGCGCCCTCCTCTTTCTCGCTTTGTTGCTCAGAAACACCAGGGACGTTGAATTTTAGGGCGCTTGATCCAATGCCAAACCACCCCTCACCTGCGGCAACGCCTGTTGTTGGTTGTTCGTCATCATCCTTTGCCAATTCGGGAAACAAGACACTGACCACTTCGTTATAGGGTATCTCACTTCGACCAATACGCGACAAAAGTTCGTCAACCTCTCCGATGCCGAGTTTTTCTGCTGCTTCTTGCATCAAATCATCAGAATAGTCTTTTTTCAAAAGCTCAAGTTGACGCGCCATCAATTGCTTACCAAGACCTGCATATTGACGGCGCACTTGCGCGCGCATGGCCCGCCTAATGGCAGCACGCGCCTTACCTGTCACCACAAGACTTTCCCACACCGCTAATGGCTTTTGTGCCGGAGACCGCAAGATATCAACCTCATCACCATTTTGGAGCACGGTGACTAGCGGCATGATCCTTCCATTGATCTTTGTCCCAACGCATGTATCACCAATGTCTGTGTGAAGCGCATAGGCAAAATCAATCGAATTTGCTCCACGTGGCAAGGAGATCAATCGACCTTTTGGTGAAAAGCAAAAAACCTGATCTTGGAAAAGTTCAAGCTTTGTGTTCTCGAGGAAATCAATTGAGGTTTCTTCACTGCCCGCACTTGATCTTGCCAACAGGTTTACGGTGTCTTGTAGCCATTGGTAAGCGTAGCTGTCGTGCTGAAGCCCCATTGACGACGCTGGTTTCTCATTAGAACGGTCTTTATAAATCGCGTGAGCCGCCACTCCGTATTCGGCGATTTCATGCATTTCTTGGGTTCTAATTTGCAATTCGACCCGTTGACGCCCAGGGCCGACGAGCGTGGTATGGATAGAGCGATAGTCATTTTGCTTTGGCGTTGAGATAAAATCCTTAAACCGCCCCGGAACCGTTGACCATTTCGTATGGAGAATGCCGAGGCATTGATAGCAAGCAGCAATATCAGCGACTAAAATCCGGAAGCCGTAAATATCAGATAGCTGTTCAAAACCAACATCCTTGCGCTCCATTTTCATGAAGATCGAATAGGGTTTCTTTTCACGGCCACTTACAACAGCTTCAATCCCTGCGCCAGACAACAGTTCGGTTATTTCTTCAACGACGATTTCGATATTTTGTTTATTGGTCGTGTGCGATTCTTTTAATCGCTTAATGATCGCCTCATAGGCATCTTCATTGATCACCTTAAAGGCGAGGTCTTCCAATTCTTCACGCATTTCCCGCATACCCATACGGCCCGCAAGTGGAGCGTAAATGTCTCTGGTTTCTTCTGCGACACGCTTGCGCTTTTCAATCGGCACATAGTGAAGCGTGCGCATATTATGAAGCCGATCAGCAAGCTTCACGATCAAAACGCGTACATCATCTGATATGGCGAGCAATAGCTTTCTGAGGTTTTCAGCTTGAGCCGCCTCTTTCGATACCAAATCGAGGCGTTGAATTTTTGTTAGCCCTTCGACCAGACCGCCAATCTCATCACCAAACAATTCATCAATCTCAGCCCGCGTGGCGTCGGTGTCTTCAATTGTATCATGCAGTAAAGCCACCGCTATGGTAGCGTCATCAAGCTCCATATCGGTCAGGATGGCGGCTACTTCTAGTGGATGGGAAAAATAAGGGTCACCAGAAGCACGTTGTTGATGGCCGTGCTTGGTCATACCATAGACGTAAGCCTTGTTTAGCAACGCTTCATTGGTATCTGGATTATACCGCGATACACGTTCGACAAGTTCAAACTGTCTTATCATTCCTCAAAAACTCTGTTCGCCGCACGATGAGGGAAAATTGTTTCACATCAGGAATGCAAAACAAAAAACGCCGATTGCGACCAATCGACGTTTTAAATGTATACCACCCTAAACGGCGATCAACTAAATTGTCTGGCCTCAGCCTTAGTAATCGTCAGAACGATCCGGTGGAACGAGGCTTTCAAGGCCCCGTAGTAGCTCTTCTTCTGAAATTGCATCATAACTTACTTCAGGCTGATCTGTATCTTGGGCCATCGGCATCACATCAACCAAAGGTTGTGCAACCTCAACAACAGGTGCAATATTCTCTTCAGGTTCATCGACCTCAACATGTTTTTGTAGAGAATGAATCAAGTCTTCTTTGAGATCTTCAGGCGAAATCGTTTCATCAGCAATCTCACGGAGTGCCACAACTGGGTTTTTGTCGTTATCACGTTCAATCGTGATCTCGGCACCAGTTGAAATATTACGGGCGCGGTGTCCTGCCAGTAAAACCAATTCAAAGCGGTTAGGTACTTTATCGACACAGTCTTCTACGGTAACGCGAGCCATGACAAATCTCCAGAATTATACGGGGAACATATTTAAACGGTCTTATACGCCGAATTACGAAAAAATCAAGGATTAGAGGAGAAGTGTTTACCGATTAAAATGCATAGCACATACACACGCATTGGTTGCAATAAATTAAAGCAATCGTTGACTTAACCACTTTTTAGTACCATCTTAGTCCTTTTTTAGGTCGCGGTGCAATTTTTAGTTGATTTATCCAAACTTCTACCTTAACCGGAGCCGAATAAAGAAAAGAATGGCAAAAACGCCATCCCAAGCGGAGACACATTATGTTCGACCCTCGTGAAAAAGTAGCGCTATTTATAGATGGCGCTAATCTTTACGCAACAGCACGTTCATTAGACTTTGAAATTGATTACCGTCGGTTATTGAGAGATTTCAAACAAAAGAGTTATTTGCTTCGTGCATATTACTACACGGCACTTGCTGACGACCAAGAGTATTCATCAATCCGTCCTTTGATTGATTGGCTCGACTATAACGGTTATCGCGTTGTAACCAAGCCAACCAAAGAGTTCACAGATGCCCAAGGCCGCAGAAAAATAAAAGGCAACATGGATATCGAACTAGCTGTCGATATGTTTGAAGCTGCTGAACATGTAGATCATTTGGTCCTGTTTTCAGGCGACGGTGATTTCCGTTCTCTCGTGCAAGCAATTCAACGCAAAGGTCGCAAGGTCAGCGTTGTTTCAACACTGAGCGTGCAACCTCCTATGATTTCCGATGATCTTCGTCGCCAAGCCGACAACTTCATCGACCTCAACACATTGCGAGGCTCAATCGGACGCGACCCATCAGAACGCCCAGAGCCGCGCGAATTCGGTGGTGATCAAGAAGATGATTACCAAGATGAAGTCGTTGCTGCTGAATACTAGGCAAAGCCAAACCTATGACAAAGAATTCTAAAGCGGGATCCAGTTCATCTGATCCCGCTTTTTTAATTGACCCACCCTATAACTGCGACTTGTGCCCTCGCCTGCATGACTTCATCGGTGGCTACAAAGAAACTGAACCAACATGGTTCAACGGGCCAGTTCCAACATTTGGCGACCAAGACCCCAAAATATTGATTGTTGGTTTAGCGCCCGGTTTGCGCGGGGCAAATAAAACTGGTCGCCCCTTTACCGGTGATTATGCTGGTGATCTTCTTTATGAAACGCTTGCAAAATTTGGATTCTCATCTGGCACTTACAATAAGCACCCTGATGACGGTGTGACCCTGCATGATATTGCCATCACCAATGCGGTGCGTTGTGTTCCGCCGCAAAACAAGCCAACGACGGAAGAAATAAAGACCTGTCGACCCTTTTTACAAAACACAATCGCCTCATACAAGAACCTTAAGGGTTTCTTGGTGCTTGGGCGCATTGCTCACGACACCTTGTTGCGCACCTTCTCTATTCCGCTCAAGACACACCCCTTCGCCCATGGCGCAGTGCATCAGACGGAAACAGGCTTGATGATATTTGATAGCTATCATTGTTCGCGCTACAACACGAACACGAACCGACTGACACCTGAGATGTTTGAAGATGTGTTCAAAACCATGCGCGAGCGTATCGACACCTAACGCATATTTAGCTGTGCTTATCCGCGATCACGCATGAGCCGTGATTTCTCACGGTTCCAATCGCGACGTTTTTCCGTCTCGCGCTTATCATGCAGCTTCTTACCTTTGCCAAGACCAAGTTCGATCTTCGCCCGCCCACGATCGTTGAAATAGACCTTAAGCGGTATCAATGTCATGCCGTCACGTTGAATGGCGGCTGACATCTTTTCTATCTGCTTTCTGTGCAACAAAAGCTTGCGACGGCGGCGCGGCTGGTGATTAAAGCGATTGCCTTCCAGATATTCTGGAATATAGGAATTAATCAGCCAAATCTCGTTGCCTTCGTCACTGGCATAGCTTTCTGCAATCGTCGCTTTACCACCGCGCAGTGATTTCACTTCGGTGCCGGTTAATTGCAAGCCCGCTTCAATCGTTTCAACGATTTCATAGTTATAGCGCGCCTTGCGATTATCGGCGGCGACTTTATTGGTCGATTTTTTCGCTTTCTTATTGGCCATCAACCTGCATTCAATTCAACAGACCAGCATGAGTGAGTGCTGCATCAATTTCGCGCTCAGTTGCTTTAGAAATGGTCGTGAGAGGAAGGCGAACTTCATTGTTCAAAACACCAAGCTTCGACAGCGCATATTTCGCGCCAGCAACACCTGGTTCCAAGAAAATAGCGCGGTGAAGCGGCGCCAAGCGATCCAAAATTTCAAGCGCACCAGCAAAATCACCAGCCAACGTTTTTTCTTGAAACTCAGAACATAGACGAGGCGCGACATTAGCTGTAACCGAAATACATCCACGGCCACCATGCACATTGAAAGCAAGTGCTGTCATGTCTTCGCCAGAAAGCTGGATGAATTCGTCGCCCATTGCCATGCGTTGCAAAGCAACACGAGCAAGATCGCCCGTTGCATCTTTAACGCCGACAATGTTTTTGCAGTCGTTAAACAGGGCCGCCATCGTCTCAACTGACATATCAATCACGCTACGTGGCGGGATATTATAAACGATGATCGGCAGATTAGTTGCGTCATTAATCGCTTTAAAATGCGCATAAAGACCAGCTTGTGTTGGTTTGTTGTAATAAGGTGTCACAACCAAAACACCGTCGGCGCCCACACTTTCAGCATGTTTTGCAAGATCAATCGCTTCAGCTGTGTTGTTTGAACCGGCGCCCGCAACAACAGGAACGCGCTTTGCAACCGTTTTAACGCAAAGCTCAACAACCCGTTTGTGCTCATCGTGGGTCAATGTTGGCGATTCACCTGTGGTCCCCACTGGTGCAAAACCGTGAGACCCTTCTGCGATTTGCCATTCAACGAATTTCACAAACGCGTCTTCATCCAAAGCACCGTTTGAAAATGGCGTTACCAAAGCTGGCATTGATCCTTGAAACATAACCCTGTGGTCCTTCAACTAACCGTTTGGAGCCTTTGCCCCGATACTTCTATTTGATTGCTTAAATGTAGCCTCGAAACCATAAGTTCCGCATCACACGATAACAAGGCCTTGGCCGCATATTGAGCCGATTGGTAATACACGAATTTTCAATAGGGTAAATGGCATAATGAATGTTTCTTTAATCAGTTTAGGGCAAATTCGTCACTTATAAGGTGAGGTGTTGCCGACAGGCACCTTTAGTATGAGTTGAGTATGAAGCGTTTTACGAACTATTTTTGCCGTTTTACGGCTCTTGCGGGCATGGGTATTGTTGGAAGTTTGGGCGTTTATAGTTCATTTTCTAAAGCTCAAGAATTGATCCCCTTCCCGTCTCCGCGCCCTACCCATCAAGTGGATCAATCTGCAACGACACAGACATCCGCGCCTGCGGCGACCACGGCCCCTTCAGCCGTTGGCCAACTTATTCCATTCCCTGTCGTCCGTCCGAACCACACAGGCACGTCACAAACCACAGTGGCGCAAACATCCCAGAAGGCTTTGGCAGGCGGCCCATCGACCAAGGGCCACTCTATAGCCCCTTTACGTAACTTCTTTGTCGCTTTTGACAAGAAAGATGGCGCTGGTGCCTTAAGAGCGAAAGCGGCACTTCGTCATCCCCTCGACAAAAAAATCGCTGCGTGGATGATCTCAACCACATCTACACGGGGTTTTTCGCATTCAACCTTGCTTAAAAACGCCCAGCAGGTAAGCAATTGGCCAGGTGGTGCAGCTATGCGCTTAGCGCGTGAGAACACGCTGGTTAAACGAGCAAAGCCTGCGGCGTGGGTGGCTCGTTCTCTACCACAAGAACCATCAACCGATGATGGGAAAATTCTTCAAATCAAATCACTGCTTGCAAGCGGCCAAAAAAGCCGGGCTGTAAGTTACCTTCGAAAATATTGGGTCAGCCAGAATTTTAGCCGTTCGAATGAAGCCCGTATCTTAAAATCATACGGCAATCTATTGTCGCGTCGCGACCATGAAACCCGCGCAAGCCGTTTGCTTTATGACGAGCGTGCGAATGCGGCCCTTCGGCTCTCTTCAAAAATCTCACGCAGCAACCGTGCCTTGATGAATGCGCGCATTGCCGTCATCAGACGACAGAAAAATGCAGGCAGTCTCCTTGCAAACCTACCTTCTTCCGCCAAGTCTGATCCGGCTTATTTCTTTGCCCGTGTCCAACATTTGCGTCGTGCAGATAAATGGGTGTCAGCAGGCAAAGTCATGGTTCAAGCCCCTCGCGATCCATCTCGCCTCGTAGATTTACGTGAATGGTGGATTGAGCGCCGCATGGTGTCGCGCAAAGTGTTAGAAGCTGGCCACCCTCGCCTTGCTTATCAGATCGTCTCGCAATTTTCGACCACCCGCGCTGTTGATCGCATCGACGCGCAATTCCATGCAGGGTGGTACGCGCTTCGGTTTGCAAAAGACCCGAAAACCGCCCTTCGTCATTTTTCTAAAATCAGAGAAATTTCAGACAAACCGCTTTCCCTTTCCCGCGCCCATTATTGGACAGGACGCGCTTATCAAGCGTTGAAGTCCAAGGACCAAGCCACTCGGTCCTATCAACAAGCGGCACGCTATCCACATACCTATTATGGACAGCTCGCCCTTCGCCAACTTGGACATAACTCAATTGCGCTTCCTCAGCTTCCTAAAACGGCGGGCGCTAAAACTCGGTTTGAGCGGCATTTATTTGTGCAAGTCATTCGCCGCCTTAATCAAGCGGGTCAAAAGGGTCGTACCGGCATCTTCTACCGCCATCTAGCCCAAACACTTAAAAACCCGGCAGACGTTACCTTACTGGCTGTGTTAGCGGATCAAAACCGCCTCTTCCCGATTTCATTACAAGTTGGCAAGCTGGCGCTATCAAAAGGTGTCAATGTCCCTCGCCTTGCCTTTCCTCTCGGCGCAATCCCGCGCACGGCTGGCATTTCGAACCAAGATAAAGCCATGGCCTATGCCATTGCCCGCCAAGAAAGTGCCTTTAACGTGGGCGCCGTTAGCCATGCAGATGCGCGCGGCCTGATGCAACTTCTTCCATCAACGGCGAAACTCACAGCGAGAAGGATTGGCGTTGCTTACCGTCCATCCAAATTGACCCGTGACGGTGCTTATAACGCAAAACTTGGCAGCGCCTTTTTAAACCAGCTGATCAAACGGTTTGGTGGGTCTTATATTTTGGGCTTTGCTGGATATAACGCCGGACCGCGCCGACCTGATCAATGGATCAAACGCTTTGGTGATCCGCGCCGTAACGCTGTTGATGCGATTGATTGGGTTGAAATGATCCCTTTTTCTGAAACGCGCAATTACGTTCAGCGGGTTATGGAGAACTTTCAAGTCTATCGCCACAGATTGGAAAACGCGCCGCTTTCCATCAAGAAAGATTTAAACAAAGGCCGACCGACCTAGTTTGTTCTACCCCTTCTTGGTCTGCCGTGACCAAGAATACTTGGCGTTAAAGATTGTTTTGGATGCACTCTTGTCATTACGCAAGGGCTGCCATAAACCATTGACCAGATAATCAATCATCTGGATGGCACCATGTCAGTTAACAAAAATGCAGATATTTGGACGGAGTTTTCGTGCTCTACTTTTGATGGTCTAACCATACGTGGGCGCGATTATGGGGACCGCTTGTCTAAAAACACGCCCCTCGTCTGCTTGCCCGGTCTTACACGCAGCACGCGGGACTTTGACGCGATTGCTCGATTAATCAGCCAAGACCCTGACAATCCACGCCGTGTTTTGTCTCTTGACTATCGCGGGCGCGGTCAATCTGATTATGATCCGAATTGGAAAAATTACACACCTGCAATTGAAGCGGGAGACATCTTAAACGCGATTGCCGCAGCGGGCATGCAAGATGTGGTGATCTTTGGCACCTCACGTGGCGGCATTATCGCCATGTTGTTAGGCTCCATGCGTCCGGGCATTATGAGCGGGGTTATTTTGCATGACATTGGCCCCACTATTGATATTACAGGTTTGCTGAAGATCAAATCTTACCTGACACAAATGCCGACACCAAGGAATTGGCCTGATGCGGCACAGGTTTTAAAGACTGTGCACAAGGGAAGTTTCCCAGACTTTGAAGAAGATGACTGGCATCAAGCAGCACGGCTTACCTTTGCCAATAAAGATGGCCAGCCTGCCATTGATTTTGATGGAGCCCTCACCAAAACATTAGCGTCTGTGTCGCGTGATAGTGAATCGCCAAATCTATGGCCACAATTCTTGTCATTACGCTCAAAACCATTGTTGGTCATTCGTGGCGGTATCTCAGACCTGTTTAGTGCTGAGACATTAGAGACAATGGACCGCGCTCATCCCACCATGAAAAGTGTCACGGTGGCGAACCAAGGTCACGTTCCAAGCTTGATGGGTGATGAGACTGTCAGCGCGATAAAGGAACTTTTGCAGGAAGCCGATGCCAACGCGCATTAGGCTCTTTGGTTAAGCTAAGGGTTCTTTCGCTAGATCTAAGCCCTTCTTTTAGGCACAAAAAACCGGCACTGTTTTCAAATGCCGGTTTTTTAATTTTGCTAAAGCGTTATTTTTTGCTTTTGGACGATTCAACTTCGCCTTTATCGACGCGCTTTGAAAACTCGGTATCTTTACCGGCTGCCAATAGCTTCGCCTGAGAAAGCCAATCTTCACGCTCAATGCGACCAGGGAATGCTAGGAATGTACCAACCCAATCGACTTCCTTCTTACTCCAAGCAGCCACTTGAGAGAAGTGATAAACACCGAGAGCGTTGAGGTTTTTCTCATTCACCGGACCGATACCTTTGACACGCTTCAAGTCGTCTTTTTTACCACCGAGCGGACCGGCAAGGACCTTAGGTCGTGAACCACTTTTATCCGCTTCTGCCGCTTTTGCAGCTTGAGCTTTAGGGATTTTCATCTCTACTGATGCTGCTTTAATATTAGCAGCTGTTGCGCCACCAGTAGGCTTCTTCGCAGCAGGTTTTTTAGCGGCAGGTTTAGGCGCTGCTTTTGGCTTGGCAGCAGCTGGTTTAGGTGCAGGCGCTGGTTTAGGTGCAACTGGTGCAGGAGCCGCTTTTGGTTTTGTTGCAGCAACCGCTGCAACTCCAGCAGCCGCAGCTGCTGCGCCTCCCGCAACACCTGCTGATCTACCATAACGGTTATCTTCCGCAGGACGAGCAACATAACGCGGTTCTTCGTTCCCGCCAAAGAAACGACGAGCAAGACACCCAAGAATACAACCGATGACATAAGCCAATGCGATAAGCAGTAGTGAATATAATACGAGCATTGTCATGGTTTATTTCCCCTGGCTTTCGTTTGACTTGCATGTGAACCAGCCGACGATTAATCCGATGATCAATGCGATCAGCAGAAATAACCATAATTGTTGAACTAGATAATCCATTTATCAGCCTCCCCCTAGTTAGCTTTTATCAGCGAAAACTCAATGCGACGGTTTTTCGCTTTGTTTTCCTGACTATTGTTTACAACAACTGGGCTTGTTTCTCCATACCCAACTGCATTTAAGCGATCTGCCGATACACCTGCATTAACAAGGTAGTCCACAACAGACTTAGCACGCGCTTCACTCAGACGCTGATTGAAGCCTTTGCTACCATCTGAATCTGTGTGTCCACCAACTTCAAAGCGTGCATCAGGACAATTTATAATCTGAGCAGCAACATCGTCGAGAAGACCGAAGCTGTCAGACAGGATGCCTGCTTTTGCTGATTGGAAGAAAATCTTGTTCTTTGCAATTTTCTCCAAAATGGCAGAACCACATACAGCTGGTGTTACAGGCGCTGGCGGAGGTGCAAGTTGCGACAGAACAGCCGTT
>CAZKKW010000080.1:0-11092 GCA_964553335.1 uncultured Hyphomicrobiales bacterium | reverse complement strand
GTCAAATTGATGCGCTTTGGCAGCAAGGCATTGATTGGCTGAAAGAGGCGGGCGCTGAGATTGTTGATATTTCTCTGCCCCACACAAAATACGCATTGCCAGCTTATTACATTGTGGCTCCGGCTGAAGCCTCATCTAATCTTGCCCGTTATGACGGCGTGAAATACGGCCTTCGTGTTGATGGTAATGACATCACCGACATGTACGAACAAACCCGCGCGGCTGGCTTCGGCAAAGAAGTGCAACGTCGTATCATGATTGGCACCTACGTGCTTTCTGCGGGCTACTATGACGCTTATTATCTACGCGCTCAAAAAGTCCGCACGCTCATCAAACAAGACTTCGACCAGACGTTTAATGCAGGGGTGGATGCAATCCTAACACCCGCAACACCAACGCCTGCCTTCCCAATTGGTGACGAAGAAATGGCGGCTGATCCGGTCAAAATGTTCTTAAACGACATCTTCACCGTAACAGTGAACATGGCGGGCCTTCCAGGTATCTCTGTGCCAGCCGGCTTATCATCAAGCGGCTTGCCCCTCGGCCTTCAATTAATCGGTCGCCCGTTTGATGAAGAAACCTTGTTCCAGCTCGGCCAAGTGATCGAAGACGCCGCAGGCACATACCAGCCGGAGAAATGGTGGTAAGCTTTGCTTACATATCCAAACGGAGATGACCCAATGACCGAACGCTTAAAAACACCCGCTGAGTGCGATACCCGCGAAGATGTGCGCTATGAAATCGACCGGATAGACACTGCTGTCGTGGAGCTTTTGGCTGAACGCTGGGGCTATGTGGACCGTATTTGGCAAATCAAGAACAATGCAGCCGAGGCCACCGTGCCGTGGCGCATTCAAGCTGTCATCGACAATGTACGTGAAAAAGCAGATAAGGCTGGAATGCCACCTGATCTTGCCGAAGCCTTATGGCGTCAAATCATCGGCTGGGGCATCCAGTATGAAGAAGAAAAAATGAATGAGCGCGACGGCGAGGCCTAAACTCCTCAAATCGCGTAGTCCCGAAACGAACAAGATAACGATAGTCTAAAGAGCACACTCATGAGCCTGATTGATACACGGACCCCTGATCCACAAAAATTCATCAAAGGCGCCACTGGCGACTGGGAAATTGTTATGGGCCTAGAGGTTCATGCGCAGGTCTCGTCTGAGGCGAAACTGTTTTCAGGCTCTTCAACCGAGTTCGGCGGCGAACAGAACGACCATGTTTCCTTCGTTGATGCAGCCATGCCCGGCATGTTGCCCGTGATCAACCAAGAATGCGTGCGCCAAGCCGTGCGCACCGGATTGGGCCTTAAAGCTCAAATCAACAATTATTCGGTGTTTGATCGCAAAAACTATTTCTATCCAGATTTGCCGCAGGGCTATCAAATCTCGCAGTTCAAGCAGCCAATCGTGGGCGAGGGCATCATTTACCTCGACATGAAAGACGGTGAGCGGGTTGAAATTGGCGTGGAGCGCCTGCACCTTGAACAAGATGCTGGAAAGTCGATGCACGACCAGCACCCAACCATGTCATTTGTTGATTTGAACCGCTCTGGCGTGGCGCTGATGGAGATTGTCTCCAAGCCTGACCTGCGCTCCTCTGAAGAAGCTCGCACCTATTTGACGAAGCTGCGGGCGATCCTTCGTTACCTCGGCACCTGCGATGGCAATATGGAGCAAGGCTCTATGCGCGCCGACATTAACGTCTCTGTGCGCAAACCGGGTGGCGAGTTCGGCACGCGGTGTGAGATTAAAAACGTCAACTCCATGCGTTTTGCTGTGGCCGCCATCGAATATGAAGCCCGCCGTCAAATCGCAATCCTTGAAGACGGTGGCGAGATCGACCAAGAAACGCGCCTGTTTGATAGTGTCAAAGGCGAAACCCGCTCTATGCGCTCAAAAGAAGAAGCGCACGATTATCGCTATTTCCCAGACCCTGATTTGCTACCGCTTGAGTTTGACCAAGCCTTTGTGGATGAAATTGCTGCTGACCTTCCAGAGCTTCCAGACGAGAAGCGTGCTCGTTTTATTGATGCGTTAGGCCTCACACCTTATGACGCGGGCGTTTTGGTGGCTGAAAAAGAAACATCAGACTTCTTTGAACAAGTTGCCAATGGCCGCGATGCAAAGCTTGCGGCCAACTGGGTGATCAACGATCTTCTAGGCGCTCTCAACAAAGACAGTCGCTCGATTGAGGATACACCCGTTTCCGCTGATCAGCTCGGCGGCATTATCGACCTTATCAAAGAAGGCACCATTTCCG
The DNA here is from genome assembly GCA_964553335.1 of uncultured Hyphomicrobiales bacterium. Taxonomy (GTDB): domain Bacteria; phylum Pseudomonadota; class Alphaproteobacteria; order Rhizobiales; family JACESI01; genus JACESI01. Next base: position 8,827 of record CAZKKW010000080.1, on the reverse strand, counting down.
GTAAGATCGCGAAAGATGTGTTTGAAATCGTCTATAATGAAGGCGGCGACCCAGCAGCCATCGTTGAAGAACGCGGCATGAAGCAGGTGACGGACACAGGCGCGATTGAATCAGCAGTAGACGAAGTGATCGCAGCCAACCCTGAAAAGGTAGAGCAAGCCAAAGAAAAGCCACAGCTTCTTGGCTGGTTTGTCGGTCAGGTCATGAAAGCCACCCAAGGCAAAGCCAACCCACAAGCGGTGAACGAAATTCTTCGATCTAAAATTGGTATTGAGTAATGAGTGAAATTGAGGTTCGAATTGCCAAAGCATCGGACCTTGAGGCAGCGCGTCATGTAATTATCCAGACATGGCTCAATACTTATGTGCCAATTCATGGTGAAGCCAAAGTTCACGACACGATTTCCCGTTGGCACACGCCAGACATCCTTTTGCAGCAAATAGAAAACGGGAAGCAACTATTCGGTGTTGGTCTTCTAAAGAGCAAAGTTGTCGGTCACGTTTCTGCCTATATGGAAAACGTTGATACCTTGAAAATTGGTCGCCTCTACATTTTGCCCGAAGCCCAGGGGAAGAGGGTCGGCCAACGATTATTTGATTTTGCGTTGTCATCCTTTGAGCACGCTCAAAATGTTAGTCTTGAAGTTGATGAAAGCAACGATGGCGCCATTCGGTTTTATCAGCGAAACGGACTTGTCATAACTGATCGTACAGACCATTGCGGAAACGATAGAGACATCACAGCATTGATTATGTCAGCACGTTGCGAAAACCTAAGAATGAGCTGATGGAAATGGACAAGCCGCCCCAGATGGAGCGGCTCTTATTCTTGTTAAATTTTCGAAAAGCTTATTTAGCGCGTGTGAATTTTGCTGATTGGCAAAGAACGCCAGCGCTTGTTAGGCAGCCTTTCATGCTCAGCTTGTTTCCCTTTAGAGTTGCAAAGCCGCTATAGGTTTTGCCTTTTTTAGGGCTATAGATACTGCCAGACCATTTGTTAGCACCCGCAGGTTTCAAGTTTTTTGAAATAGTTGTGCCAACCAAATTGCGGCCTCTCAAAGCCGCATTTTCATTCTTCGTGTCTTTGCGTGGCTTAGCTAGCCAAATGATCTTGCTGCAGAAGTTGCTCCCGCATTTTGAGATTTTGATTTTAGATTTACCGTCAGATCTATCCCATGTGCCTTCAATACCGGCGGCAAAGCTTGCGCTTGATGAAGCCAGTACTGCTAAAGCTGCAATTGTCGATACGAATTTTGTCATTGTTTTCTCCTCTCCAAGCGGTTTTTTGGGTGTGATGGACCGCCATTGACGTTAACGTAAGCATAAAATTCGCATTTGAAAACGTGTCGTAACGTCAGAAATTCTCACTTTTTTTGGGACAACTTTTTACAAATTAAATTTTGCAATGTGAATCGTCCTTAAAAAAGCCTTTCGCCAAAATTGAATCATTTCTTAAATATCGAGTCAAAAACTATGGAATCCGCCACCCAAATATGAATCCAAAATGAATCTGAATCGTTCGTTACAATTTGATTCAGATTTGATTCAGCTTGTCATTTAACGCGGTTTTTAGCCGCACCACTCAAACTGTATTCATCAACGCAGAAAAATCTGCACGACGAAAAAAGAAGTTTAAACAGGAAGATTAATTATGGCTCGTTTTGAATTAGACAGCGCAGAACTTTCGACAATCGGCGGTCGCGCTTTATCACCAGAAGTATTCTTTGAACTCGGCATGATGTATTCATGCGGACGTGATGTTGAGGTCAACTTGGTCTCTGCACACAAATGGTTCAACCTTGCTGCAATGAGCGGTAGTGAAGAAGCAAAAGAATATCGTACAGAGATTGCATCTGAGATGACGGCAGCTGAAAAAGCTAAAGCGCTTAAATCTGCACGCAACTACATGAACCTACACTAAGTCCGGCTTTTACTTTAAAAGCCGGATTCGGTCATTCTTTGATTGGCCGGATCTCATTTACCGCGTTAAACCGCGCAAGTGAGGCATGTGTAGGCGCATGTTGCGCCACATCTCACGATAAGCTTTGTTTGAGTTCTTCAAGCTCCAACCAACGCGTTTCTGCTTTATCAAGTAGAGCCTGTCGTTCTCCCAAAGCCTTTGAATATTTTTCAAACATGGCTGGATCACGACTATAAAGATCGGGATCACTCAGCGCTGTATTGAGTTTTTCCATATCCCGCTCCAATTTCGCAATTTCATCTGGAAGCGTCTTCAGGGCGTGTTCTTGTTTGTATGAAAGCTTTGCTTTCGAAGTCTTTGACGGCTGCGGCTTGTCATCAGATTTTGTTCGTACAGCCTTCTTTGTTATCCCAGCATCAGCATCCTTCACACCATATCCACGCTGCGAAACCATGTCGCTATAGCCGCCGGGGTAGGAGAGCCATTTGCCATTTTGCTCATAAGCGATGGTGGATGTTGCCACACGATCAATGAAATCGCGGTCGTGGCTGACAATAATCACCGTCCCTTCAAATCCACTGAGCAATTCTTGCAAGAGATCGAGTGTTTCAAGGTCGAGATCGTTGGTCGGTTCATCAAGCACCATCAAATTGGATGGTTGGGAGAGGGCGCGGGCCAGCATAACACGGCCACGTTCTCCACCAGAAAGCGCATGAATTGGCGTGTTTGCTTGTTCTGGGCGAAAGAGGAAGTCTTTCATATAGCTCATAACATGCTTGGTTGACCCGCCAACGGTGACAGTATTACCTGTGCCTTGTGTGAGTGCATCCTTCAAACTCCAGTCGGGAGAAAGGGAAGCGCGTTGTTGATCGAGTGTCGCTGTTTCTAAATTGCTGCCAAGCTTAATTGTACCGGTATCAGGGGCCAGTTCACCCAATATCAGCTTCAACAAGGTGGTTTTGCCCGCCCCATTAGGACCAACAACGCCGATCCGTTCGCCGCGCGCGATACGAATGGAGAAATTATCGACGATTTTCTTGTCGCCAAACGATTTTGAAAGCCCATGCGCCTCCACAACCAACTTGCCGGAAGCGTCAGCCGATGTTGCTTCCATGGAAATGTCATCGCGCTGGTTGCTTCTGCGCTTTTCAGCGTGTTCGGCGCGTAAGCTGTGAAGATCGCCAAGCCGGCGCACATTGCGTTTTCGCCGCGCAGTCACGCCATAACGAAGCCAGTCCTCTTCCGCGACGATCTTTTGCTTCAACTTTTGCAGATTGCGGTCTTCTTCTTCAAAGAATTTATCGCGCCATTCTTCAAACCCGTCGAAACCCTGAGGGATTTTGTGAGTAATGCCGCGATCAAGCCATACCGTGCCTTTTGACAGAGCACTTAAGAATGCGCGGTCATGGCTGATGAGAACAAGCGCTGATTTCGTGCTCTTAAGTTCGCCTTCCAGCCATTCAATCGCAGGTAGATCAAGGTGGTTGGTTGGCTCATCAAGCAGCAAAACATCCGGTTCTGGCGCGAGAGCACGACAAAGGGCAGCACGTCTGCTTTCGCCGCCTGATAGGTTGACTGGTTCACGATCTCCATCAATTTTCAACGCATCAAGCAGGTAATCGACACGGTAAGGATCATCACTCTCGTTCAATCCTGCCATGGCATAATCGCGAATAGTGGCGAAAGCCGAAAGGTCCGGTTCTTGCGGTAAATATCGAATCGTTGTGCCCGGTTGAACGAACCGTTCGCCACCGTCAGCGGCAATTTCACCCGCTACAATTTTGAGGAATGTTGATTTACCAGAGCCATTTCGACCAACAAGACACAAGCGCTCGCGCTCGAATACGGCCAGTTCCGCTCCGGTTAGAAGAGGAGAACCGCCAAAGGTAAGCGTGGTTTCTTTAAGATGTATCAGTGGCGGCGGCATAGGCTAATGGGCTCTCAATTTTACGCTTCTTACCAGAAAAAATCATAAAAGGGGCGGTTGATAGATTCTTTTCTTGGTGATTTCAGTTTCCGTGCTAGGCTGTTTGCAACTTGAAATCAAATCTGTGCCGTTTCAAAGGCATATGGTGATGAATAGCATTGGTCTGGCACCGTTTAATCGTGTGCCGCAACGCTTGCCGCCAGGCAATTTTGACACGGCACGTCGGAGCATCGACGTGGCAAATTTTGATGGCGAGGATTCCGGCCCTTCTGGGGCTGGGGCCGTAGACGCTGATACATCAAAAAAGCAAGAGGGCGCAAAGCGTAAGCGGCGGCGGCGAGGAAGGCGTGGCAAAAGAGGATCGTCTAAGACTGCGCAAAATGCCAATGCCGCGCAAAACGCCAATGCAGCCCAGTCTAATTCTCAACCTCCATCCGTCAATACAGATAGTCATGGCGGCAACCAATCAGCGCAGCCAGCCGTTGGTTACCTGCAGACAGATGAGAAAGTGTCAAAGGCTCGCAATAAACGCCGCCGAGGACCTTGGGGGCAACGCAAGCCGCGTGAAAACCAAGCTGATGCTTCTCAAGCCAACAATACACCGTCACAACGACCACAATCAAAGTCCAACCACAATAGAAGTACTAATTTTCGCGAACGACCAGCTTACGCCGCCCTTGATTTAGGCACGAACAATTGCCGCTTGTTAGTCGCTGTCCCCAACGGCCAAGCGTTTCGGGTGGTGGATGCATTTTCGCGTATCGTGCGGCTTGGTGAGGGGATCACAAGTACAGGGCGGCTTTCGGATGAAGCGATGGATCGTGCTGTGGACGCGCTGAAGGTCTGTGCTGCAAAACTCAAAAACAGAAACATCAAGCGTTTTCGTCTCATTGCCACAGAAGCGTGCCGTGTTGCTGAAAATGGTGAGACATTTATAAACCGCGTGCGCGAAGAGGCGGGCCTTGAGCTTGAAATCGTTGATCGCGAAACGGAGGCGCGATTGGCCGTTGCTGGTTGCTCTACCTTGGTGGATAGAAACGCTGACGGTGCCATTTTATTTGATATTGGTGGCGGCTCTTCGGAACTCGTCTGGCTCGATCTAAAATCAGGGGACCGAGTGGGCGGCGACCTTTCTAAATTCATTCGTACATGGACATCGCTGCCTGTTGGCGTGGTGAATATCTCAGAACGTCATGGCGGTGTTCGTGTGACGCCTGAAAGTTTTGAAGGCATGGTTCTCGAAGTGATGGGGATGCTTGATGATTTCCCTGAGGCCGACGCCCTTTCGCAAATGGTGGGCGAGGGCCGTGTTCACATGTTAGGTACATCAGGCACCGTCACGACGCTTGCTGGCATCCATCTTGGCTTAGAGTTTTATGACAGGCGCAAAGTTGATGGTATTTGGATGTCCTCTAATCAAGTCTCCAATATGACCCAACATTTGTTGGATATGTCATTTGAAGAGCGTGAGGAAAATGCCTGCATCGGTAAGGATCGCGCTGATTTGGTGCTTGCTGGTTGCGCTATCTTGGAAGCCATGCGTCGAAAGTGGCCCGTTTCGCGTCTGCGTGTCGCAGACCGTGGTTTGCGTGAGGGCATCTTATATGAACTCATGAACAAAGACGGCGCCTTGCGAACATCACAAAGGCCGCGTAAGGGAGGGGGACGAAAATCCAAATCGCGCCATCGTCCAAGAGGTAATAAGCAGTGAAAAGAGGATCTAAAACTGGAAGCGGCCGCCGCTCTTCAGGCAGCGGTTCCAAAGACGGTACGCGTTCGACTGCTGGCCGCAACCTGCATGTGCGCGTGAAAACGGCTAAAAAACGGTCGAACTCATCGGCTCAATGGTTGGAACGTCAACTCAATGACCCCTATGTGGCACAGGCACGACGCGATGGTTATCGTTCGCGGGCTGCCTATAAGCTTATTGAAATTGACGAGAAACATAAATTACTACGCAGCGGTATGCGCATTGTCGATCTTGGTGCTGCACCGGGCGGTTGGAGCCAAATTGCGGCCAAACGTCTTGGGTCAAACAGTGATAACCCGCTTGTTGTTGGCATTGATTATCTGGATGTTGATCCCATACCAGGCGTTACGCTTTTGAAAATGGACTTTCTCGATGATGAAGCGCCAGACGCACTGATGCAGGCGATTGGTGGGCGTAAACCTGATCTTGTGATGTCTGATATGGCAGCACCAACGACAGGGCACAAACAAACGGACCACATTCGCACCCTGCACCTATGCGAAGTAGCTTTTGATTTTGCAAAGGAAAACCTTGCGTCGGGCGGTGATTTTTTGGCGAAAGTGTTTCGTGGTGGCACGGAGCAAACGCTTTTGAAAGACCTAAAAGCGAACTTTGAAAAAATCTACCACATCAAGCCACCATCAAGCCGCAAAGAGTCTCCTGAACTCTATGTGCTTGCTAAAGGCTTTAAAGGGTAGAAAACCCCAATTTACCCTTTGCACATTTAAAAAGGCATGGTAGGGAAACGCGTCAACAGCCACATGGTTTTGCCTGCTTGTTTACTCCCAGAACGAGCGCAACCAAATGCACGATGGAGTTGACGATGGCCGAAATTTTGACCCATGTAACAGGGGATAATGCGCTCACATTTGATGATGTGTTGCTGCAACCCGGTCGTTCTGAAGTGATGCCAGCTGACGCAAACATCGCCTCGCGCCTTACCAAGAGCATTGAACTTAATCTTCCCATTGTATCATCCGCGATGGATACAGTGACCGAAGCACGCTTGGCGATTGCCATGGCGCAGGCCGGTGGGATTGGTGTCATTCACCGTAATCTCGAAGTTGACGAGCAAGCCAACCAAGTGGCACGGGTTAAAAAATTCGAATCCGGCATGGTCGTGAACCCCTTGACAGTTGGCCCAGAAGCCACGTTGCAAGAAGCGCTAGACCTTATGTCTGAGAATAAAATTTCAGGCATCCCAGTGGTCGAAGAAGGCGGCGCTGTACCAGGGCGTTTGGTTGGTATTTTGACAAACCGTGATGTTCGTTTTGCCTCTGACCCAGCTCAAAAAGTCTATGAACTGATGACCCGCGAGAACCTCGTGACAGTGACAGAGGGTGCAACCCATGAAGAAGCCAAGCGCTTGTTGCACCAGCATCGCATTGAAAAGCTTCTCGTGGTTGATAACGATTATAAATGCGTCGGCCTAATCACGGTAAAAGACATCGAAAAATCAAAGCTCAATCCAAATGCCTGCAAAGACGAAGAAGGCCGCTTGCGCGTTGCTGCTGCCACCACAGTTGGCGATAAAGGATTTGGTCGTGCGGAGGCGCTGATTGATGCGGGCGTTGATGTGGTTGTGGTTGATACAGCACATGGTCACTCTGTGCATGTTTCAGATGTGGTAAACCGCATCAAGAAACTGTCAAACAGCGTTCAGGTGATTGCAGGTAATGTGGCGACGGCTGAAGCAACCAAGTCGCTGATTGATGCTGGTGCTGATGGCATCAAAGTGGGTATCGGGCCCGGTTCAATCTGTACCACCCGTGTTGTTGCAGGCGTTGGTATGCCGCAACTCACCGCCATTATGGAATGTGCCGCAGAAGGCGCAAAAAGCGACACACCGATCATCGCTGACGGCGGTATAAAATACTCAGGTGATATTGCCAAAGCCATTGCGGGCGGCGGCTCGGTCGTGATGGTCGGCTCAATGCTTGCTGGTACAGAAGAAAGTCCGGGCGAAGTGTATTTGCACCAAGGGCGTTCTTACAAATCCTATCGCGGTATGGGCTCAGTTGGCGCAATGGCGCGGGGGTCTGCAGATCGCTATTTCCAGTCAGAAGTCACCAACACGTTGAAACTTGTGCCTGAAGGCATTGAGGGGCAGGTGCCTTACAAAGGGCCGGTTGCGAACATTCTACACCAAATGTCCGGCGGTCTTCGCGCTGCGATGGGCTATGTTGGTGCGGAAAATATTGCGGACCTACAAGCCAAAGCGAAGTTCGTTCGCATATCAAGTGCGGGCCTGCGCGAAAGCCATCCGCATGATGTGCAAATTACTCGCGAAAGCCCGAACTATCACGGCGGCACCTAAACCATGAAACAAGCGCTGATTTTTTGGCCGATGGTTATCCATGCGGTCTTGGTTTTTGTGCTTTATTTGGAGCTTGGCAGAAGGCGGGCGATTGCTGCGAAAGCTAAGGAAATCAACCTTCGCGATTATAAGGTGTTAAAGCCTGAATCCGACAATGACTATTGCGCTGTTGCAGCCCGTGCTGTAGCGAATAATTTCGAAATGCCGGTTTTATTCCACGCAGTTTGTCTCGCGCTGTTTACACTTGGTGCGGTATCTCAAACGGCCCTCGTGATTGCGTGGGTCTTCATCATCGGCAGGCTCGGCCAAGCGGCGATCTTGCTCACTTACAACAATGTTTTTCATCGTGCAGCGGGTTTTTTTACAAGTGTGTTTGCAACGATGGCACTTTGGGGCTTAGTTGCCCTGCAACTTATGACGGCGAATTAAAATGCGACTTGGTGGGCGAATAGAAGCAGCGATTGCGGTGATTGAAGAAGTTGAAAATAACAAACGTCCGATCTCGGAAGCCCTGCGTGATTGGGGCAACGCGCACCGCTTTGCAGGTTCTGGTGATCGCGCCGCCATTGGTAATCTGGTTTATGATGTTTTTCGTAAACGCCGTTCTTTGGCGTGGCGTATGGATGATGAAAGTGCATCGTCGCTTGTTCACGCAGCCTTGTTTGATGGTTGGGATTTAACGCCTGAAAGCCTTGTTGAAACCTTGAAAGATGACAAATTCGCCCCGCCGCCAATCAGCGAAGAGCGCATTGCAGTTTTCAAATCAAGAGACATCAAAGACGCGCCAGAAGCAGTGCAAGCAGATTTGCCTGATTGGTTGGCTGAAATCTTCGAAGAAACTTATGAAGAAGAATGGATCAAAGAAGGCCAAGCCTTCACCCGCCGCCCGCCGCTTGATGTGCGCGTCAATACG
>CAZKKW010000079.1:0-11153 GCA_964553335.1 uncultured Hyphomicrobiales bacterium | reverse complement strand
AATTTCAACAGGCTTCCCCGGCTCAACAAGCGCCACCAAGGCTTCACCATCGTCTGGCAGCGCAACTGCCACTTGTTGTTCTGACGGAATAGTGGTCCCGTTTTTGAGCTTAGAGCGGATAGAAATTTGATTATCAGCACCTTGAAGTGGATTATCTGGCAAGATAACAAAAGCACCCGCATCGTCTGCCTTGCCGGTTCCGATAGGCTGGTCGCCGTTCATGAGTGTTATGTCTGAATTAGGTGCCGCCTGACCCGCAACCAGCATGTTGCCATCTTTTTCAACACGTACGATATCGAAGGTAGGCACCTGTGGCGTCGCTAATTTTTCCTTGACGACCTTTTTCGCCGCGTCAACTTGCGGGGCTTTCGGGGCTTGCACCGTAGGCTCGGCAAGTTTGGCAATCTCAGTTTTTTGGTTGTTCTGATAACGGTCATAGGCGACAAAACCACCAACGGCAGTCGCGCTTGCTCCAGCAATTGCAAAAAAGATCAATAATGGATTCACAAAACTATCCCAATCAACTCAATACTCTATAAAAGAGGGCAACTTTTCAATATTTAGTAAAATACGCCGAGCGTGCGAAAAACACAAATCAATAGGAAATTACGCTTAAGGAGCCTGAAAATGATATCAAGTGTCTGTGTCTTTTGTGGATCAAGTCTGGGAACTAATCCAACCCACGCGGCGCAAGCGCTCGCTTTTGGGCGTGTGCTCGCGCAAAACAACATCCGTCTGGTTTACGGCGGCGGCGATACGGGATTAATGGGTAAGGTTGCCCGTGGCGCACTCGACAATGGTGGCAAAGTAACTGGCATCATACCTGAGTTCCTCGCAAGCAAAGAGCGTATCGGCGATAGCCTTGATGAATTGGACGAAGTCGTCATGACGCAAGACATGCATCAACGCAAAATGCTGATGTTTGAAAAATCAGATGCTTTTGTCGCCCTACCCGGTGGTATCGGCACGCTAGAAGAGCTTGTCGAACAACTCACGTGGTCACAGCTGGGGCAACACGCAAAGCCGATTGTTGTTGCAGACTTTGATGGATTTTGGGCACCGTTTTTTGAGCTGGTTGATCACATGAAGGAGCAATCATTTATCGGTGGCGAATTTGATGTGAGCTTTGGGCACGTCACAATGGCAGAAGAGATTTTGCCTGCGTTGCAAAAATTGGCGTAAGGCAATCAGCCTATTCGCCAATTTCCTTATATAATTTATAGCGCATGGAATCGACCAAAGCGTCAAAAGACGCATCTATTATATTTTCTGACACGCCGACGGTGAACCACTGATTGCCCTTGCTGTCGCGGCTTTCTATCAAAACGCGGGTGATCGCGGATGTGCCGCCATTTAATATGCGCACTTTAAAATCGACGAGTTCCAAATCTTCAATTTGAGACTGGTATTTGCCAAGGTCTTTGCGCAGCGCCTTATCAAGGGCATTCACGGGGCCATTGCCCTCTGCCACGGAATGATAGTCGTCACCATCCATGACAATTTTCACCACGGCTTCTGAAATCGTGACCTTATCGCCAACCGCATTGAAACGACGCTCAACTATGACGCGGAAACTCTCCACGTTGAAATAGTCTGGCACCGTGCCGAGGCGACGACGGGCTAACATCTCAAGAGACGCATTGGCATCCTCATAAGAATAGCCCTTGGCTTCTCGTTCTTTGATTTCCTGCAATACCCCATCAAGGCGACGGTCTTTGCGATCAACGTCAATGCCCATGGTGGAAAGCTGAGAAAGTAGATTAGATTTCCCCGCCTGATCAGACACCATGACATGGCGCTTATTGCCAACAGATTCTGGTGGCACATGTTCATATGTCGCAGGCTCTTTCACGATTGCGGAGGCATGAATACCTGCTTTGGTGGCGAATGCCGACGACCCGACATAGGGCGCTTGGCGGTTAGGAGATTGATTCAATATTTTATCAAAAGACTTTGATACCGCAGAGATATTGGCAATATTTTCAACCGATACATTAAGTGAAAATTTCGAGGCAAATTCGTCTTTTAGAAGCAATGTTGGCAACAACGTTACAAGGTTCGCATTACCGCAACGCTCGCCAATTCCATTCAACGTTCCTTGCACATGACGCACACCGGCACGAATGCCCGCCAGTGAGTTAGCGACAGCATTTCCTGTGTCATTGTGCGTATGGATGCCAAGGTGCGAACTTGGCACCACGTTTACCACATCAGCAACAATCGCCTCAATTTCATGGGGCAATGTGCCGCCATTTGTATCGCATAAGACGACCCATTCAGCGCCTGATTTATAGGCTGTTTCAGCAACACTTAGTGCATAGTCTCGGTTCGCTTTATAACCATCAAAAAAGTGCTCACAGTCAAGCAGAACCCGTTTGCCGCGTTCTTTGGTCGCTGTCAGCGTTTCTGAAATTGATTGTAAATTTTCTTCATTGGTGCAACCAAGAGCGACCTTCACATGATAATCCCACGCTTTGGCGACAAAACAAATGGCATCCGCTTTAGCATCCAACAACGCGTTGAGACCGGGATCATTGGAGACAGACACGCCTGCCCGCTTGGTCATGCCAAAGGCTGTGAACGTCGCGTCCTTGGTTCGTTTCTTTGAAAACAATTCCGTATCGGACGGATTGGCGCCTGGATAACCGCCTTCAATATAGTCGATACCTAGACCTTCCAGCATCTCAATGATTTGGAGTTTTTCCTCTAGCGAGAAATCAACGCCGGGGGTTTGTTGCCCGTCGCGCAGTGTGGTGTCAAAGATAACGATTTGTTCGCGTTCATTGCTCATCGTTTTAGCTCCCACGTCGTCACCCGCTCGCCTGTATCAGCATCTTTGCCGTCTTTAAGCTGAATACCGTTCGCCAGCAATTCATCACGAATACGGTCCGCCTCGCCCCAATTTTTATCTTTAAAATGCTGAAGCCGTTCCTCAATTAAGCCTGCAATGGCTGCTTCATCAACACCGCTCGTGTCTGCACTTGCAGGAAGCCCCATAAACTCAAGCGCTTCGCGAAGAGGCGCACCCGATAGGTCGTTCAACGCATGAATGGCAGCACTGCTGTTTAAATCATCATGAAGTGTGGCGACCACGGCATCAAGCCTGCCTTTATCTTCGCCCTCTTCCACACGGCGCTGCATTTTTACCAAAAGATTTTCCGCTTCTTCCAAACGCTTCACGCTGAAATCAATCGGCTCACGATAGTGCGTCATCAACATGGCAAGGCGCACGATTCCTCCATCCCATTGTCGACCGCCGACTTTCTCTGTGTGCAGCACTTCAAAAACGGTAATGAAATTGCCGAGAGATTTCGACATTTTTTCACCTTCAACCTGCAAGAAACCGTTGTGCATCCAGACATTCGCCATGCTGGGCACATCAAAGGCACAACAACTTTGGGCAATCTCATTTTCATGGTGAGGAAACACCAGATCAATCCCGCCGCCGTGAATATCGAAGGTTTTACCAAGATAGCGTTCGCTCATGGCAGAACATTCAATATGCCAACCTGGACGGCCATATATAGCAATCGCTTCACCCTCATAGGTAAATGATGCATCCCAGCCCGGCGCTTTGTCATCTGATTGTTTCCAAAGCACGAAATCTGCGGGGTTTGCTTTATGGCTTTCCACGGCTACGCGGGCGCCCGCTTGTTGCTCATCCAAATTACGGTTTGAAAGCGCGCCATAAGTCGCCATGCTGTCAACACTGAATAAGACCTCTTTGCCCTCGCCACCTTCGGCCACATAAGCATGGCCCTTGTCGATCAGCGTTTGAGCAATTGCGACCATTTGCTCAATATTCTCAGTGGCGCGGGGCTGATGGTCAGGATCGAGACAGCCGAGTGCGCCCATATCGCTCATGAATTGATTGGCGGTCTTATCCGTTACTTCGCGGATAGCCTCATTAAGCGACATATCACCAGAAGCAATCTCAGCACCGTGATTTTCCAACGCACGCGCGTTAATCTTGTCATCAACATCCGTGATATTGCGCACATAGGTCACAGCCTTTTCGCCGTAAACATGACGCAGAAGACGGGCCAAAAGATCAAACACAATGACAGGACGCGCATTGCCGATGTGAGCAAAGTCATAAACCGTTGGTCCGCACACATAGAGCCGCACATTTGACGAATCAATTGGAACAAAGGGCGCCTTCTCGCGGCTCAATGTATTGTAAAGCGTAAGTTCATTCGTCATTGCTTCCATCCTCATTCCCTTAAACACCATAAAATGACGCAGCACTATATATCGCTTGCATCCTAGCCGGGCGTTCTTTGTCTGAGGTTAAAAAGAGAAAGTGAACGGCCAGCTTTTGAGAGCTAGCAGATAATAATGCCGCCAATAATGATGCATGCATAAGCATTTAAACCGTTCATGCAGGCACTTTTGCGCCATTCCCGCCGTTCCGTCAACCACTTGATTCGCCAAAACTCAGTTTATCAGCTTGAACTTGCCTGAATTTAAACTGAACAGCGCTCTCACAGTCAGTTCAGCGAGTCGTTGTTATTATCCAAACACTGATAAACCAACGAAACTCAAATTGGGAGTTGAAGATGCTGCATTCTTTCCGTTCTTTCTTTTTATTGAGCCTTATCGTCGGAATGATGGGCCTCTATTTGGTAACACTGGTCCAAGTGACAAGTGAACCAAAACCAGGTTTCACAAAATTCCCGACACCTAGTGCCTTCATTAAGCAAACCACAACGTAAAGCTGCGGAACTATCGTATTTTGAGAGAAAGCCATTTGCATAATTTTCGGGCACCGACTGTGGAAGTCTGAGGGAAATGCTGGTACTTGTGTTGCTCTATCAAAAATGTGGCCACAAATTAAAAACCGTTAGGACTTCCAATGTCTAAAGATGACGCGACGTTAAGCGAGCTGGATCAAAATGCGCTGTTTTATCACGAGTACCCAATACCAGGAAAACTTGAGATCAGTGCAACCAAACCTTTGGGCAACCAACGTGACTTGGCCCTTGCTTATTCGCCGGGCGTTGCGGCCCCTTGTCTTGAAATCGAGAAAACGCCAGATGATGCGGCCAAATACACGGCACGGGCTAATCTTGTTGCCGTCATTTCCAATGGTACTGCCGTCTTAGGATTGGGCAATATTGGTGCTTTGGCCTCTAAGCCTGTTATGGAAGGTAAAGCGGTCCTCTTTAAACAATTTGCTGGCATTGATGTTTTCGATATCGAAGTTGATGAGACCGACATCGACAAATTTAGCGATGTTGTTGCCGCTTTAGAGCCAACCTTCGGCGGTGTAAACCTTGAAGATATCAAGGCGCCTGAGTGCTTCATGATCGAAGATCAGCTGCGCGAACGCATGAATATTCCGGTTTTCCACGATGATCAGCATGGTACAGCCATCATTGCCGCTGCTGCCGTTACCAATGCGCTCAGTCTTTCTGGCAAGAAAATGAGCGACATCAAATTGGTTGCTTCAGGTGCAGGTGCCGCCTCCCTTGCTTGCCTCAACTTGCTCGTCAATCTGGGTGTGAAACGTGAAAATATATGGGTCTCGGACAAAGATGGTGTTGTCAGCATTGGTCGTGAAGAAAACATGGACCAATGGAAATCTGTCTATGCACAAGATACTGACGCCAAAACACTTGATGAGATCATTGAGGGTGCCGATGTATTCTTAGGTCTTTCTGCGGCCAATGTTTTGAAGCCTAAGATGGTGAAGAAAATGGCTGATACGCCGTTGATCATGGCACTGGCTAATCCAAATCCTGAAATTATGCCGGATAAGGCAACAGCTGTTCGCCCCGATGCCTTGATTTGTACGGGTCGGTCAGATTTTCCAAATCAGGTGAACAATGTGCTGTGCTTCCCGTTCATCTTCCGTGGCGCTTTGGATGTTGGCGCTACAACGATCAATGAAGAAATGAAAATGGCGGCGACCAACGCAATTGCAGCACTTGCCCGCGAGGCTGTTGATGATGCAAGTGCAAGGGCAATGGGCGGTGAAATTCCCCGCTTTGGTCCTGGATATTTGATCCCCTCCCCATTCGATCAACGCTTGATCTTGCGCATTGCGCCAGCCGTTGCAAAAGCCGCGATGGATTCAGGTGTCGCAACGCGCCCTATCAAAGATTTTGATGCCTATTTAGCGAAATTGAACCGCTTTGTTTTCCGTTCTGGCATGGTGATGAAACCAATCATCGAGCGCGCAAAGGATGAACCTGCCCGCGTTATCTACTCAGACGGTGAACATGAGCGTGTGTTGAGAGCCATCCAAGTCGTAATTGAAGATGGTTTGGCAAAACCAATTTTGATTGGACGCCCTGAGGTTATTTCTCAACGCATCGAACGTTATGGCCTAAGTTTAAAACCTAACGTTGATTTTGAAATCATCAATCCGCAAGAAGACAAGCGTTATCGTGAATATGTGGAATTGATGCACGAATTGACGGGCCGCAAAGGGATTACGCCAATTGCAGCTAAAAACCTTGTGCGCACGAATACGTCGGTCATTGGCGCATTGGCCGTCAAACGCGGCGATGCGGATGCACTCATCTGCGGCCTTGAAGGTCGTTTTGCGCGTCATCTCAAGGTGTTTAATTGGATTTTTGAACTGAGCGATCATGCTCATGACATCTCAGCAATGAGCTTGCTTATCAACCAACATGGCACATTCTTCTTTACCGATACCCATGTGACGATCGATCCTAGCGCACAAGAAATTGCAGAAACCGCCGTAATGGCGGCTGCAGAAGTGAAACGCTTTGGGATAGAACCTCGTGTGGCTTTGTTGTCTTATTCAAATTTCGGATCACGAACGACAGCAGATAGCCAGAAGATGCAAGCCGCCTTGGAACTGCTACAAGATATGGCGCCTGATATGATCGTTGATGGACCAATGCATGCAGATGCAGCCCTTAACCCAAAGCAGCGTAGTAGAGTTATATCAAATTCTCCATTGGGTGATAAACCAGCAAACCTCTTCGTCTTCCCCGATTTGAATGCAGCTAACATCACAATGACAATGGTAAAAGGAATGACAGATGCGCTTCATGTCGGCCCAATTATGATGGGAACGAAAGAAGTAGCCCACGTCATAACTCCATCTGTCACATCACGCGGAATCGTCAATATGACAGCGATTGCAGCGTCAAATGTTGCTGATAGGAAGAACACCAAATAGTCTTTCGCGTTTGCTGAAATCTAGGCGGCCATAATTTAACAATAATTGGTCTATTACATCGATATTGTTGCCGCCTGAAAAAAAGAAATCGCTTGACTGTTTAATCAAATATCAAGCGATTGTTGGTATTTTGCCGTCAACAAGTGATAGATTCGTTGAATGGTACTGAGTTTGGTTTCATCAAACAGAAAAATTTGGCTGACGAAAAGACTTCCAAACATCAAGCCATGGCTTGGTGTATTGGGTCTTGCTGGTGCTATTACAGTGTCTATTACCTTGTTTAGCGACATAGATGATGCGCATGCGGATATAAACGCCTGTCGTGCTTTGAAAACAGAACTCGCCTCCCTGCGTTCACGTTCAGTGACTGCTGCAAATGGTGGCAACTCATCAGAGCGCAATCGCTATGCAAATCTGGCCAAACGCCAACAACGTGCTTTGCGTTCTGCGCAGCGTGATGCGGTATCACTTAAATGCATAACGCGCTCTGGGAAACGAACAGGCAAAGGTGCCGCCTCTTGCCCTGCCTTGTTTTCAAAAATCAAAAAAATGCAGCGAAACCTGAATAAGCTGGTCAAAAAACGCGATAGCGCTGCCGGCGGTTCATCACGTGGATTAAGCCGCAGCGATATACGGTCAAAGAAACGCTTTCTAAAGAAGAAGATTTCACGTTTGCGCTGCACTCAACTTGAGCGCCAAGCAAAAAGAGACGTTCGTGAACGCAAAAATGTCGAACCCCGCGGACAAAAACGTGGTGGCCTGCTTGCTAGGCTTTTTGGCAGACCTAATTCTAGCCGTTATGCCGAGCCGGAAATACATCAAGAAGAAACCGTAGTACAACAAAGACGCGTCGTTGGCACTGTTTTCAGAACCCTTTGTGTCCGCATATCTGACGGTTATTATTTCCCTGTTAGCTTCGCAACAACCCGATCAAATTTTGATGTCGATGAAGCTAAATGTCAGGCGAGTAATCCGGGGGAAGAATTGCGCCTTTTCGTGCATAGAAATCCAAGTCAAGAACCAGAAGAAATGGTTGATTTGACTGGTTTGGCTTATGCAAAACTGCCAAATGCATTTTTGTATCGGACGAAATTTGTAGCACCGCGTCGTTTTGCAAACGGTAATGGTTTGACACAAATAGCAGGGGTAACTCCCGGCCAATTGACGCAAGTCAAAGGCCAACGCGTTACCCAGTTTCCAAGTCTTTTTGAAGATCACCGTAAGATCATCGAACAACCGGCGCCAAAACCAAACCTATATTCTGACCCAGATACAGCGTTTTCAATCGCTGGCAACTTTACACTCAAGCCAGTCAATAAGATTGAAAAGCCAAAAGCCGAAAAGGTTGCAGATGCTGGCAAAAAACCTCAAGCGGTAAAAAACGCGCCTATTCGGGTAATCGGGCCAAAATTTCTTGGCGGCCAACAATCGGTAAAACTGCTGCTAGCTCCGGACCAAATTCAAGTCCAGTAATCGCACGGCGAAGGGGCATAAACAGCTGTTTGCCCTTACGGCCCGTCGCCTCTTTCAGCGCCGACGTCCAAACACCCCAAGTGCCGCCGTCGAATGGATCGTCAGGCAAAAGCTCTTTGGCTTTCACCAAAAATTCCATATCCTCATCGGAAAACTCGACTTTTTGAGGCGCATTGATTGCATCCCACCATTTTGAAACGTCGCCAAACACATCAAGGTTGCCCGAAATCGCATCCCAAAATGCTTCGCCACCGCCAACATTAAGCGCGTCCAGGCGCGGCTTTGCTTCTGCGTAACTGATTTTATGCACCAAATGAGCGTTTAGTTTTTTAACATCGTCTGGATCAAACTTCGCGGCACTTTTCGTCACAACTTCTGGTTCAAACAATTCCACAAGTTCATCAAGCGTTGCTTTTGGCTCAACTGGCAAAGATGTACCAATGAGCGTTGCCAAAGATGCCACAGATCCGGCCTCATAGCCCTCTTCACGCAAGCTTTCCAGTGAGAGTGAGCCAAGACGCTTAGACAAGCCTCCGCCTGATTTATCTTGCAGCAAATTGTGATGTCCAAAGGCTGGCAATTCGTCAGCACCAAGGGCTGCAAACACCATAAGCTGAACCGCCGTATTGGTTACATGGTCATCACCGCGCATAATGGTGGTAACGCCCATATCAAGATCATCCACGCAAGAGGGCAGCGTATAAAGGTAAGTGCCATCGCCACGGATTAGGACTGGATCAGACAGAGAAGCCAAATCGGCAGTTTGTGGGCCACGGATCAAATCATCCCAGCGGCTATCCACGCGCTTCGTCTCAAACGGGTCGCTGTCATAGTTCTTAAGCAAGAAACGCCAATGCGGTTGTTTGCCTTCTTCTGCAAAGCGAGCGTGATCTTCGTCGGTCAACTTCAACGCTGAGCGATCATAAACAGGCGGCAAGCCACGCGACAAGCGGCGCTTGCGTTGGCGCTCCAACTCATCAGGTGTCTCATAACAGCGATATAAAAGCCCCTGCTCGCGCAATTTATCGGCGGCTTCATCATAAAGCGCAAAGCGCGCGGACTGCTTTTCGATCCGATCAGGCACAATGCCAAGCCAGTCTAGGTCCGCAGAAATTGCGTCCGCGTATTCCTGTTTAGAGCGTTCAGTATCCGTGTCGTCAAAGCGCAAGATGAACGAGCCACCGCGTTTTTTGGCGTACAGATAATTCAAAAGCGCCGTGCGGGCGTTTCCGATGTGAATTTTTCCCGTTGGGGATGGGGCAAAGCGTACTGTTGTCATGGGTGTCGAGTTACCCCGATATTAAGCAAATGTCTACGGCGAATTAGAACCTTTGCCACAAAGAACATGAGGAGCGAGGTAACAAAACAATAAATCGCCATAGCGTGGAGCTGAATTTCGAATGAAATACCATGATCAATCAATACCCCCGTTAAACCTGGGCCGATTGCAGAAGCAAAGACGATAAGCGCCATAACAACAAAACGCACACTGCCCAAATGTTTCGTGCCATAGATTTCAGGCCATAAACAGCGATAAAGCGAAAAACCACCAATCAACCAGCGGGCATTTTGTTGAAGGAAATGAATCAGTTGCATGCACTTTAATGGAACGCAAAGGCATCCATTGCAAGAATAGCAAACTCGGTTGACTTATGAAGGCGTTCGCCCTGCCCGTTCGACGATGCGCCAAGGGCAACCATTAGGGGTAGAAAGTGCTCGGCGGTCGGGTGATTTTCACGCGCGAAGGGTGCTTTTGCTTCATAATCTAAAAGCTCATCAACATTGCCTGCTGTAATCTGTGCATTCATCCAATCTGCAAACGACCTCGCCCATTCAACCTCATCGTCACCTCGCTGATGCTTTAAGCCCATAGGGCCAAAGAGCTCAGCAAGATTATGGGTCATTGAGCCAGACCCTATGACCAGAATTTCTTCGTCCACGAGAGGACGGAGGGCTTTTCCGACGTCATAGTGGTGGCTTGCTGACAAGTGTCTTTGCACTGAGAGTTGAACAATCGGTATTTCCGCGTCTTTGTATAGCAGTGATAACGGTACCCAAGTGCCATGATCATATCCTCTCTTGTTCGTTAAATCACATTCGATGCCAGCATCCACAAGCAGGCTTGCCGCCTTCTCAGCCAATGCTGGATCGCCTAAAGCTGGATAAACAACATCATTCAAACGGCGATCTATCGGCCCGAAATCATAAATCATCTCAGGCGCAGGATCGCTGACAATGGCTGGACGCTCCGTCTCAAAATGGGCGGATGCAATCACGATACCCTTAGGTGGCGCAAAGCTATCAGCTGCATGTTGCAAAAAACGCTTCGCCGCCGTGTCATGAAAAATCAAATCAGGCGAACCATGCGAGATAAAAAGGGATGAAGGCCGAGCCATGCGTTGTTCCTTTGTTCAAGGAGAGAGAATAAATCAAAATCAAAATATGGAAAGGACAGCAATTGCAGACATATTGTTCACTGATTGAAGAACAATCGCTGTTCTCAGTCAGTTCCTGGATATTGCGG
>CAZKKW010000078.1:6120-11407 GCA_964553335.1 uncultured Hyphomicrobiales bacterium | reverse complement strand
TTGAGAAAAGATGGTGAGCCGGCAGGGGTTCGAACCCTGGACCTACTGATTAAAAGTCAGTTGCTCTACCAACTGAGCTACCGGCTCGGTCCAATTCAATAAGCGGCTTGATAGGCGCTGCGAAACAGTCCGTCAACCTGTTTTTTAAGTTTGTTTGCACTATCCCTAATAGGAGTTGTTTTTCATTATTTAACGGTTATCTCGAAGTTGTTAGATGCTGTGAATTGTTCCATATAGGCCATGAGGGTATGACTGCCTGAGAAAGTGCGCGTAAATTCATTGATGATTTGCGTTTAGGCGGGCAGGATTTGTGTCGGCTTATCGGTGCGCAGTGACGTTTTTGACTTGGAATGGCGAATTAAAATGGATCTCACTTCATTAGGCATAGACCTAAGCGATGTAACAATATGGGCTGCACTTTTTGGCGGGTTTATCTCATTTATCTCGCCCTGCGTCTTACCGCTCGTACCGCCGTATCTTTGTTATATGGCCGGTGTTTCGTTGGATCAGCTCACAGGTGACGATGAATCGCCACGTTCACAGGCTTATATTTCGTTTGTATCGCTGTGCTTCGTGCTTGGCTTTACAACGGTTTTTGTCGCGTTGGGTACCGGCGCATCATTCATTGGTCAGTTTTTGCTAAAACACCAAGTTATTATGTCGCAGATCGCGGGCGTGGCCATTATCATCATGGGCTTGCATTTTCTTGGCGTTTTCCGCTTTGCCTTTATGTATAAAGAAGCCCGCGCAGATTCCAGTAAAGTATCATCAGGGCCATTTGGATCATATGTAATGGGGCTCGCATTTGCCTTTGGCTGGACCCCGTGCATTGGCCCAATATTGGCGGCAATCCTCGCGGTCGCAGGGGCTGAGGCCAGCGCCTCTAAAGGCGCGCTGCTGCTGGGTGCCTATTCACTCGGAATTGGTATCCCATTCATGTTGGCTGCTTTATTTGCCAAACCGTTCTTAGCATTTATGAACCGATTTAAGAAACACCTTGGTTCGGTTGAAAAAATGATGGGTGGCTTGTTGGTTGGAACGGGTGTGTTGTTTATCACTGGTTCGATGACCTTGATTGCAAACTATCTGATCGAGTTTTTCCCAGCCCTTGCCACGATTGGTTAGCAGCTAAACTTTTCAATCTAAGGTGATTTGAATCCGTCCTGGAAACGTCAACTAGGAAACCTCAATCTTTATTGAGGAAACAAAGTTGTTTTGCAAAAAGATTCAATTTTGCGGATTTGCACACAAGCTTTTATTGCATCACTAGCATTGTCGAATGGACCAGCCACCAGACGCGTTTGACCGTCTTCTAGGCCTGTTGCAACATATTTAGGTGTTAGGGCCGATATGATGTCTGGTTGCTGTGCTCGAAGTTCTTTCCAGAGAGTTTTCGCCCGTGCCGCCGTTGAACTTGCCCCTAAATCCAGCGCAAATAGTGATGTTTGGGCGATTGGGATTGCGCCCACTTTGATCCCATCAATGCTATCATCCAAGCTCGATACAGTGGTTTTTGGAAAGCTACTTGTGCTGACATTGTCATTTTCAGGTGCAGTTTCAACAGTGGGGTTGTCGATGGTGACCTCAATGCCATTCGTGACACGTTTGGTATCGACAGAGCGAGGCACTATTGCGTTGACCTGTTCAGGTGATAGTGCCGTTTTAGGGGCGGCGGGAATGATCACGGGCCCGGATGGTTGTGTGGTTTTTTTCGAAAGACTGGCAATTTCAGATTTTAGATCTTTGTTCTCAATGCGCAATTTTCCAATTGATAAATCAAGTTCGGCAAGACGCTCGTTCAACGACGATTGCTCATCGCGCAATCGATTTATAACGCGAGTGACATCATTTATACGGCGATCATTGCGATTAGCCAATTGTGCATTTAGTCGTTGCCCAGTTGTATTTTCAGCGCCAGAACCCGCGCTAACGCCAGCCGTTGTAATACGATCTACACCAAATTCCTGTCCGGCAAGCTCGACGCGTGGTTCAGCTGTATAAAACGATAGAGCCGCCACACCTAGCGCACCGGTCGTTGTTAAAGTCCAAAAAGCAAATAACACAAAGGTTGAAAATGTACTGGAACGTTCGTTTTCCAAGTTACGTTTTTCGACCTGAACAACTTTGTGCGTAATTGATTTGATGGACATTAAGTGGCTCGCAATTTTGTTAAAGTTCTTATGTTACGCATGAATATAAGAGATTCGCTGATTCTCGGCGAATAATGAAATATGGGGTGGGTATGTCTGGTACTTTCTTGGCAATCATATTGGCGGCGGGTGAGGGAACGCGTATGCGCTCGTCTTTGCCGAAGGTTCTGCACAAGGTTGGCGGGCTGCCTATGGTCGGCCACGTCATCCATGCGGTAAAAGATGCTGGTTGTCAGAAAATGGCGCTGGTGGTGGGCAATGGTGCTGAAAAGGTGTCAGCAGAAGCTGGCGCACTCGGCGTGCCGATGGATACTTTTATTCAGACAGAACGGCTTGGAACGGCCCACGCGGTATTGGCTGCAAAAGACGCAATCGCCAATGGGCAAATGGATGTCATTATTGGATATGGCGATACACCGCTTGTGACTACAGCGCTTTTTCAATCGATCTCAGACTGTTTGACTGCCGGTGCTGATGTTGCTGTTTTGGGTTTTGAAACAGAACAACCAACTGGGTATGGTCGTCTTTTGATGAATGGCGACCAACTTATGGCAATCCGTGAGGAAAAAGATGCAAGCGATGAGGAACGTAAAGTAACGTTTTGTAACAGCGGCATTATGGGTCTTAAAGGCAATCATGCTTTGTCGCTGCTTGAAGCGATCGGCAATGACAATTTAAAGGGTGAGTATTATCTCACTGACGCGGTAGAGATCGCCCGTGAACGGGGCCTTGATGTGCGTGCAGTTAGTGGTGCGGAAGAAGACACGCTCGGCGTCAATAATCGTGCTGAACTAAGTGAGGCAGAAGAGATTTATCAATCCCGTCGCCGCCTGCAATTTATGCTGGATGGCGTGACCCTTCGAGCACCCGATACCGTTCATTTTTCATTCGATACTGAAATTGGGCGTGATACAATCATTGAACCAAACTGTTTTTTCGCACCCGGCGTAAAAATTGCTGACGGGGTGATGATTAAAGCAAATTCCTATTTTGAGGGTGACCTTAAAAAAGGTCTCTATGTCGAAATCTCAAGCGGTGCTGAAATTGGACCATATGCCAGATTGCGTCCCGGTGCAGATATTGGTGAAGACGTTAAGGTCGGTAATTTCTGCGAAGTTAAAAATGCCAAGGTCGCTAAGGGCGCGAAGATTAATCATCTTACCTATATCGGCGACAGTGAATTGGGTGAGGGCTGTAACATTGGTGCAGGCACCATCACGTGTAACTACGATGGGTTTTCAAAGTTCAAAACCATTATCGGGGCTGGCGCATTTGTTGGCTCAAACTCTTCACTGGTGGCACCTGTGACTATTTCAAAAGGGGCTTATATAGGCTCAGGCAGTGTCATCACTAAAGATGTGCCAAATGACGCCTTGGGCTTGGCGCGTGGGCGTCAGGTGCAGCTCGACGGTTGGGCCAGCGCGTTCAGGGCTAAGAACGCTAAATGACTTAAAATGGTGTGAACACTTATTTCACAGAATAGGTGTAATGATTTTCACATAGTTTGATTTTTATTGGTGCTTTAATAGCGCTAAAAGATCGCAATTACATTCAAGAGGGCTTTGGAATATGTGCGGTATTGTTGGGATTTTGGGGACGAAACCGGTTGCTCCATTATTGGTTGATGCGTTGAAACGCTTGGAATATCGCGGATATGATTCTGCAGGTGTTGCAACGCTCGAAGGCAATGCCTTGCAACGATGCCGTGCGGAAGGCAAGCTGATCAACTTAGAAACGGCCCTTGAAAACCAGCCTCTTTCTGGCGTGAGCGGCATCGGGCACACCCGTTGGGCAACCCATGGTGGCCCAAGTGTCGTAAACGCTCACCCACACAAAAGTAAGCGTGTTGCTGTTGTTCATAATGGCATTATTGAGAATTTCCGTGAATTGCGTCGTGATTTAAAAGCCAAGGGCTATCAATTTGAATCTGAGACCGACAGCGAAGTCGTCGCTCATATGATCGATTCATACCTTGAAGCGGGTGAGACGCCTGTAGATGCTGCGCGTCTATCCATTAAACAATTCAAAGGCGCATTTGCGCTTGCAGTTTTATTTGAAGGTGAAGATGACCTCATGGTTTGCGCGCGTCTTGGTAGCCCGCTTGCTATTGGTCATGGTGACGGAGAGAATTTTATTGGATCTGATTCTATCGCGCTTTCACCGTTCACCAATTCAATTACTTATCTAGAAGAAGGTGACTGGGCAGTTGTAACGCGCAGTTCAGTTGAGATTTTCGATGAAGAAGATACGCCAGTTGAACGTGACAAACAAACGTCAACTTCTGTTGCCCGTGTGGTGGAAAAAGGAAACCACCGCCATTTCATGCAAAAAGAGATTTATGAACAAGGCGATGTGATTGCCAATACCTTCGAGCATTATCTCGATCTTGATGAAGCGAAAGTTCGTCTGAAACAGAAAATGCCGGTTAGCTTTAAAGATATCGGGCGTATTTACATCACAGCGTGCGGTACGGCGTATTATGCTGGTGTGGTTGCAAAATATTGGTTTGAAAAAATTGCGGGCATTCCGGTCGACATGGACGTGGCCTCAGAATTCCGTTATCGCGAAATGCCGCTTGATAAGGATGGCTTAGCGCTGTTCATTTCCCAATCTGGCGAAACGGCAGATACGCTGGCGTCTTTACGGTACTGTAAAGAGGCTGGATTGCCGATTGCAGCGGTCGTGAATGTACAAGAATCAACCATTGCCCGCGAGAGTGACATTGTGTTGCCAACGCTTGCAGGGCCGGAAATTGGTGTTGCATCAACAAAAGCATTTACGTGTCAGCTGGCAACATTGCTCTCTTTGGTGGTAGCAGCAGCGGTAGAACGGGGCATGCTGAATAATGAGCAAGAACGTGACCTCATCAATATCTTGAATGACGTTCCATCATACATCGAACAGGCGCTTCAGCTTGAAAAAGAAATTGATGGCATGTCGAAAGACTTGTCAAAGGCAAAAGACGTGCTTTACCTCGGTCGCGGCACGAGTTTCGCACTTGCGATGGAAGGGGCGTTGAAGCTCAAGGAAATTTCATACATCCACGCAGAAGGCTATGCAGCGGGTGAGTTGAAGCATGGACCTATCGCGCTGATAGATGAGA
The DNA here is from genome assembly GCA_964553335.1 of uncultured Hyphomicrobiales bacterium. Lineage (GTDB taxonomy): Bacteria > Pseudomonadota > Alphaproteobacteria > Rhizobiales > JACESI01 > JACESI01. The sequence continues at coordinate 6,154 of CAZKKW010000078.1, read as the reverse complement.
ACATGCCGGTTGTCGTGATTGCGCCTTATGATGA
>CAZKKW010000078.1:0-6020 GCA_964553335.1 uncultured Hyphomicrobiales bacterium | reverse complement strand
TTCTCGGTTCCAGGTGTTGGCTTAATCGTCGCCATCTTGGTTCTGACGTTGCTCGGGTTTTTCACCGCGAATTATCTAGGCCGAAGTGTTATCGCATTTGGCCAGCGCATGCTTTTTGGTATGCCGCTTATTCGTAATGTTTACAGTGCCTTGAAGCAGATTTTTGAGACGGTACTTTCACAACAACAAAAGAGCTTTCAAAAGGCTGGGATTATAGAATACCCGCGCAAAGGCCTTTATGCCGTGGTCTTTATCTCCACTGATGCGCTCGGTGAGGTGAAGGATAAGCTAGAAGGCACAAACGGCGATAAGATGATCAGCGTCTTTTTGCCGACAACACCAAATCCTACATCTGGTTTTTTGTTGTTCGTGAAAGAAAAGGACATCATGATGCTTGATATGTCCGTTGAAGATGCTGCTAAGTTGGTGATTTCTGCGGGACTAGTCGCACCTGATACGGAAGAAGAGTTAGCGGGATTGGTTCATGCCAATCAAGAGGCCGCGGACTAATCTTTTATCCGGCCCTTAAAAGCCGGATTGCCTCATCTCTATCGAAAATATAAAGCAACCGACGCAGCGCATCACCGCGCTCGCTGGTAAGGTCTGGGTCGCGAGTTAAAAACAGCCGTGCATCATCACGGGCCGTTGCAAGCAGATCAGCGTGAACGGCAAGGTCTGCGACCTTGAAACCAGGCATCCCGCTTTGACGGGTGCCCAATACATCGCCTTCACCGCGTAGTTTCAAATCTTCTTCGGCGATAATAAACCCGTCTTCTGTGTCTTTCATCACCTGCAAGCGCGCACGGCTCACTTCGCCCAATGGTCCCTTATAAAGCAGAAGGCAGGTCGATTGTTTGTCGCCACGGCCAACACGTCCGCGCAATTGGTGTAACTGTGCAAGGCCAAAACGTTCAGCATGTTCAATCACAATGATCGTTGCATCAGGCACATCAACACCAACTTCAATAACCGTGGTTGCCACCAAAATGCGCGCGTCACCGTTTTGGAAGCGTTGCATGGCCTCATCTTTTTGCTCTGCCGGCATTTGACCATGGACGAGGGCAGCACGATCACCCACCAGATTGAACAAGGTACGGTGGCGCTCTTCTGCGGCGGTGAAATTGAGCTCTTCGTTTTCTTCAACCAACGGACAAACCCAATAGATCTTCTCACCTTGTTCAACCGCATTGATAATCCGCTGGGCGACATCTTCAATCCGATCAAGTGATACGGTGCGGGTTTCAATCGGCTTGCGACCTTTTGGCTTGCCTGTCAGTTTGGAAACATCCATATCGCCGAAATAGGTCAGAACCAGCGTACGCGGGATAGGTGTTGCGGTCATCACCATCAAATCGGTCGCTTCGCCCTTAGAGGTGAGGGCAAGACGCTGCTGAACACCAAAGCGGTGCTGCTCATCAATCACCACAAAGCCAAGGCGGTGAAATTCGACAGCTTCTTGGAAGAGGGCGTGTGTGCCGGTTACAACATCAATGCTGCCATCGCGAAGGCCTTCTAAGATGGCCTTTCGCTCAGCTCCTTTTTCACGGCCTGTCAAAATTGCAGCCTTGAGACCAGCCGCCTCACAAAGCGGTTCAATCGTCTTCATATGCTGGCGGGCAAGGATTTCGGTCGGTGCCATTAAGGCCGATTGAAAACCTGCTTCTGCTGCCCGCGCCATAGCAAGCAGACCCACAACCGTCTTACCAGCACCCACATCACCTTGCAGTAAGCGCAACATGCGTTCTGGCGCTTCAAGGTCTTGCTCCATGTCTAAAACGGCTGCTTGCTGTGTTTCAGTTAACGTAAAGGGCAGGGCGTTAATGATCTTATTCTTGATCTCGCCCGTGCCGAACTTTTGAATGCCTTTGGTTTTGCGAACCTTCGCCCGCATCAACCCCAATGCGAGTTGGCTTGCGAGCAGCTCATCATAAGCCAAGCGTCTGTTCGATATGCTTTCCGCACCAAATGCCTTGGCATCCGGCGGCACATGGGCGGTTTGCATCGCGGTTTTAAACGATGGCCAGCGTTCTCGCTCCATGATGGATGGATCAATCCATTCCTCCATATCAGGGATCAAGGTTAGGCTTTGGCGCAGGGCTTTACCAAATGTTTTGGGCGACAAGCCTGCCGTCATTGGATAGACGGGTTCAATGAGGGGTAGGGCTTTAAAAGCCTCTTCGTCAACAATGTGATCAGGATGCGGCATCTGTGGTAGGTCGCCAAAAAGTTCGATTTTTCCGCTGATATAACGCATTTCGCCGACGGGTATTTGCTTGGCAAGATAATCACCGTGGGCATGGAAGAATATCAGGGTTAAAGCGCCCGTCTCATCATGCACGGCAATGCGGTAAGGCACGCGTTTATTGCCGCGTGGTGGTGCGCGGTGTTCGTCAATCATCACCTTTAGGGTGACAATCTCACCAGGGATGGCATTGGCAATACCTGGTTGATTGCGTCGGTCTATGGCGCCGCTTGGCATGTGCAAAATCATATCCAGCACACGAGCATCTTGATCCAGTTTTAGGGACGGAAAAAGTTTCACCAAAACCTTGGCGAGTTTCGGGCCAATACCATCCAGCACCGTTGCCGGTCTAAACAGAGGATCAAGTTCGTTAGGACGCGTTGCCATGTTTTGATGCTGGCCTATATGTGTATTTACAGAACTCGCTATAGCCTAGCTGCTTTCAAGGCGCTATAGAACCGTTATAAGAATGAACTTTTATGGCTTCCACAATCGTTTTCGATCATAAACAACGCTCACTGGATGAACCTCTTATGACAGACCGCGCCGGCCCAACAATTACGTCTGATGGACTTGACCCAAGACGCAAGAAAATATTGTTCCGCGCATGGCACCGTGGCACCAAGGAAATGGACATTGTTTTCGGTACTTTTGCCGACGCTCATCTTGCTAAATTAAGTGACGAAGAATTGGATGTGCTTGAGCATCTTATGTCGGCTCCTGACCGAGACTTGTTCAAGTGGATCAGTGGTGAAGATCCAACGCCTGCCAATTATAAATCTGATGTCTTGGTCCAAATTCAAAAATTTCACGGCGTCTAAACAAGACACTGACCAAACCCACTGAGCGACCTTAATGCAAAACCCGATCTCTGACATTATCAATAATCAGGAAGACGTCATTCTTTCTGGTGTAGCAGATGGCATGGAAGGTCTGGTTTTGGCGGACCTTGCCCGCGCACGTAAAAAAACCGGATTGTGTCTGGTGTTTGTTGCGCGAGATGGCAACCGACTGTCGATGATTGAAGAGGCGCTTCAGTTTTTCGCACCGGAAATGGAAACACTGATACTGCCAGCATGGGATTGTCTTCCCTATGACCGCGTTTCTCCATCTTCCAGCGTCTCGTCTCAACGCATGGCGACACTGGCGCGGTTAGCAGCACCTGATAGCCTTGCAAAGCCGACAATATTGCTCACATCAACCAATGCCGTTTTGCAAAAAATGCCAAGCGCAACGGCTTTGAACGGTAAAGCGCTCGCGGGTCGTCCAGGCAATCGCTTTGACATGAAGCAGATTGTGGAATGGCTTGAAAACAACGGCTTTGACCGCACACCTACCGTTCGTGAACGCGGTGAATATGCGGTGCGTGGTGGCATCATTGATTTATATTCTCCAGGAAGTGGCGACGCTTTACGCCTAGATTTCTTTGGCGACACGCTTGAATCCATCCGCACCTTTGATCCTGATAGCCAACGCTCAATTGCTCAATTGAAGAGCTTTGAACTGGTGCCGATGAGTGAAATTCAATTGGATGATGCGGTTGTTCGGCGTTTTCGTGAATCTTATGTGCGCCTGTTTGGGGCGACCACCCGTGATGATGCGCTTTATCAGGCAATCAGTGAGGGCAGGCGTTTTGCTGGTATGGAACATTGGTTGCCGCTGTTTTTGGATGACCTGAGCGATCTGACCGATTATTGCGGCGACACACCTTTCGTCGTTGATCACTTGGCGACCGAGGCAATGGCGTCTCGTAGTACGCAGATGAAAGACCATTACGAAGCGCGTCTTGAGGCTATGGAGATTGGTCTATCAGATGGTTCATCGCCATATAAGCCGGTTGAACCTGATACGCTTTATTTGTCAAAAGACGAGTTCTTCACATCCTTGCAAAGCCAGCAACGCATTGATCTGTCGATTTTCAATGTGATGCAAACAGACCGCCCTGTGATTGACCTTTCCGGTAAAGCAGGGCGTAGTTTCTCGGTGGAGCGGTCCAGCGAAGCGGTGAATGTTTTTGATGCCGTGAGTGATCATATCATTGCCCAGCACAAAGCGGAGCAACGTGTTGCCATAGCTTGTTGGTCGCGCGGCACGGCTGAACGCATGGGGCAAATGCTGACAGACCACGGTCTGCAAACCATGACAATTTGCGATACGTGGGATGATGTCTTAGCGCTACCGCAGAAGAAAGCGGCCTTGATTGTTTTGCCGCTGGAGCAAGGTTTTGAGGGTGCCAGCGTTACGATCATCGGCGAACAAGATATTCTGGGTGATCGTCTGGTCAGAAAATCAAAACGCCGCCGCAAAGACGCTGATTTTATTTCGGAAGTTGCAAGCCTTTCAGAAGGTGATTTGGTGGTTCATATCGACCATGGGATTGGTCGATTTGAAGGGCTCAAAACCATCGATGTGACGGGTGCACCCCATGATTGTTTGGAGCTGGTTTATCACGGCGGTGATCGTCTGTTCCTGCCTGTGGAGAATATTGAACTTCTATCGCGGTATGGCTCGGGCGAGGGCGAAGCGCAGCTTGATCGTTTGGGTGGGACGGCGTGGCAAGCGCGTAAAGCCAAACTCAAAAAACGCCTACTTGATATGGCGGATCAATTGATCGCCGTTGCAGCACAAAGGGCGCTACGGAAAGGCACGACGTTGCCAACGCCCGATGGCCTTTATGGTGAGTTCGTCGCCCGCTTTCCTTATGATGAAACGGAAGACCAATTAGGTGCCATTGATAGCGTTCTTGATGATCTTGTTACTGGCCGTCCTATGGACCGTTTGGTCTGCGGCGATGTTGGTTTTGGTAAAACCGAAGTGGCTCTGCGGGCAGCCTTTGTAGCGGCGATGAATGGCAAGCAAGTCGCAGTCGTCGTACCAACTACTTTGCTTGCCCGCCAACATTACAAAACCTTCAAAGACCGGTTTGCTGGCCTGCCGATTAGGGTGGAGCAAGCCTCTCGTTTGGTTGGCCCTAAAGCGCTCAGTGATACCAAGCGCGGCCTAAAAGAGGGTGAAGTAGAGATTGTTGTTGGCACTCACGCTTTGCTTGGTAAAGCGATTGAATTTAAAGATTTAGGGCTTCTCATTATTGATGAAGAGCAACGCTTCGGGGTGAAGCATAAGGAACGGTTGAAAGAGCTTAAAGCTGATGTTCATGTGCTCACCTTGTCTGCAACGCCGATCCCGCGCACATTGCAGTTGGCTCTTACAGGTGTGCGGGAACTCTCACTGATTACAACAGCACCGATCGACCGCCTTGCGGTTCGCACATTCGTTTCACCATTTGATGGGCTAACGATCCGCGAAGCACTCTTGCGCGAGCGTTATCGTGGTGGGCAGAGTTTTTATGTTTGCCCGCGCATTTCGGATATTCGCCAGATCAAAGAATTTCTCGATGAAAAAGTGCCTGAGCTAAAAGTAACGGTTGCCCACGGGCAAATGGCACCGACTGAGCTTGAAGACGTGATGAACGCTTTTTATGAAGGTCAATTCGACGTGCTTTTATCAACAACCATCGTTGAATCCGGCCTTGATGTACCGCGTGCCAATACGTTGATTGTTCACCGTGCTGATATGTTTGGCCTTGCGCAATTATACCAGATTAGAGGCCGTGTGGGTCGCTCAAAAACCCGCGCTTATGCAATTTTGACCACGCCAGTAAACAAGGTGCTGACCAAGGCCGCTGAACGCCGCCTTAAAGTTTTGCAATCGCTTGATAGTCTGGGCGCGGGTTTCCAATTGGCAAGTCATGATTTGGACCAACGCGGTTCTGGCAACC
>CAZKKW010000077.1:2404-11423 GCA_964553335.1 uncultured Hyphomicrobiales bacterium | reverse complement strand
AGATAGGCGTTAACACCAGTTGGGGCGGCAGAAGCAAGCACCAGACCAGCGGTGAACATTGGCGGCAGGCCGAAGACATAGGCGCTGAAGACAAAGACGGCGCCTGGAAGCACCAAGAGCTTCAAGAAGGTTGTAACCGTGGCAGGGCCGACATTGCCCTTTAAGCCATATTTATTGAGGCCCATGCCAAGCACAATGAGTGCGAGCGGGCCTGCGATAGAAGAAATTTTGCCCGTTACATCGAGCAAGATATTGGGCATTTCAAGACCGGAAAAGCGGAACGCGCTGCCAGCAATAATGCCGATAATGATCGGGTTTTTTAAAACGGTGATCACCAAGCGGCTCATTTTCTGTGGCCAGCTTTCTTTTGACTGCCCCTCTTTGCCATCAATCGCAACGGCAATATCGTGGTGGACGGCAGCGGCAAAAAACATGACGGGTAAATGCACGGAAAGAAGAATGGTCAATGACACCATACCTGCTTCACCATAGGCTTGAAGAGTGAGTGGAATGCCAACAAGAACGGTGTTTGCAAAGCCTGACGCGATCCCGCCGATCAAGCCGTAAAGAGCCTCGCGTTTAAATATCAAAGGCAAAATAATGGAGGCCAATATCCAAACGATCGCAACGGGGATGAAGTAGCTTGCCCAAATGGCCCACGGGTTTGCGCCTTCCAGTTGGGATATGGCGATTAAGCGGAACAGCAAAACAGGAATGGCGACCTTAAATACCAGATCGCCAATGATTTCATCTGCATTAGGTTTCACCAAACCAAACCAACGCAGGGAAAAGCCCAGCAACACCAAAAGGCAAATCGGCAGGATGATTTGTAGTAATGACCACATAGTAGATGGATGCTCCTTGTGATTATCCCTATCAGATTAAATGGATTTTACGAGGGATAAAAGCGCATTGCTATTGTGCATTGCTTCAGGCTAAGTGGCCGCATGGGTATTACGCTTCCTCTTCTCTTTGTGTTTTTGTGGTCAACTGGATTTGTGGTTGCAGCGCTTGTTGCGCCTTATTCAGAACCCTTGTCCATTTTGACCCTGCGGTTTGGTGGTGCGGCGATTGTTCTTTTACTGTTTGGCTGGTTGTCACGCGGTGTTTGGCCAAACAAAGAGCGGGCGTTTAAAATCATCGCGTCGGGCGCGTTTATCCATGGAGTGTATTTGAGTGCCGTCTTTTGGGGCGTGAAAAACGGTATGCCGGCGGGCGTTAGTGCGTTGCTTGTGGGCCTTCAGCCTTTGTTGACGGCGATTTTTGCAAACCCAATTTTGGGAGAGACAATCAAGCCGCGTCACTGGTTTGGATTGTTGATTGGTATTGTTGGTTGCGCATTGGTGGTGTCGCCGAAGCTGGGCCTTGATGGCAGCGGTATAAACGCCGTGACAGTTGGGGCGCATATGATTGCCGTTTTGGGCATTACTTTCGGCTCGATCTTCCAGAAGAAATATGTAGGTGCGATGAACTTTAAAACCGAACCGGGGTTGCAATTGATCGGAGGACTTTTTGTGGCTTTGCCAATTGCGCTTATGAGCGAAAGCTTCGACTTCATCTTCGCGCGTGACTTAATTATCGGCTATGCATGGATGACCTTAATCCTCTCCTGTATAGCCTTCACGCTCTATATGTATTTGTTGCAACAAGGTGGCGCGACGAAGGTTGCGAGTGTCTTTTATCTCGTGCCTGTTTTTTCTGCCGTTGAAGGGTACTATCTGTTTGGTGATACCCTGACCACAATTCAGGTGATCGGTATGATAGTCACTGCGGCGGCAGTTGCCTTGGCGTCTGATATGTTTGCAAAGAGGAAGGTGAAAAAGAATGGCGGCTAAAACGATCCTTATCACTGGATGCTCCACGGGCATTGGCTATGTTTCAGCTCACGGCATGAAAGCGCGTGGATGGCAAGTGTTTGCGACAGCCAGAAAGCCGGAAGACATTGAACGCCTCACCGCTGAAGGCATTACCACGTTTTATCTTGATTACACCGACGAAGCTTCTATCCATGCCTGTGCTGACCAAGTGCTGGCTGAGACCGGCGGGCGGCTTGATGTGTTGTTTAACAACGGCGCTTACGGCCTTTTGGGCGCGGTGGAAGATATACCAACCAATGCGCTGCGCGAACAGTTTGAAGCCAATTTCTTTGGCTGGCACGAACTCACGCGGCGTTTTATTCCGGTGATGCGTGAACAGGGCGGCGGGCGGATTGTGCAATGTTCTTCTGTGTTGGGCATTGTATCGGGCAAGCACCGTGCACCTTATGCGGCAACGAAACACGCGATTGAAGCCTTCGCTACATCCATGCGCATAGAGCTGGAACCGTTTGGCATTTACACAAGTTCAATCAGACCCGGCCCCATCAACACGATGTTCATGCCGAATGCATTGGCGATGCTGGAAGCGAAGATTGACCTTGAGAACACGGTACACAGCGAAGATTATGCTGCCAGTAAGAAACGTTTGAACTCTGGTGCTAAATCTTCGGTCTTTAAATTGGAACCGGAAGCAGTCTTTAAAAAGCTTATCCATGCGGCAGAAGCGCCAAGGCCGAAAGCGGCTTATTCCGTGACAACGCTGACCTATCTGGTTGATGTAATGCGCCGTTTATTCCCCACCCGCCTGCTTGATCCAATTTTGAAAAAGGGTTGAGAGCTCGTAAACCTTCGTGGGCTTTGTTGATTGGTTCCTTAGAATTTATGTTCTGGCACTATCTGGCCTCTGTTCAACGTGCAAAATTTCTGTTCAAGTAAGTTGAGAGAAGAGCGCATGTTTGTTTTAGGGAGACACAGGTCATGAATTTGTCTTTGACACAAAATGATCTAAGCCACGTTGTTGAAGCGGATAAAGCCCACGTTTGGCATCACCTTACCCAACACCAAAAATTTGATGATGCGGACCCTCAAATTATTGTTGAGGGTAAAGGTATGCGGATTTGGAACCAAGCAGGCCGTGAGCATTTGGATGCCGTGTCTGGCGGTGTGTGGACTGTGAACGTTGGCTATGGCCGAGAAACCATTGCGGATGCTGTGCGCGATCAGCTGGTAAAGATGAATTATTTCGCTGGCGCCATGGGGTCTATCCCCGGTGCGTTGTTTTCAGAGCGCTTGATTGAAAAAATGCCCGGCATGAGCCGCGTTTATTATTCAAACTCTGGCTCTGAAGCGAATGAGAAATGCTTCAAGATGGTGCGCCAGATCGCCTATAATAAATATGGTGGCAAAAAGCATAAAATCTTATACCGCGAACGTGATTATCATGGCACCACGATTGCCTGTCTTTCTGCTGGTGGGCAAGATGAGCGCAAAGATCAGTACGGCCCGTTTACACCGGGTTTTGTGGAAGTGCCGCATTGCCTTGAGTATCGTTCGCAATGGGGTGATGTGGATGATTATGGTATCCGCGCTGCAAACGCCATTGAAGAGGTGATCCTGCGTGAAGGGGCGGACACGGTTGGTGCGCTTTGCTTAGAACCGATTACGGCTGGTGGTGGCGTAATCACCCCGCCAGAAGGCTATTGGGAACGGGTTCAGGAAATTTGTAAGAAATACGATGTGCTGCTGCACATTGATGAAGTGGTCTGCGGCATGGGCCGTACAGGCACATGGTTCGGCTATCAGCATTACGGCATTGAGCCCGACATGGTGACAATGGCCAAGGGTGTGGCTTCCGGCTATGCGGCGATTTCTTGCACGGTGACGACAGAAGCCGTGTTCCAAGACTTTAAAGCGGACCCATCTGATCCGATGAGCTATTTCCGCGATATTTCGACCTTCGGCGGCTGTACTGCTGGTCCTACGGCAGCGCTTGAGAACATGCGTATTTTGGAAGATGAAAATCTCTTGGAAAACACGACTGTGATGGGTGAATATGTGCTTGAAGGTTTGGAGCGCTTGAAAGGTAAACACCAAATCATTGGTGATGTGCGCGGCAAAGGCTTGTTCTGTGGGGCCGAACTTGTGACAGATCGTGATACGAAGGAACCTCTCAATGAGGCGATTGCTCAGGCGATTGTTGGCGACTGCTTTAAAGAGAGTGCCGTTGTGATTGGTGTGACCAATCGCTCACTCAAAGGCTTTAATAATACATTGTGCCTCAGCCCTGCTTTGATCTGTACAAAAGATGATATTGATGAAATCCTGACAGCCATTGATGGCGCCATTACGCGGATAACTGCGTAAGCGCTGATCCTTTGTAACTTTGGGAGAGCTTCCGCTGAGCGACCAATTGAACGAGACCAAGCCAACCGTTTCTTTCACCCAGATGAAAGATGGTACTAAGGCTGATTATGAGCTTTTGCATGAGCTTGAAAAGCCTTATCTCGCGCTCACTGCTGACCGTGTGCTGGATGAGTTGCGCCGCCAAGGCGAGGTGTCGTTGGAAGGCTACCTTATAACGCGGCTTGATCACGCGCTTCAGTCTGCCACCCGCGCGGAAGAAGACGGGGTTGATATAGATTGGATCGTGGCGGCCTTGCTCCACGATGTTGGTGATGGTCTTGCCCCACAAAACCATGATCGTTTTTCGGCCGAAGTCATCCGCCCGTTTGTGCGCTGGGAAGTGTCTTGGACTATTGAACATCACGGTATTTTTCAGATGATCTATTATGCGCATCATTATGGATGGGATGAAAATGCACGGGATCGGTTTAAGGACCATCCGTGTTTTAACACCTGCGCCATCTTTTGCGAGCGGTGGGATCAGTCAGCTTTCGACCCTGACTATAAAAGCAAACCGCTTGAGTATTTCGAGCCAATGGTTCGCGAGGTGTTTGCCCGAAAAGCCTATGATCCAATGATAATCCGCGAGGGCGAGGCGATCGGCCTTGATCATTTGATTGGCTAATTCGCATCTCCCCCTTTACGAGTATGACCCAGTGAGCCATATACGCTTCAACTGCAAAGGGGTACGATTTGGGACTGTTTTATAAAATTCTGATTGTCGTGGCACTCGGCAGCGTTGCTGTCGTGCTTTTCCTTGGTCTTAAGAATATGGCGACGGGCGGTTCCGCGAACCTTTCGCAAAAATTGATGCGTATGCGCGTGCTTTTGCAATTCATCGCGATTGGCGTTTTGATGCTTGGGCTTTGGATATTTGGGAGCTGACATGGTTACGTTGAATAAGATTTACACCAAGACAGGTGATGCTGGTACAACGGCGCTTGGTTCTGGTGAACGCCGCCTTAAAAGTGATCTACGCATTGAAGCTTATGGCACGGTTGATGAGACCAATGCTTGCCTTGGTATGGTGCGCATTGAAACAGCCAAAGTGCCGGAGCTTCAAGAACTAGACGGGATGCTTGCCTGTATTCAAAACGACCTCTTTGATCTTGGGGCTGACCTTGCGACACCGGATACGGGTGAAGATTTGGGCTATGAACCGCTGCGTATTGTTGACGCGCAAGTGGATCGTATTGAACGCGAGATTGATAAACTCAACGCTGATCTTGAACCGTTAAAGTCGTTTGTTCTACCTGGTGGGACACCCGCTGCTGCTGGTCTTCACATGGCTCGAACGGTCTCTCGTCGTGCCGAGCGCTTAATGGTTGCTTTGACTCAAGTTGGCGATAATGAAGTGAGCGCTGCCGCTAATAAATACATCAATCGCCTATCAGATTTTTTCTTCGTTGCCAGCCGCTATACCAACGCCAAAGCCGATGGGGATGTGCTTTGGGTTCCAGGTCAAAACCGGTGACGCCCTCAAAATAAACCTATAATTCATTGATATTAAACGAAATTTCCAGTTTTGCTTGATTTATTTTCTGGAAAAATAAAACTTACTAAAAAGTTGATGCCGGTTTGTAATATTCGGGTAATGGTTTTACCGGGCTTAAATTCTTTACTGTTATACATACTCCAAACGAATTTAGTGAGAGTAACTCCAAACGAATTTAATGAGAGTAGTAGTGATGTCAGAAAAAAATCAAAAAATCGCGGAATTTTCTCCTTTTAAGGCTCATTTGAAAAACCTGAAGAGCACAGTTTGCCGCTTCCGGGGTGATAAACGAGGCAGTATCTCGGTATATACAGCCGTAGTATTGACCACACTTACAGCATTCGCCGGTAGTTCAGCAGTGGACTTTGTGCGTCATGCAAACATTGAAACGCAGCTTCAAAATGCAGTTGAAACTGGTGTTTTGGCCGCCGCATCATTGGATAATGCGCGTGCGACGCCTGAAATCATTGATGACTATCTAAAAGCAAACTTCAAGGATGAGAACATCCGAGATGGAATCAATGTGACCATTCTTGACAATGAACGTACGATTAACGCTCGCACGATACGCGTTGCTGCGCGATATGATATGCCGACTTCATTTTTGCGACTATTTGGCATTAATATACTTGGAGCGAATGCGGAGGCGGAAGCTGTCCAAAGCCGTACCAACGTAGAAATTGCTATGGTGCTTGATGTTTCCTCATCAATGGACGGTTCAAAATTAACGGCACTCCAAGAGGCAGCAACTGAATTTGTGGATGCCGTTAGTGATGACGGAAATTCAAATGAAGTATCGATCAGTCTTGTTCCTTATGGTGGTGCAGTCAATGTTGGCGATACTATCTTTAATAATTATGCGACTCACATAAATTCCGCCAACGAAAATCCCTCAAGGTCTGAATATTTTATTCGCAGAGACGTTCAAGATGCAGGATTTAGATTTACCACTGGTGGGAATTGTTTAGAATTGGAAGATAGTGATTTCCAAGGGAATTTAATTCCAGATAACACGCGTGGCCAAATTCCTCTGTTTTATCGCTATGTTGTTGGTAATCCATGGTGCCCAGATGAGAAATCAGAAGCTATTTTTAACTCGAATGACTTTGATGCGATAAAAGACCGGATTAATGAGTTTTCGTTGTCTGATGGTACCGGAAACGACCATGGTACAGCTTGGGGCCTTAATGCGCTTTCACCAGCATGGCGTGGCGAGCTTGGTGGTGATTTTGCAAGCCGTCCAGCTGATTATGATGACCCTTCAACCCTCAAAGTTGCAATCATCATGACTGACGGTGGTATTACCCAACAGTTCCGTCCACGAGATCCAGCTATTATCGATACTACGAATAACAATAGAAATGATAACAGTAACCGTCAGACTGTTTATAATCGGGGTAATGCTAACCACCAGATTGGTCAAAGAACGGCATCTGCCTATTTCATCGAAGCATGTCAAACTTTCCGCGACAATAATGTGGCTGTCTTCACCATCGGTTTTCAACTCAATGAAAACTCTGATGCGGCCGCTCTTTTGAGAAGTTGTGCTTCTATACCTGCCAACCACCTTGCGGTTGAAGGTCTAGATATCGGGGCGGCGTTTCAGGCGATCCGTAGTTCTCTTTCAACGCTAAGGGTCTCTGGTTAGACCCTTAGCCACTCAACTGAATGGCTGTATTATGTTTCGCATATTAAGAAAACTACGCAAAGATAAGAGTGGCGTCGCCGCGATTGAATTCGCGCTGTTGTTCCCGATTATACTTGCGCTGACGTTTTTCATTTTGGAATCCAGTTGGTATTTTACTAGGGTTATCACGTTTGATAATGCTATTCGGCAATTGACGCGAGATATTTATATCAACGCCGTTGGATCGTCTGGGCTTACGGCTGCTGATTTGGAAGCGCAAATTTGCGAAGATTTCTTACTGTCAGGGTCAAATTGTGAAGAGAACTTGGTTCTTGAATTGACGGAGATCCCTGGGTTGACGCCCCTTCCGAGCGATGATGCGGAATGTATCACTTTCGATAATAACAATCAGATAATAAGGCCAGCTGTTGATTTTAACCCGGGTATAGCGAGCAGTACTATCTTCTTGCGGGCTTGTTTCTCGACCGAGTTCTTTTTCCCGGGTCTAGGGTTTGCTTTAAGAGTCGCGACAACTGATGGTCGACTCAACATTATTTCGTCTACTGCGTTTGTTAACGAGCCGAGTTAGGGTGATGAATATGTTTTTTAGAAAAATCTCTCGTGCTGGGAGCTGGAAATCCTTTTTTAAGAGCGAAGTTAAAGGGACGATCGCTATTGAAGCTGGTTTTCTTCTTCCTGTATTTGCGTTGCTTTTTATTGGTTCCACAACACTTTTTGAGGTGCAAAGAGTGGGTTCTTCTTACATTCACGCGGCAACAACGATTAGTGATTTGGTGACCAGGCACATTCAAGTTAGCGATACTAATGCGGAGACTTTCTACGCGACGGCTAGAACTTTGGTCGGGGACGAAGATGTGACGGTCGTTTTGACGAGTGTTTCTTATAATGCCACGGAAGATGAGTACTTCGTCAATTGGAGTTCATCAAATGTCAGTGGTGAAGAGTATGAAGATAACGATATTCTAACGTTTGATTTCCCGAGAATGGAAGAAACCGAAAGCGTTATGCTCGTTGTTATTGAAGGGTCTCATAACCCCACAATTGAGAGCTTTTTCGGTGCGGAAGTTGACTTTGTAGAACACGCAATTCGCCGTCCTCGCTTCGTGCGGCTGGTGGAGCGCATTTGATGCACCAGCCAACTCGTTTGTAGCGGAGAGTTTTCTACTTTCCGTAGCTCTTTTGGATCTCGCTCAAAATGGCGGCACCCATGCCGTTTGTGCCGACTTTTGTCATGCCTTCAGACATGATATCGCCAGTGCGTAGGCCTTGATCCAAAACAGAAGCGATAGCGCCTTCAACGCGGCTGGCTGCATCAACTTTGTTGAACGAATAACGCAACATCATCGCAAAAGACGCAATCATGGCGATTGGGTTTGCTTCGCCTTGGCCTGCAATGTCAGGGGCAGAACCGTGTACTGGCTCATACATGGCTTTGCGCTTTCCGGTCTTCTCATCTGGTGCGCCAAGAGATGCTGATGGCAACATGCCAAGAGAGCCGGTCAACATGGCCGCAACGTCTGACAGCATATCGCCGAACAGGTTATCGGTTACAATCACATCAAACTGCTTTGGCCAGCGCACAAGCTGCATACCGCCTGCGTCTGCAAGCATGTGAGAAAGCTCAACGTCTGAATAGTTTTTCGCATGTGTTTCTGT
>CAZKKW010000077.1:0-2304 GCA_964553335.1 uncultured Hyphomicrobiales bacterium | reverse complement strand
AACAAGCCAAGGTCTTTGCGAAGGCGTAGAAGACCTGCTTCTGGGCGATGGTCATATTCCACCTTGTCCCACTGAGGACCGCCAACAGCACCGAAGAGGACAGCGTCTGCGTCCATTGCAATCTTCATGGCATCATCAGTGATCGATACTTTGTGCGCGTCGTATGCAGCACCACCCACAAGGTCCGTTACGGTTTCAAATGTATCGCCGTCAAGTACGCCTTCAGCGTTCATCCAATCAATGATTTTTGAAACTTCGCCGAATACTTCAGGGCCAATGCCGTCACCGGGCAATAGCAATACTTTATGGGTCGCCATGGGTTTATCCTCTTTGAACTTTAAATGGGGTGCAGCGCGTGCGCTTATACCCAAGGGCGGCTTGCAGAAAGATCCGCCTCAAAACGATCAATGTTTGATGCTTTTTCCATTGTAAGGCCGATGTCATCAAGACCGTTCATCATGCAATGTTTGCGGAACGGGTCGATGTCGAAAGCAATCTTGCCGCCATCAGGGCCGCTGATTTCTTGTGCTTCTAAATCAATGCTCATGGTTGCATTGGCACCGCGATTGGCGTCGTCCATTAGCTTGTCGAGCTCATCTTGGCTGACGACAATTGGCAACACGCCGTTCTTAAAACAGTTGTTGTAGAAAATGTCCGCAAAGCTGGTGGAGATGATGCAGCGAATGCCATAATCAAGCAGTGCCCAAGGCGCGTGTTCGCGGGATGAGCCACAGCCAAAGTTGTCGCCTGCAACAAGAATAGAGGCGTCTTTGTAAGCTGCTTTATTGAGAACGAAATCCTCATTTGCGCTGCCATCTTCATTGTAACGCATTTCAGAGAAGAGACCTGTACCAAGGCCGGTCCTTTGAATGGTTTTCAAATATTGTTTTGGGATAATCATATCCGTATCAATATTGATAATGGGCAGCGGTGCAGCAACACCGGACAGCTTGTCAAATTTTTCCATGACAGTTTCTTTCTCAACGCTTTGTAAGGCTTGGCGTCGTTCTAACCGAGCATTGGGGTCTAGTTCAAGACATAGGTGATGAAAAGATAGATCGCCAGGCCAATAAAAGCGATTAAACCGAGCCCTCGGCCAATGCGTGTGCCCAAAACCTCTATTTTATCGTCTTGGTCTACGTCGGAAGCCTTAAAACGGTCGCCCATTTTGGTGGCCATGCGGGCGGTTGCCGATGTACCGATTGTGTCCCCTTGCGCATTGACCCGCTCAAGATCACGTTTTGCCCGATTAGCGGCTGCTTCGTTCCTGTCTTCTTGGGTACCCATGATTGTCTCGCTTTTTGTGAACAATTTGTTTTTAAGACGATGACTTATTCTTTGTCCAACACTTCTTACATCAAAACCAAGCCGGACAGTCCCTCCCAAACCTCCCATTTGTTCGGCCTTTTGGAAGATAAGAAAGAAAATAGTCATGAAAGAACTATTGATTTCAGCAAGCGTTGCCTTGGTCTTAACGACCGGTTTTGCTTTAGCAGAAAGCCAATTGGGTGCCGAACAAACAGTCTATGCACCACAATCGGTTACGTCTGAAACGACATTGGATGTTGGTTCAAGCTTTGATGGATTTTCAAATTTTGAAGAAAGCAAACTACCAAGCGTTAAAGACCAAGCCAAAACTTCGTTGTTTGGCGGACGCTAAGACGGACGATGATATTTAAAAAATGAGCGGCCCTTTGGGGTCGCTTTTTTTATGGGAGGTGGATGAGGTTGATACCCTTTAACTGAATTGCGAAGCTATCGAAACGGGCTAATTGTTTTCAAAATGGACTTTCTAGGTTATTATTGCCTATATTTTTAGAATTTACTACGTGTTTTGGGGAACATAATGAGACATTTTGGTACTGTGTTTACCGCTGTAAGTGTAATTTCTGCCGTTAATTTGGTGCCTTTAATAGAAGCAAAGGCGCAAAACCCTCAATTCCAGCAAACTGCTGCAACACTTTGTTCGATTGCTGTTGGGGTATTTGTAACGGGTGAGCAAAGCGCGGGCAGGGTGCTTGGTCCTATTGCTTTGCAGACCGCAAGCCAACAAACGGGCGGGGTTGGTACCTATGCTCAACTGTTACCTTATGGTGCCGCGAACAATGTCTTCATTGTCAATCCGCACATTGACCAAGATGGTGTGTTCGGTGAGTTGTTTCATTTTTACTGCACCTCGCATCACCAAAGAGGTGCGTTGAATTGGGAAATAAAATACGCACCCTCCTCTGATAAAATTGAGTATTTTGCGTGGCAATTTGCACAAGGTGCTACAGTGCAACCGCAAAACCCAGTGCCGCAAAA
>CAZKKW010000076.1:0-11553 GCA_964553335.1 uncultured Hyphomicrobiales bacterium | reverse complement strand
TGCTGTTTGCAGGGCTTGAAAAACGTTAAATCGTTTTGCGTGGGTTTCGGCAATTGTACCCTTTGATGGTCTATAAATTTTTCCAAGGGTCGACATAGCATCCATGGAGCCCAAAACAGAACTATGCGATCCGGCGGCAACAGCGCCCAACATAGCAGAACCCAACAATACAGGTTCATCAGAACCGGGCGCTGCGATTTCAATATTGGCAGCGTCCGCAAGCAACTGCTTAATCATTGGATGCTCTCCAGCGCCCCCGCTGGACCCAAGCGCAAAACGCCCTTTTCCAGTCATGTCTTTGGTTGGTGGTAAGTGGACCACCTTTCGCGCGTTTTCAGAACAGGTCGGCGACATGGTGTTGGCGCATCTACAAATGCCGCGCTTAAAGTCTAGCAAATACGAAGCGATTGGCGGCGGTAAAAAATACCCCAAAACTCTGTCAGAATTTCAGAAAACCTCCCGTGACCTGCATGTCGAATATGGAGTGGCCCAAAAGCACATAAACAATCTAATCAACCGATATGGATTGGAAAAAACCACGGCCATCCTCTCGTCCATGAACCCAAAAGAGCGCATCGAGCCGACACTTGTTGCAGGCTTGCTTTTGGCTGAAATTCAGTGGGTTTGTCAGCATGAAAGTGTGCGGCATCTGGATGATTATATTCTTCGACGCACGGAGATAGCTTACCAAGGGCTTACCCATGAAGCCTTGAATTCGATCTCATCTGCAATCAGCGTCGCTTTAAGCTGGGACGAAGATAAATTGCATACAGAAAAAGCACGTTTGGCAAACATCCTTTTCAATCGCCACGGCATTCAGTGGGCCGACAACCGCGTCAGCTATATGTCTGAAACGAACCTCTAAACGGCCTTGCCAAATTAACCCGCTTGTTTTGAAAGCACTGAGATTTTAGTTTTGCGGTATGCCAAAGCCCAATCCCTTTCGGCACTTCAAAACCAGTCCTGAGATCATTCGTTACTGGTGGAACAAATTTGGACCATTGTTTGCCGCCGACATTCACAGGAAACGTGTCCAGAAGTTGTGGGCTTACTCGAAAATGTGACATCGCCCCCTAAATTATTATTGTAGCGTAATATTATTTACTACCATCCCATAAATGCCCACCACCTTCACCAAATTCTCTAAATCCACCAACATCATCAAACCATTCACCCGCGAACTTTTTAAAGTTCATAGAAAACTGTACACGCCAGTCCCCAGACCCGTAAATATCAGTCCATTTACAAAATAAAATATTATTATCCAAAGAACATTCCGATAAAGTACCTTTTTCGTTCGTTCCATTATCATCAAATAAATAAGTTCCAGAGATTTTTCCTGCACTATTTACATTTAAAATTGTAGTGCCTGGACGATTAGAGTTCGACCAGATAGTCCCTTGATAAGTGCCAGCTATTAAATTGTTTGCACTTGCATTTTGTGAATTTATCAAAACAAGAAATAATAGGCTAAATAGGTGCGAATTTTTCATAATAATCTAACTAAATTTATGTGCTGGGGTCGTCGCTATAATTAATCTACCTCAATCATTATTAGCAAGCAAACCCAAGAGTCGCAGAAGAGCTGATAGAAAATTTATAGGTTCTCTTCCTCACTCTAATAAAGGCCTTGCCAGAGGAAACCGCTTGTTTCGCAAACGGCAAGATTTTAGTCTTGTGGCCTGTCAAAACCCTACCCTAACATTGAATTTGGAGACCAGTTCGTGTTTGTCTGACAACACCGCTGTCTTTAACCGGCAATTAGATAAAATCTCTTATGAGGCCGCGGTTCGCTGCGGCATCCGGCTTTCTAGATAGCGGAAAAACAAAATTAACACGCCCGTAAGAACCAGATAAATGCCGGCAACAAAAAGCAATGGTTCGTAGATTCGATAAGTTTCCTGACGCACGATGGTCCCCACACCGTAAACTTCGAAGACGGTGATTGTTGCGGCTAATGGGGTCGCCTTAAGAGTTAGGATAAATTCGCCAGCCAGTGTGGGGAATACGTTTTGTAGCGCCCGTGGCAACCAGATGCGGCGAAGTATGGTGAATGGGCTCATGCCGATGGCACGTGCTGCTTCAAGTTCACCGCGAGGGACGCTGCGAAAAGCGCCTCTCATTATTTCCCCTTCATAACCAGCCACACTTAACGAAAATGCAAACACGGCATAAGGGAATGCTTCACGCAATATTGGCCATAGCATGCTTTCACGGATACTGGGTATGAATGGAAATAGGGAACCCACGCCATAGTAGATCAGCCATAGCTGGATCAATAGTGGTGTGCCACGAATTACGGTGCAGAAGCCTTTTGCCAACCAGGCGAGTGGTCTTGGCCCTGTTACTTGAACGAGACCAATCGGTATCGCTGCCATCATGCCGAAGAAAATGGACAATGCCAAAAGTTGAATTGTCAGCCAAAGACCTTGAACAAATTTTGGCGCGTATTCAGGGAGCCAATACCATTCCATTATTCAGCTCCTCACGATAGTGCCGGTTGGCCTCGGCGAAAATGGCGCTCGACCAAACCGAAGAGGATGCTGGAAACGATCGTTACCATCAAGTAAAGGAACGCGGCTACCATGTAAAATAGGAAATAGGCTTTGGTTGAACCTGCAGCCTGTCTGGTTTCAAGGGCAAGTTCCCCGAAACCAACCACGGCTAAAAGTGCCGTATCTTTTGTCGTAATCAGCCATAGATTTGCAAGACCAGGAATCGCAAGCGGGAGCATAGCCGGAATTATGATGCGGGCATGTGTTTTGAAAAAAGACATACCAATAGCGTGCGCTGCTTCTATCTGACCAACCGGAACAGCCTGCATTGCAGCGCGAATAACTTCAGTCGAGTACGCACCCTGCACAAAACCAATTACATAAATTCCAGCCCACAGCCCATCTATGTCAATTCGCTCAAATCCAAAGCTTTCCAGAAGGGTATTGAGCAAATCTGTACCTGCGTAGTACAACAGCAAAATCAACACCAGTTCCGGTACGGCCCGAATAAGTGTTGTATAAATTTCTAAGCTCCATCGGGTAATGGGCCCGCCATAAATTTTCCCTAATGCACCAAGAAATCCCAGTGTCAGCCCCAATGCATAAGCGCCAATTGCGATTTGTAAGGTGCTCCATAATCCTCGCAACAAATTGCCTCCCCAACCAGGAGGAGATAAAGCTAGATATTCTAGAGCTTGTTCCATGAAATTTTCTAACAGGATCAAAAAACGCCGGGGAATTTCCCCGGCATTGTAATGTTAAAATCCGCTAACTAACCACCAAAAATATCGAAGTCAAAATACTTCTTTGCAATTGTATCGTAGGTTCCATCTTCGCGAATTTTTTTGATCGCTGCATTTATTTTTGCTGTCAATTCAGTGTCTTCCTTGCGCAGCCCGCCGCCAACACCTGGACCGAAGACAGAAACATCATTTAGTTCGCCTTTAATTTCATAGCCGGAACCAGTATCACTGCTGAGAAATGGCTGCATTGCAAGAGAATCTCCAACCACAGCGTCTACGCGTCCTGCAACTAGATCCTGATTATGTTCATCAAACGTATTGTAGGTTTTGATGGAAGCGTTGCCAAAATGCTTTTCAACGTAATTTGCATGGGTCGTTGATACCTGAACGCCCACAGCCTTGCCTGCAACATTTGCTGTGTCACCAGAAATGTCTGATGTTTTTGCAGCCACAATCACAGCTGGTGTGTTGTAGTATTTGTTAGAGAAAGCAATCGTTTTCTTACGCTCGTCTGTAATGGACATGGAGGCCATGATGACGTCCATTTTCTTACCAAGTAGCGCTGGGATGATGCCGTCCCATGCAACAGGAACGATTTCACATTCTTCATTCATAGCAGCACAAACTGCATTGATTATATCAATCTCAAAGCCTGCCCAAGTGCCATCAGCAGCTTTCTCAGCAAAAGGTGGATAAGCTTCGGCCGCAATTCCAACTTTAACGTCAGCCATTGCAAGTTGTGCACTCATTGCAATCGCTGCGGCGCTGCCTGCTAATACTGTTAGTAGTTTTTTCATTTGGTCTCTCCCTTAGTCAGTTTAGTTTTAATGAACGGATTGTACAAAAGCCCGACACCTGTCGCTGTCAGGTTTTTCAAACACTTTAGAGGGTGGCCCTTGCTCTTCAATTTTGCCTTCATGCAAATACAAGACATTGGTTGACACATCTCGTGCAAACTTCATCTCGTGCGTGACAAGAATCATGGTGCGGCCTTCTTCAGCAAGAGACCGAATAACCTTCAGAACTTCTCCTACCAATTCCGGATCAAGCGCTGAGGTTGGTTCATCAAACAGCATGGCTTGAGGCTCCATCGCCAATGCTCGGGCAATCGCTGCACGTTGTTGTTGTCCACCAGACATAAAAGCGGGAAATTGATCGCGTTTCTCCCAAAGCCCAACTTGATTGAGAATGCTCTCGGCGTGTTCAATCGCTTCGGCTTTAGGTTTTTTGAGAATTTGAATTGGCCCCTCAATAACATTCTGTAAAACGGTCATGTGTTGCCAGAGATTGAAGCTTTGAAAGACCATGCCCAGTTGCGAGCGAAATCGCTCTACTTGACGTTTATTTGTGGGGACGAGACTACCTGCAACTTCTTTAAAATTGAGCGCTTCTCCGTTTAAAGAAATTGAGCCTTGGGAGGGTAATTCGAGTAAATTGATGCACCTAAGAAATGTGCTTTTACCGGAGCCACTTGCACCAATAATGGAGACTACATCTCCTTGGTTAGCGTCTAAAGATATTCCTTTTAGCACCTCAAGTGGGCCAAAGGATTTATGTATATTTTTTATACTCAACATAATCAGACAATCGTTACGTCACCTTAAACTTACCAAAACCCGCAATTTTTAATTAAAAGATGAGGCGCCAATTTTAATGTTGCCAATCTCTATTTTTTCTACATTTGTTCAAATGTATAAATATTGCAACGAAAAACTTATGGGCGCAAATTGACTGGTCCAGAGAGAAAATTTGAGAGAAAGTCGGAACAGTGTCGTAAGAAAGATCTTATTGAAGCGATAATAGATGGTTTGTGGCTTGAGGGTGGGTTACTTCCCAAAGCTTTTGCCCCTGAAGAGATTACCAATATCGGACTTAACTCCTGCGAAGCAATACTCGGCGTTGAACTAGTGAAAGCATAAATGAATGAGAAAGACTGCGATTACAAAACGCCTGCAAGGTACGGGCGGCGCAAAATGGGAAATTCATTTCAAGGCAAGACAGCGCCTTGCAGAGGGCAAAGATGTTATTGAGTTGACGATTGGTGAACCCGATATTCCAACCCCTCTGGAGTTGATAGAAACCGCCAATGAAGCAATGCTTAAGGGGCGCACCACCTACTCAGATGGTGCTGGTGAAATTGGTTTGCGCAATGCATTGGTAGAGCACTATAGCAAAACTTGTAATCGACAGTTTACGAAAGAACAATTCCTATGTTTCCCAGGCACCCAAACAAGTCTTTTCAGTGTGTTGATGGGGGTGGCTGAAGAAGGAGATGAGGTTCTCGTCGGAGATCCAATGTATGCAACCTACGAGGGGGTAATTCGGGCTTGCGGTGCAGAAATGGTGCCCGTTCCACTGCGTCCTGAAAATGGTTTTCGCATTTCGGCCAATGACATTGCCGCGCGTATCACGCCAAACACAACCGCGTTGCTATTGACCACGCCGCATAACCCCACTGGAGCAGTTCTGAGAGAACAGGACATCAAAGAAATCGGCCAATTGGCAATCAAACACGACCTCTGGATTATTTCAGATGAGGTTTATGCCATGCTTACTTTTGGCAACAACACTTTCTATTCTCCCCTGTGCGACCCAGATATTGAAAGTCGCACAATTGTTGTTTCATCAATCTCCAAGTCACACGCAGCACCCGGCTTTCGAAGTGGTTGGTGCGTGGGTCCAACGGAATTTACGGAAAGATTGTTGCCGTTTGCTGAAGCGATGCTGTTTGGTAATCAACCCTTCATCGCCGACATGACTGAGAAGGCCATTCGCGAAGGTTCAACAGTCGCTCAAGGAATGCGTGACAGGTATGCCGCGCGCGCCTCGATGATAGAACAACGCCTGTCAAGTGAGACCAGTTTGCACGTGGTCACACCGCAGGCAGGCATGTTCGCGATGATCGACATTTCGTCTACAAATATGTCAGGTCAGGAATACGCCCATGATCTTCTGGATAGATTTGACGTTGCTGTAATGCCAGGTTCTTCGTTTGGCACAACGGTTGAAAATTGGGTGCGTGTCGCACTCACCATTGATGATGATCGTTTTGCAGAGGCCTGCAATCGCATCATTATTCACTCAAAAGAGAAATCGAAGATTCCTGCATGAAGTCACTTGGTGAGGTGCTGATCTGTTTCCCGTCAGCGACCATGAGACAGAAACATGGGCCGAATGGATCGGCTGAGAAACACGTCAAAGACAATCAATTTTGAGAATTTCTGTCCATCAAGATGATGAGATGGTTGCGATGGGTGAAGCGGATGTTTTGTGCACGATGCCATCCATTGGGGTGACACAGACTTAAAGCGGTTGGTTGCGAAGACCAGTATACAACACGAACACCCTCTTCTGCTCATAAGTCATTCTTGCTTATGCAGGCAGCTTCTGCGTTCGGTATTTCCGCATCAATTCCCAACCAAGAAGTAATAGCACCGGCCCAAATTCTAGCCAAACTATATACGTGTCAAAGATATATACCTGATCAATTTCAACCATATAAAAACGCAAATAATAAAACGGTAGCAGGACAGTCAAAAGCAACAACGAGCGCAATCGAACGAGAACGAGAAACGGCAATATCCAAGCATAATACCAAGGGTAGCCAGTCGCACTTGTCAGAAACAAAGCAGCTGAAATAAGTACAACACTATGCACCAATGCGTTTGGTCCTTGCCATGATCTAAAAGCCAGCAGAAGAGCAAGGGAGCCAACACTTAATGCCACCACCAAGCGTGCGAGGCGTCCTGGGTCAAGCAGGTCCAAGCCGCCAAAGTCGAGCAGCCACGTCAATGTCTTTTCAAGCAGGGAAAATATCGCTTCATTGCGCGCCCATAACTCAGCATAGGCGACAAATCCTGACGAGTGATCAAGGCGTCCATCGATAATTGGCCACGCCATCAACGCCAAAAGAAGCAGGCTTATGAAAGCCACGATCAAAAGCCGCTTGAATGGTAATTTCAGCAACAAAAGGGGCGCCAACAAAATCGGCCATATCTTGACACCAATCGCGCCAACTAAAGCCACAGATGAAAGATAAAACCGATTACGCGCCGCGAGCAATACCGCACCGACAAGGAAGGGAAGCAGAATTGCGTCCATGTGGGCAGAGTTTATGAGCTCTTTGATAATTAAAGGGTTCCACCAATAAAGCGCTACCCATGCAGGTGATTGGTTGGCGTGTTTCAACAATGAAATCAAAAATAGAACTGTTACAAATTCGCATAAAATTAAAACAAGACGCAGAATGAGCAGATCAAAATCTGACGGGATGACGATCGTGAGCCAGAAAAAAAACTGAGCAACGGGCGGATAGATCGTGCGTAAGGGCGCGTAATTGATGCTTTCAACAATGTCTTTGTGGTTTTGCGCGAGCGTATGCCAAAGGGAGGGAACATCGCTCCCGACAATTGCAGCATAAGGCGAAACAGCAAAGGGGTTTAAGCCGTTTGAAACAACAATCCCATCCCATAAATATCGGAAATAGTCGATTTCAAGAATAGGATTTGACGGCAACATAATTAAACGCAGCACGAAGCCGACGAGAATGATAAACCCGATCACTCCTTTGGTATTCTTGGCCTCGGTATTTATGTCTTTGGTATTTATAGCCTGTGGTATTGCCCATAGAAGCGCGAACCAAACCACGCCCGCAACCATCAAAACAGCCATGGTACCTAAAGCTGCATATATGAAAGCGTCAGGAGACTGGTAATGGGAGCCTATACCAAGCAGCAGCATTAAACAGCATAAGAGTGCGCCGATTATCCATAACCGGGCCATGAATGGGTTAGCTACCCCCAGCGGAACTAAGATCCCGATTGATCAAGGCGTCAAGGCGTCGGCGTCTGGCGGCGGTTTTAGCGTCATTTTTTCTTTTTCTTTCAGCTTTCTTGCGCTCTCTTTCTTTTGCTCTTTCTGCTCTCGTCTGTCGAGTGCGGGTTGTTTGCCCATATTGGCGAGGCCCTTGATTAAGGCTCCAATTATAGGAGTATTCACGTGGTAGTTTGTTTAGCGACCAGTCGTAACCATAAGATGTGATGGATGTGATCCCTGAAAGTTTCTCACGCAAGTCATCGGTTGCATAAATTCTTACATGATCCAAAACCGCTGCTTCTGTTCCACCAAAATCAACTTGGAACCACTCAAAAATCTTTGACGCATGAACTTCGCCATCAATGACTTCCAATCCGCGAGGATCGTTCACATAGCCTTTTGCTAATTTATCAAGTGTTGCTTCCATGTTTTCTGCTGTGAAGGCGCGCACATGCAGATTTGGGCAGCTTATTGCGGCGCAATTGATAGCGTAATGGGTGCGGGGATCCTGCCAAATCGGGCGCAAAATTCTATGCTCAATGTCATCAAGACTAAGCTCTTGTCCTTCAACTTCGACCAGCTTTGCTTTCCATGGACCATTTGCTAAAGCCTCTGAGGCGATGTCTATTTCGCGAATGCTGTCGACTGGATAATGATCAAGAACAACTTTAACCGTCACCGCATTATACATATTGGTCCAATAAGCACGCTGCTCATCGCGGTTGAGTTTGGTGACAATTGTCTCTTCCAATGAGGTGACATAATTATCGAGGATTTTTCGGTCATCATCAGAAAAATCATCATAACCGACAAGCGCTACACCATCATCTCTTTCAATCACAAATTGCTGTAAAAGCTTGTCCCAAGCATCATGAGAAACAACGACTTTAGAATTCTCATCATGTATAGCCCACCGATCCCACAGATCTGCTTCTGGCGGAGAAAAGAGTTTTATTGCTGTAAAAACAAGCAGCGATGAAACGGTCACTGCCAACAATGCCCCCAAAGATAGTCGTAACTTTCTTGAAACCATCTGTCTTCCTCTAGGTTTCGACCTTGCCAATCGCATGGTCATTAATTCGAAAATTTTGAAGTAACTTGCATGCAGGCAGGCCTTGTTTCAAGTAAGCAGATGTGAATGTTACCCCTACTCACGATAATATGACCGAGCTACCTTCGCTTGCCCCCGCGACGAACATCATCCACGCAGTCGTCAATCTTATCCAATTGGGTTTGTTTCTGTTTATCGTCAAGAAACGAGCCAGCAAAGGAGTTTTTGGCAAGGGTAATCAGTTCATTCTCACTCAGAGCAAGTGCCTCATGGACCGCGCGATAGTTATCGTTCAAATAGCCGCCGAAGTAAGACGGGTCGTCTGAATTCACCGTGACGAGCAAGCCCGCATCGAGCGCCTTTTTCACGGGGCTTGCTGCAAGTGATGGAATGCCCTTTAAGCGCCAGTTCGAGATGGGGCACATGGTGAGCGGTGTTTGTTGTTTTGCCAAGCGCTTAATCAAGGTCGGATCATCAAAGGCATGATTACCGTGATCTACCCGTTCAATCTTCAAAATATCAAGTGCATCTTTGACGTTCTCAGCCGTCCCCTCTTCTCCCACATGGGCGACCGGTACAAAGCCCTCGTTGCGGGCTTCTTCAAAAACGCGGGTGAACTTTTCAGGCGGATGCCCCACCTCAGAACTATCAAGCCCTACCCCGTAAATATGTTCTTTGTTTTGGCAAGCGCATTCTAGGGCTTCAAAGGCATGCTCTTCAGGCAAATGACGTAGGAAACACATAATCAGCTTGGAACTAATGTTCAGCTCTGCTTGCGCTTTATCTAACGCGGAGACGATGCCGCCCAAGACGGTATCAAACTTGATACCGCGATCTGTGTGGGCTTGCGGGTCAAAGAACATCTCAACATGGGTCAACCCATCGGCGTGCACGCGTTCGAGATAGGCCCATGTTAGGTCATGAAAATCTTGTTCGGTAATCAGCACCGACATGCCCATATAATAAAGATCGAGAAAGTCTTGCAGACAATCAAACTCGTAAGCTGCCCGTATATCTTCAACCCCTTCATAGGGAAGTTTAATGTTGTTGCGTTTTGCCAGCGCCAACATCATTTCAGGCTCTAACGTTCCTTCAACATGAAGGTGCAGTTCTGCCTTTGGTAGGCGGTTAATCAGCTGTTCCGCGAGATCACTCAAATCGGCAATGCCCTTGTCTAAATCAAAGATTACAAAGTAATTTTGATGTTAGAGAGAAGCTGCATACAAGTCCAAACAAAAAAGCGAGGGGCCTGCCCTCGCTTCTTCATAACTTAAAAATTTAATTCAGCGGTTAGAAGCTGATTTTAGCTGATGCTGAGAAGGCACCAACAAAGTCGTTGCCGAATGAACGAGAGGCTTGAGTGTTTACATCCAAAACACCAACACCAGATGTGAAGCCTGATGTTAGGATACCAACAGCACCACCCGCTTGGATTGAAACATTCTCATTTGCTTTGAAGCTCAATCCTGTTGAAATCAACCATGTGTCACTCTGCGTTCCAGTTGTTGTGGATGTACCACGGTCCCATGTCAGAGAAAGTTGTCCAGACAAGCCCTCTGTAAACTTACGACCAACACCACCGGTCAAGGTTAAACCATCACGGTAAAGCGGTTCAAAAAATGTATCGGTTGGTGTTGCGGTCAATGGGCTTAAAACACCTTCTACTGGGATCGAACCGAGCTGGCTCCAATCAGTCCAATTGAAACGAGCAAAGGCAAGCGTCTTTTCATTGATACCGGACTGGACGTTGATATCAACTTGTTGCGGAAGCTCTGTGGTCAACGAAATCGGCGCAGTTGGCGCGGCAAGAGCCGCTGGTGTGTTAAACCCACTGATGTCAACGGTACCTGTCGCATTGATGTCGTAAGCTGAAGAGTAAACAGCTGAAACACGGATTGCACTTTTTGGAATTTCATAAGCTAAACCAGCACGCCAGCCAAAAGCTTCATCGTCAATGTTGAAAAGTCCAAGGCCTTCGGCATTCAAACCAGTCAATGCAGGACTGATTCCTGGTAGGAACGCTGCTGGAATTCCAACAAAATCTACAAATGATTGGCGGCTCAAGAAACCATCAAACCGGAGATATGATCCACCGCCAATAAGACGAATGCGACTTTCTCCCAGTTTAGTTTGGCCTAAATTGTATTTGAACGAGCAGGTAAGACCGTAATCTTCGGTGTCAATTTCAAATTCGACCGCACTGCCTGAAACGGCCGTGTTCAATCCGTTGTCCTGATCAGCACCAAATGGCGTTGAAAATGTCGCCGCACAGTCAACGTGCTCACCGAAACCAACCTTGGCTGCAACTTTCGGTACAAAGTAGCTGCCGTCCACGTCGATGTCGGTCGAAGTCAAACTTGGTCCGCCAGTCAAATTCACAGCTCTTGTTGATGAATCGATGGTCCGCTGTGGTGCCACAAAGGTGAAACCAACTTCACTGTCGACTTTT
>CAZKKW010000075.1:0-11591 GCA_964553335.1 uncultured Hyphomicrobiales bacterium | reverse complement strand
CGACATTTGGATTGTTGGCATATTTTATGATGGCGTCATAGTCGCGCTTATGGGGCGCACGCAACGTCAGTCGTTTCGTACTGAGCACGACGGGTGCCACTTTCACTGCTTTGTTCTGATCTGTCGGGGCTGAAGCAGTGTTGACCACCCCGCCCTTACTTATTTCGCCAGGTTGCCGCCGTTCGGGGGATAAGCCTTGTTCGTCGTATTCATGTATTTCAACCATCGTGATCTCCATTGGGTTTGGAATAAGAAAAAGGGGAGAGTGGCGGTGGCCTCTCTCCCCTTTGGATCACAATGTGACTTTATCTCCGGGGGTTAAGACCACCGGAAATTTTGTTTCATCCGGTGTTTACTCTGCTGCTTCCATAAGCGGGGCCACAGAAATATACGTGCGACCGTTCGCCTTGTTTTGGAAGACGACGTTGCCGGTTTCTTTTGCAAAAATTGTGTGGTCTTTGCCCATGCCGACATTGTCGCCTGGGTGCCACTTCGTGCCGCGTTGACGCGCAATGATGTTGCCTGGAATGACGAGCTCGCCACCAAACTTTTTAATGCCAAGACGACGACCAGCTGAGTCGCGACCGTTACGGGATGAACCGCCTGCTTTTTTATGAGCCATTTATCCGTCTCCTACTTAGCAGCTTTTGCAAGCTCTGCTGCTTGCTCTAGCCAGTTGTCACGTTCGATGCGGCCTTTGAATGAAAGGGCATCGTCTACTTTTGCAATGTCATCAGCAGTGAATGCTGCAACTTGCGCGAATTTTGTAATGCCAAGGCCATGTAGCTTTTTCTCAAGTACTGGGCCAACACCTGAAATTTGCTTCAGATCATCTGGCTCACCATCTTGAGCTGCAAACAATGCACCAGCTGCAACGGCACCTGCTGCAGCAGCTGCTTTAGGTGCAGCTTTTTTAGCGGCTGGCTTTTCAGCAGGTTTAGCATCGGCTTTCTTTGGAGCCGCTTTCTTCGCCGCTTTCGGCTTAGCGCCACCAACGAGGATGTCTGTGATGCGCACAGATGTAAAATACTGGCGATGTCCATTTTTGCGGCGTGAGTTTTGGCGACGGCGCTTTTTGAAGATAATGATCTTACGACCACGACCTTGATCCACCACTTCACCAACAACGGTTGCACCTTCAACGAAAGGCGCGCCAACGGTTACACCGTCGTCACCACCTACCATGAGGACATTTTCGAAAGAAACGGTATCACCCGCTTCGCCTTCAAGGCGTTCAATCTTTACCACGTCGTCAGCAGCAACTTTGTACTGCTTACCACCGGTTTTCATGACTGCGAACATGTTATTTTCCTTTATGTTCTGATCCCAAATCTATGCAGCAAATTGGCTGAATGATTGGCTTTTTGTTCAGTCTATTACGGTTCAAATCTTGTTATCTGCGCGTGCAAATTCCAAGCACTAAAAAAGCGGGACAGATTTCTCCGGTCCCGACATGGGCGTTGAATACTATTTTTGCGGGGGATTTGCAAGGGGGAAGGGGTTTTTGAATGCGATCGAGCTTCGTACTTTAATGGCCGCCATTTTTCGCAATTGGAAATGGTTTTAAGGTCGGTTGGAATTTTGCCTTGCCTCGAATTTTTCCCACACATGCATGCGCCCTTTTTGACGGGCGTCAGCCAACCATAGTTTTTTGCGCACATCAGGAATTTCGAGTGCGCTATATTCTCCATTCGAGAACTTGGGCCAATCTAGCGCGAGACCCAATTTTACCATTTCTGCTGAAACATCGCGACCATCTGGTAGGTAGCATCTTGCGACCGTACGGCCATAATCGTCTTCGAATAAAACCTCTGCCAATATTTTTTGCCCCTTGCACATTGAAACTAAGGCCCATTTAGCTTTCTTGCCGTAAGGGTGGTTCATTTCGGGCGCATCTACACCGTATAAGCGTATTTGAGTTTTCTGGATAACCAAGCTGTCGCCATCAATGATGTAGGCAGGGCCATACAAAGTTGGTTTGTTTGGAAGGGGAGAGGAACTTTCGGAATCGAAAGGTTGATTGTCTTGATTTTTGTTCGTGTTTTTAAATCTTTTAAAACGGCTTCTTGTTTTGAAAAATATAAAAACAACAATTGCTATAAATGAGATTATTTCCATAAATAGATACTATCTATGATTTTTATATATTTCAAATTATCTTGCCTACTATGTAAAGTGGGATCTGATAGATTTAATGATTCTGGTTTATTTTCAAAAATTTGCTCCAAAATTACTTCGCAAACTCAAGGACGCGGCAAGGCTGTAGAGTGAATAAGCGTGTTTTAAGCAACCACCTCTGGCAAGCGCGTTGCGGGTGGGGTGTTGCGCTTGATCCATCAGCACGAAATCAGCGCAATAGCCTTCTTCAATCATGCTGGTATCAAGTGGCTTTTGCCGTCATTCTGCGCCACGTCAAATCCTCAAGTGATGCCCTCAGATCGCAATTGTATCGCTGAACGTGCTCTCGCTCTAAGCTATGAAACCACCGGGACCCTCGCCGCTGGGGGGGTTGAGCGTGAGCGGCCCGTGCGCATCTTGCCGTCAATCATCACCGCCGCAATGCCGGGAATGTTGCCAAGGGCCATAGCGCCGAGGACATCATGCCCGTCCGATCCTCCAGGGCGGTCCATAAACACTAGGTCTGCGGGTCGTCCGGGCGCGATTATACCTTGCTGCAGATCCCGCCGCTTTGCCACGTTCCCACTGCCACAACACCATGCTTGTTCTGCTGGTAATCCGCCGAAACTGGCGAGTAATGTTGCCATTCGCAACATGCCGTTCGGCTGAACACCGGAGCCGGCTGGTGCGTCTGTTCCAATTAGAAAATCCGCCAGTCTCCCTTCTGCCAGCGCGCCTTCCATAGCGACCAATGCGGACTTTTCATTGCCATTGTGGACCGCCTCAAGTGCGCCGGTCGCATGGCGACATAGGTCTCGGATTGCTTCATGTGGGATCGAAGTAGGCCCTCCATTGATGTGGCTTACCACATCTGGTTGCGCCTCCAGCACATCTTCCGCTGTGACATGGTGAGAGCCTGCAATAGAAGGCCCACCGGTATGCATTATTGTCTCAATTCCCAACTCTCTACACCAGCCTGTTACGCGCGCGGCATCTGGGCCTTTTGCTACAGTACCAAGGCCAATTTCGCCAATATGGCGAATGCCAGCGCCTTTTATGTCGACATAAAAATCGCGATCAAAATCCAGCTCTGGAACAGGCGCGCCTGCTAACACCTTAGCACCGGCCGCACGGAAATTCGTAAAGCAGCGTTGAGCTACCATTGCCAGCGCTTTGACCCCTTCAGCATCTTTTGGCCGACCAGGAAGATGCACTTCACCTGCGGATATAAAACTGGTGACGCCACCATTTACGTTCATCTCAATCCAGCCAATCTGGTTTTGGCGCGGCGTCCAATCACCAAAGACGGGGTGGCAATGCCCATCAATCAAACCAGGCGCAACAGCGCAGCCCGCAGCATCAATTGTGCGATCAGCATCGGCCTTCTCGAACCCTGTAATTACTCCGTCTTCGATCAAAAGACAGTCACTGTCTGCAAGGGGGGCGTCCAGGTTCCCTGTTAATAGTCTACCTATGTTTGTGATCAGCGTGCGGCCACGCTCTGGCATATCTTTTGGTGCGTCAGCCATGTCTTCCCCTTAAATTGCTTCAAGTCATGAATTTCATTTGCATGCAAACGTATCACCAGTTTTATCAAACTGACAATAGGAGGTCGTGTTTTTCGTCTTACACGAAGCAATTTTTGCTTTTGTTTTGCGTAACATTTACAAATCTAATTTTTATTTGCATACTAACAAAAATATGCCTTTACTGAGTTTTTGAAATCAATGACTTTTTGGAAAGAGGCGATGGTTCGAACTGAGGCGGAGGACTTCTTGAAAGAATTGTATTGTAGTCCTGTTGAGTTATTCGACGCGCTCTTAATGTTGGCGGAAAATGACTGGAAGATTTTGGCTGGCGGAACGGATTTTTATCCGTCGCTTCAAGAGGCTGCACCTGTTGGCAATGTGCTTGATATTTCAAAAATTGCGGGTCTTGATCAAATCACTTTAGATGATGACGGGCGCTGGATAATTGGGGCGCGGGTGACGTGGACGGATGTTATTGAGGCGGATTTGCCGCAAGCTTTTAATGCGTTGAAACTAGCCGCGCGCGAAGTTGGCTCAATCCAAATACAAAACCGCGCAACCTTGATCGGTAATCTTTGCAATGCATCGCCCGCAGCAGATGGGGTGCCACCTTTGCTTGCTATGAATGCGATGGTGCGGCTTAGTTGTTTGGATGGTGAGCGGGAAGTGCCGCTTGATGATTTCATTCACGGTAACCGCGATACGGATTTAAAATGTGATGAGATGGTGACGCATTTGATCATTCCGGCGGATGGTGCGCGGGGGATTTCTTCTTTTCTCAAGCTTGGCGCTCGTAAATATCTGGTCATCTCCATTTCAATGATCGCGGCTCGCCTTTCAATCAATGAAAGTGGTTTGATCGACGATGCGGCCATCAGTGTTGGGTCATGTTCGGCGGTGGCGAAGCGATTGGATGCCTTGGAAAAACGTCTTATTGGACAAGATTGCCAGATTGATTTTGCACAGTTGATTGAGGTTGATGATTTAGCGCCTTTGTCGCCAATTGATGATGTGCGGGCAAGTGGAGACTACCGAATGGCCGCGACAAAAGAGCTGGTCGTGCGCACCTTGCAAAATGTGATTGTTGAGAGGGGAAGCAATGGCGGTTGAATTTACCCTCAATGATAAAGTTGAAGTGGTTTCAAGCAATCCAGTAAAGCGGCTTTCTGATGTGTTGCGACAGGATTTTGGACTGATAGCAACCAAGGTTGGCTGTAATGCGGGGGATTGCGGGGCGTGTACTGTTTTGGTTGATGGCAAAACAGCGTGTAGTTGTTTAACTGCGATTGGCCAGCTTGATGGGTCGCAAGTTTCCACCCTTGAAGGTTTACAGCACGATCTAACAATTCAGCGATTGCAGCAGAGCTTCCTTCGTTTTGGCGCGGCGCAATGCGGCATTTGTACGCCGGGTATGTTGGTCAGCGCGAAGGCCCTTCTTGATGTCAATCAGAGGCCAAGTCAGGATGACGTTGAAGATGCTCTGGGTGGCGTGCTTTGTCGTTGCACGGGGTACCGTAAAATTGTTGATGCGGTGGTTCATGCTTTTGATGAGCAGCCTGAATGCGTAACGCCAACTGCAGGTGACGGGGTTGGTGCTGCAATCCGTCATCTTGATGGTGAGCCGAAGGTGACAGGCGCACTTTTTTATGGAGCGGATACTATTCCGGCAGACGCCCTGCATGTGCGTGTGGTCAGAAGCCCGCATCATTTTGCGCATTTTAAGATTGGCGATAAGGATGCCTTTTTGGCGTCCAACGCAGGCTTGCTCGCCGTCTTTGATGCCAGCGACATCGCGGGGCGCAATTGTCACGGGGTTATCCCGCCTTTTGCTGATCAACCCGTCTTTGCTGAAAAGACAGCCCGTCACCGTGGTGAGGCAATTGCTTGTGTGGTCGGAGAGCTTGAGGCGATCAACGCATTTGATGCCGATGATTTCCCCGTTGAGTGGATGCCCATTGACCATGCCTTGAAGCCGGAAGAGGCGACCAGTGGTGCTGTGGATGATTTGCATGAAAATCGAGCTGGAAATGAAATGGTGCGCGGCTTGGTTGAGCGTGGGGATGTGGCAAGCTCGTTAGCGGCGTCGGCCTATGTTGTAAGCGTTGAAACATCTACACCATTTATCGAGCACGCTTATATCGAGCCGGAAGCGGGTTATTGTGTTCGCAAGGGCGATCGAT
Organism: uncultured Hyphomicrobiales bacterium; assembly: GCA_964553335.1. Taxonomy (GTDB): domain Bacteria; phylum Pseudomonadota; class Alphaproteobacteria; order Rhizobiales; family JACESI01; genus JACESI01. The sequence goes on along the minus strand of CAZKKW010000075.1, from coordinate 5,764 downwards.
TGGAATTGTTCGGCTGCACCCAAGCAGCGCAAATGGATCGCGAAGCTTTGGCTGATATTTTGGATTTGCCGCAATCTGCAATCCGCGTCATGCCGTCTGCTTGTGGCGGTGGGTTTGGGGCGAAACTTGATGTTTCGTTCCAGCCCTATATTGCGCTTGCTGCTTGGAAATTAAACCGTCCGGCCTGCATTTCTTACAGCCGTTATGAAACGATGGTTTCAACCACCAAACGCCATCCCTCAGAAATTACCATGCAGCTGGGGTGCGATGAAGTGGGCAAGATTACTGGGTTTGATTTTTACGGCGTGTTTAACACAGGCGCTTATGCGAGCTGGGGCCCGACTGTTGCGAACCGGGTGCCGGTTCACGCTTCTGGCCCATATTCAGTGCCAAATTATCGCGCGCGCAGTGTTGCGGTTCATACCAATACGCCGTCCTCTGGCGCGTTTAGAGGTTTTGGCGTGCCGCAGTCTGCTGTGGCGCAAGAACTTGCCTTTGATGAATTGGCTGATAAAGCAGGAATTGACCGACTTGATTTCCGCTTGATCAATGCGTTGCAAAACGGACAGCCAACTGTCACTGGGCAAGTGTTTGAAAAGGGCGTTGGTATTCAAGAGTGCCTTGAGGCTCTGAAATCTCCTTGGCGTGAAGCGTGTAAAAAGGCAGCGACGTTTAATGAGCAAGCGGTGGGCTCTCATCTTAAAAAAGGCGTCGGCATTGGTAGCTGTTGGTATGGCTGCGGCAACACGTCTTTGCCAAACCCATCAACCGTGCGTTTTGGCATCAAGAAATCTGGCACGGTGGTGCTACACCAAGGCGCAATGGATATTGGTCAAGGTGCCAACACGGTGATTACGCAAATTGCAGCTGACGCGCTGGGTGTTCCCGTCCACTCAATTGAGATTATTGATGGTGATACGGACCTTACACCAGATTGCGGCAAGACGTCTGCATCGCGTCAAACTTATGTCACGGGTTCGGCAGCCCGTCTTTCAGGTGAAGCGTTACGGGCTCAAATTTTGCGCCTTGCCAATGTGGGAGAAAGTGCGTCGATTGAAATTAGCGATGGTCGCTTGCATGTGAGTGAGGGTGGTAACACCACCACGATTGCGCTTGGTGAATTGGTAGAGAATGAGATCGGCTATGTGCTGATGGCCGAAGAAACCTATGACCCGCCAACTTCTCCTCTCGATGAGAAGGGGCAGGGTGTTCCCTATGCGGTTTACGGCTATGGCGCGCAGATGATTGAGCTGACCGTTGATACAGCGCTTGGCACGGTGAAACTCGATCGGATTGTGACTGCCCACGATGTTGGTCGTGCGATTAATCCGCTGCTTGTTGAAGGCCAAATTGAAGGCGGCGTTGCACAGGGTATCGGGCTTGCTCTTATGGAAGAGTATATTCCGGGCAAAACCGAAAACCTGCATGACTACCTCATTCCGACTTTTGGCGATGTGCCTGAATTTGAAAACATCATCATCGAAGTGGAAGACGGCGAAGGACCTTATGGCGCGAAGGGGTTGGGAGAACATGTTTTAATCCCAACAGCACCTGCCATCGTCAATGCTATTCGGGATGCAACGGGTGTGACTGTCGCCCATTTGCCTGCAACGCCTGACAAGGTATTAGCAGCACTTATGCGTAAGCAGGAGAGTTGACACCATGACTGATGCCACCCCTGTAAAACCTGAAAAAATCAGATGCGATGCCTGCCCAGTGATGTGTTACATCGCGGATGGTCGTTCAGGTGCCTGTGATCGCTATGCAAATGAGGGCGGCGAATTGGTGCGGCTTGATCCGCTTACCGTCCTTGAAAGGCATATTGATGATGGGTCGGATGTTGTCCCCTTTTTGGGTCAGGATGAAGAATGGGACGGCGAGATTGTTCGTTCGAAAGACCAGTTCATCACGGCGATTGGGGCGGGAACAACCTATCCAGACTATAAGCCCGCGCCGTTTATTGTCTCTTCAAAAGTTGATGGCGTGGATATGGTCACTGTGGTGACGGAAGGTATCTTCAGCTATTGCGGTGCCAAGGTGAAGATTGATACCGACCGCCACCTTGGCCCAGAGCGCAGTTTAGTACGGGTGGATGGTGAACCGATTGGTCATGTCACCACGGCAGAATATGGCTCGCAAATGTTGTCTCTCGGCGGGGTTCATCACTTAACGGGTGGAGGCAAGAAAGAGGGTCGTGTTACCTGCGCCAGTCTGCTCGCACTTTGTAATGGCGAAGCGGTGGAGATGAGTGTTGATGAAGGTGCTAACATTATCGTTCAGGCAAACAAAGCACCTGTTATAAATGGTATTGTTGAAGAGCGGATGCGGGTTGGTTGTGGTTCTGCCACTGTCGGCATGTTCGCCTCGCAATGGAAAGACCGTGTTGATGAAGTGGTGGTGGTTGATGACCATATTACCGGCGTCATGTCTGAACATCAGGCGGGTAAAGTTATTGGTTGGGCGCCAACTGGCATCAAGATTTTAGGGCGTCGCTCAACACCGGGCCGTTATTTCCAAGTGGCTCAACCGGGCACCGGATGGGGTGGCACGGACATTGATGATCCGCTTAGCATATTGGGTGATTTTAACGCCAAGGCCGCGAAAGTTGGTCAGTCTCTCTTAATGGTTTCAACCACGGGTGAGCAGTTTGCCTACTATGAGCTTGATGACGATTTAGAGCCTGTGCAGATGGATATGCCTGAACGCTTATTACCATCTATCGGGCGGATTGAAGAAAACTGCGAACCAGCACTTTGCTCCGTTTTGTTTATGGGGGGGGCAGGTGGTTCCTTGCGGGCAGGTGTGACGGAAAATCCAGTGAAGCTTACGCAATCTGCACAACAGGCGATTACGAAAATTACCTGTGGTGGTGTGCCAAGTTATCGCTGGCCAGGTGGTGGGATCACCATTATGAACGATGTCTCTCTTATGCCAGAAAATGCCTTTGGCTATGTGCCAACACCAGCCCTTGTTGCGCCAATTGAGTTTACCGTCAGCCGTGATGATTATGAGAAAATGGGTGGACATATGGATTGCATCGTGCCGATTGAACGGGCAGTGGAAGAAAATCGCGGCAAGCAAGATGACCATCGGTTAAATGGTCAGCGCACCGTTGCAAACCATGCAAATAATCCGTGGCCTGTTGGAAAAGAGCCGTCATCATGAGTATTTTTTCAGAAAAGCCAGTGGCGAGCCAATCGCAAGATGGCAAACGGCTTTATTTAAAACACGGACCGATTGAACTGGTGATTGAGGCGGAGGGTGTCACGCCACAAGACCGTAAGGTTGCTTACCAAGCAGCGCACGCCGCTTTTCAAACAATCTTACCCGACCTTTGCGGTGAGCTTACTTTATTGCGCGCAGTCTATGATCCCAAACGCGCAATTCCTGAAAGCGTGGTTGGAAAAGCGATGCACGAGGCGATTATACCTTTTGCAAAGACATGTTTCGTGACCCCGATGATCGCGGTGGCGGGCAGTGTGGCTGATCATGTTCTGCATTCCATGCTAGTTGCTGCCAATCTCAGCAAGGCTTTTGTCAACAATGGCGGCGATATAGCGCTTTATCTTGGTAAGGGTGAAACTTTTGATCTTGGCATTTGTTCTAATATTAGTTCTGGCACCGTTCAAAAAGGCGTCACGCTTTGTGCGGCTGATAAAATTGGCGGTGTTGCAACAAGTGGCTGGCAAGGTCGCAGTCATTCTCTTGGCATTGCTGATGCGGTGACAGTGTTTGCTAAAAATGCCGCGATTGCAGACTGTGCTGCAAGTTTGATTGCCAATGCTGTTGATGTGCCAAATGCGCCGCAAATTATTAGGCAACCAGCTAACGTACTTTCCCCTGATAGCGATCTTGGCGAACGCTTGGTGACAACGGGTGTTGGGCGGCTTAAACAGTTTGATATTGAAGCCGCTCTCGGTCGTGGTGCGGATGTCGCGCAACATTATTTCGATAGCGGTCTTATTGTTTCAGCCTATCTTTCATTGCAAGATCATCACCGCATCGTCACAATAGATGACGCCGCTCAGTTTGAAAAATTAACAAGGTTTGGAACCAGTCAAACCCATCATGGAGAAACGTATGCCTGAGGTTGTTGTTCGAAAAAGTGTGATTGCTGTTGAAGAGGTTTTCCATGAAGGGGGACCAGTGGCAAGTACGCCGCATCGTCGTGCTTATGCGGCGGCCGTCATCAAAAATCCCTTTGCAGGCCAATATGTGGAAGAGATCGCAGGTTTTATGGAAGATTTAAAACCGCTCGGTTTGAAAATGGCGGGCGACTTAATAGCTGCTCTCGGCGGTGATGCGTCCGTCGTTGAAGGGTATGGCAAAGCATCTGTCTGTGGTGAGGGCGGTGAGCTTGAACATGCAGCTCTTTGGCATGCGCCAGGTGGATATTCCATGCGCGAACTTTTGCCTGCCTCTAAAGCGATTGTGCCTTCAAGCAAGAAAGTTGGCGGGCCGGGTGTTCGTATAGATGTGCCGGTGACCCATACCAATGCCTCTTATGTCCGTTCACATTTTGATTCCATTGAAGTGGGCCTTAACGACGCACCAAAGGCTGATGAGATGTTGGTTATTTTGGTGATGACAACAGGTGCGCGGGTGCATAACCGTGCAGGCGGCCTTGCTGCCAGCGATGTGGTTGGCGAAGACGGCCTTCGATAGAGTGATCAAATAAAATAATTGAGATTGAACAGGAGTGAGACCATGAAAATTCGCAAAATCGTTGTGACGGTCGAAGATACTCATCTTGAAATTGGCCGTAATATATCGCCACCCACCAGACGGGCTGCTGCGATTGCCGTGATTGAAAACCCGTTTGCGGGTATCTATCAAGAAGACCTTGAAGAACTGATGGTGGCTGGTGAGGAACTTGGCGGATTACTTGGTCAAAAGTGTGTTGAAGCGCTCGGCATCAAACCAGAAGAAGCGGAAAGTTACGGCAAGGCTGCGATGGTTGGCGAGAATGGCGAACTTGAACATGCCGCCGCCATTTTGCACCCGCGTCTTGGTAAACCATTGCGGGCGGCTGTTGAAAAAGGGGCAGCCCTTGTCGCCTCATCTAAGAAGATGGGTTCTATGGGGCAACCGTTGGATGTGCCTTTAGGTCATAAAGATGCAGCCTATGTGCGTTCCCATTTTGACGGCATGGAAGTGCGCGTTAATGACGCGCCACGGGCCAATGAAATTATGGTTGCGATTGCGGTTACCGATTCTGGTAGACCATTGCCACGGGTTGGCGGTTTGACCCATGAAGAGGCCGAAGGAAAAGACGGACTTCGCTAAATCGAAGTTTAATTTAGTAAAACCGTCTTCATCATTTTGTCGTATATTGCATATATTGCATTGCAACATGCTTAGGCTTGGCGTAAAGCCTTGCTCATCCCAAGACGATATATTGCTGTTTTAGGCAAAGTGAAAGAACGATTATGCGCTTAGATGCTATTCCCGTTGGTGATAATCCGCCACACGAAGTGAATGTTTTGATCGAAGTCCCCACTGGTGGTGAACCGATTAAATATGAAATGAACAAGGATGCAGGCACCATGTTTGTGGACCGCTTCCTTTATACACCTATGCGTTATCCCGGTAATTATGGGTTTATTCCGCATACATTGTCAGACGATGGTGACCCGATTGATGTGTTGGTACCAAGCCAACGTCCGATTTTACCGGGCGCTGTGATGGCCTGTCGTCCGATCGGTGTTATGACCATGGAAGATGAAGCGGGCATGGATGAGAAAATCATCGCGGTGCCAACATC